>NZ_LT703003.1:996767-1329023 GCF_900149695.1 Anderseniella sp. Alg231-50 | reverse complement strand
CGCCTGATATTGTCGCCATGGCCGGTGCGCCGGTGTCGGGCATGGGATCCGGCGGCATGATCACCAAGATCGAGGCCGCCCGCATAGCCACCAGCGCCGGTGCCTCCATGGTGATTACCTCCGGCCATGAAGACAGGCCGCTGACCCGCGTCCTGAACGGCAGTCGCGCCACCTGGTTCAGGTCCGCCGCAACGCCTGCCACGGCCCGCAAGCGCTGGATTGCAGGTTCGCTTGAACCGGCAGGCAGGCTGATTGTCGACGACGGGGCAGCAATCGCGCTCGGCAAGGGCCGCAGCCTGCTGCCTGCCGGTGTACGCCAGGTCACCGGGCGCTTCTCGCGCGGTGACACTGTCGCCATCACGACGCAAAACGGCCGGGAGATCGCCCGGGGCCTGAGCGCCTATGATGCCTCGGATGCGGAAATCATCGCCGGGCGCAAGTCGTCGGAAATTGAGGCATTGCTGGGTTTGGCCGGGCGTGATGAAATGGTGCATCGCGATGACCTGGTGATGACCGGAAAGGACACCGCATGAACATGGCTGAAACCATCGCCGCCGCTGCAGTTGACCTGGAGCGCGACATGCTGGCCCTTGGCAATCGCGCCCGCGATGCCGCAACCATACTGGCAACTGCGCCGACAGCCGACAAACAGGCTGCCCTGCAGGCCATGGCATCGCGAATCCGGGCCTCGCAGGCACGGTTGCTGGAAGCCAATCAATCAGATGTTGCACGCGCTGAAGCCACCGGCAAACCGGCCTCGTTTATCGACCGGCTGACACTGACGGTCGAGCGTATAGAGGCAATGGCACAAGGCCTGGAAGCTGTCGCAGCCCTGCCCGATCCGGTCGGCGCCGTCATGGCCAACTGGCAACGGCCCAACGGACTGGACTTCACCCGGGTGCGCGTCCCCATCGGCGTCATTGGCATTATCTACGAGAGCCGGCCCAACGTCACCGCAGATGCCGGCGCGCTGGCCATGATGTCTGGCAATGCCGCGATTTTGCGTGGCGGCTCGGACAGTCATGACAGCTCCGGCCTGATCGTCGAGTGCCTGCAGGCAGGTCTTGAGGAAGCAGGGCTTCCCAAAGCGGCGATCCAGATGGTGCCCACGCCTGACCGTGCCGCGGTCGGCATGATGCTGCAGGGCCTTGGCGGCACCGTCGATCTCATTGTGCCGCGCGGCGGCAAGTCACTGGTCGGCCGCGTTCAGGACGAAGCGCGTGTGCCGGTGTTTGCCCACCTTGAAGGCATCTGCCACGTCTATGTCGACAAGGCGGCTGATCCCGTCATGGCGGTGGACATCATCACCAACGCGAAAATGCGCCGCACCGGTGTATGTGGCGCAGCCGAATGTGTGCTGGTGCATGAGGATGTGGTGGCCAGCCATGCGCCCGCCATCATCAATGCTCTGAGGGCGAAGGGCTGCGAAGTACATGCAGATCAGGCGGTCAATGCCGTATCGCAGGCCAGCGTGCCGGCAAGTGACGCCGACTGGGGCATGGAGTTCCTCGACGCCGTCATCGCCATGAAATCGGTGACGGGGCTGGATGACGCCATGGACCATATTGCCCGCTTCGGGTCGCAGCACACCGACTGCATCATCACCGACGACGCCGATACCGCCGTGCGTTTCCTGAACGAGGTGGACAGCGCCATTGTCATGCACAATGCCTCGACCCAGTTTGCCGACGGCGGCGAGTTCGGCTTTGGCGCGGAAATCGGCATCGCCACCGGCAAGCTGCACGCCCGTGGCCCGGTCGGACTCGAACAGCTCACCACGTTCAAGTACCAGGTGCGCGGTTCCGGACAGACCCGGCCGTGACGGACGCTCGATGATTTCCGGCCTGTATTCCGTTTCCGCCATATCGGCCCAGCGCATCGGCCTGTTTGGCGGGTCCTTCAACCCGGCCCATGACGGTCATGTCGCGGTGTCGGAAGAAGCCCTGAAACGGCTGCAGCTGGACCAGGTCTGGTGGCTGGTGTCGCCGCAGAACCCGCTCAAGGACGCCCGAGATACCGGAGATTTCGACGACCGCCTGGCCCTCGCCAAAAGCCTCGCGGCAAATCCACGGCTGGTTGTGACCGGCATGGAAGCAGAACTCGGCACCCGCACCACAGCGCAGACCTTTAACGCCCTGGCGCCGATGTTCCGGCACTCCCGGTTTGTCTGGATCATGGGCGCGGACAGTTTTGCAGGGTTACATCACTGGAACGACTGGCGGCAAATCCCGGCGACCCTGCCACTGGCCGTGTTTGCCCGGCCCGGCTGGACCCGAAAGGCGCTCAGTTCACCGGCCGCGCGCCTGTTGGCAGGCCACCGTCTGGACGCAGCTGATGCCGGTCAGTTGGCCGACAGGGCGGCACCCGCCTGGTGCTTCCTGAACATGCCCCTGCGTCCTGAAAGCTCGACAGCCATCCGCAACGGCAATGCCACCAGTGGCGGCTAGACTCAAAACGCAACGATCTTAGAAAATCACAGGTCGGCTATGCGGACAAAGCTGCCACTGCTGGCTGTTCCCGAGATGTCGGAAACTACCCACTACGGGCACTGAAAGTGTTGTCTGGGTTGCTGACCGCGTTCCCATTGCCAGAGTGTATTGTCGCCCGACAATGCCACGCTGCCGCTCTGGTCCGCCGCCGCTGCAACGACCTTATCCATGATCTTTTCCGGATCGAGGCCGATATCACGTCCCCAACGCCACAATGAGCCATCTCGTCGAATTGCCAAACTGTGGCTGGAACCCGTGGCAATCGCATCAGCGTCCTGAAATATTGAACCCCAGACAATGGCTTTATCGCCGATACCATGCCGTCCGAGAGGACCGTATATGTTTCCACCGGTTCCCATGACGGTGCCATCTCGTTTCAGCAATATGGCATGACCCGTATGAGCCTTGACGGCGGCCACGTCGCCTGCAACGGCAACAAACACTTCGGAAGGCTCCAGCTTTCCATCACCATACTGCCCGCGATGCGCAAACCCCTTTACGAACAGAGTGCCATCGCCGGTTACCAGGTAATTGGCGCTGTCACCTATGCTCGCGGTCACTATGGAACCATCAACCGTTTTTGTTTGGACCAGCTCGCCTTCTCCGAACCAACTCTTAGTTCGGGCCAAATACATCAGGTTCCCGTCTGAACGCGCCGCAATCACGCCGGTGCGACCGGCCGCAAACCAGGTGACCTGATCAAGTATTTCCTGCTTCTCGTCCAATTCTTCACGCCAGGTCAGAAGTCGGCCCGATGTAGTCAGCACATAACTCGCATCACGACCGACGCCGACTTGGACAACGTCCTCTGCTGCGAGCTGCGGGGGGTCGCTCCCTCTCCATTGATAAGCCGTTTGGTCACAAAGCAGCATTTTCAGGTCATAGTATGCGGCCAAACGTGGCGACGTGCTGTCCGCATGGCCCGGTGCTCCACCCAAAACCGAGCACAAAACAGTAAGGACTGCTGTTATTATATTTAAGTTGGATTTCGCCATGCCTTCATGATTTTTTTGAGTGCATTCATCAATTTAATGTAGCACCGGCAGACAGTCAGAGGTAGAGCACGACGTGAATACAGATCGTCTCCTGATGGCAGCTGCTGGAAATGATGTCACGACGAACCGAAGTCCACTTTAGACTCAGAACCGACATCCGGCGTTCTCTCTCGGCTAGTGGGCCCCGGCCCCAAACCCGTCAAAAAGGCGCAAAAGTCATCGTCACGTCACACTGAACCGCTTGAATCGCGACAGAATCGGGCGTAACCTGTTGACTGTTAACGTCCACTCGTTCAACGGAATAGGTCAAGAAGCACATCGTGCAGCCAAACCGTCAGAAACAGATTACTGCAAGGCAGCAAGCCCGCATGCCTTCCAGCCATCAAGAGGACCCGAACCCTGACAAGTCAATCTATGCGTAGCGGCTCGCAAAGCACAGCCGTTAAACCAGCGCCTGCGTCTCGCCGCAAGGCCACGCCACCCCTCCCCAAGATCATCAAGTCATGCCTTAACGATGCCAAGGCCGAAGATGTCGTTTCAATCGACCTCAATGGCAAGGCGGCACTGGCTGACACCATGGTTGTGGCATCGGGGCGGTCGAACCGCCATGTCTCGGCCATTACCGACCAGCTGTCCGACGCCCTGAAGGAAGCCGGCTACAAGAATGTCCGCGTTGAAGGGCTGCCCCATTGTGACTGGGTGGTCATGGACGCAGGCGATGTGATCGTTCACATCTTCCGGCCGGAAGTCCGCACCTTCTACAATATCGAGAAACTCTGGTCGCCGGACGCACCGGCTGACACCGCCGCGTCTTAAAGAGACTTCGGGTGAAACTGACCATAGCCGCCATCGGCCGGATGAAGGCCGGACCAATGGCAGAGCTTGTCGACACTTATGCAAAGCGCACCCGCCAGGCGGGCAGGCAGGCCGGAATAACCGAACTCAACGTTGTTGATTTCCCCGAATCCCGCAAACCCAAGGCCTCCGCGCGAGCCGGTGAAGAAGCTGAATTGCTGGCAAATGCGGCGCCCTCGGGGGCCGCGCTCGTCGTGCTTGATGAGCGTGGCAAGGCGATCAACACGGCCGAATTTGCCGGCATCATCAAGACAGAGCTGGAATCAGGCACCCGGGATCTGGTTTTCGCTGTCGGCGGCCCGGACGGCCATGCGGCGGAAATCCGCAAAAAAGCCCGATATGTAGTGTCATTTGGTCATATGACCTGGCCGCACATGCTGGCGCGTGTGCTTTTGGCGGAACAGATTTACCGGGTGGTCACCATTTTGGTTAATCATCCGTATCACCGGGACTAACGATTCGGCGGATGGCGGGCCGAAAAATCTCCTGATCCGGTGCCTTGGACCATCGAAAATGCTGGAAAGCTCATTTGCTGATACGTGCGTTCCATAATGCAATTCTGCTGTCTGCAACCGCTTTGTGGCTGGCGACAGGCTCTGCCCATGCGCAAGACACCTCGAACCAGGGCAATCTGGATGAGGAAACCGACCGCCTGCGCACCATTGAACGCCAAATCGGGCAGGCAAAGACACGGTCGGCCGCGCTGGATCGCGAACGTGAAGTGCTGGCGGAGGAAATGGCCAGCGTGTCGGACCGGCTCGTCGCACTGGCCGGCAACATCCAGTCACGCGAAGCCCGCATTGCTGAAAGCGAGAAAAAACTGCTTTCGCTGGCGCTGAAGGAAAACACGCTGCGCTCCAGGCTGCGCTCCAGGCGCGGCGTGCTCGCCGAACTGCTTGCCGGATTGCAGAAGCTGGAACGCAATCCGCCGCCGCCACTGGCGGTTGAGCCTGACGATGCAACCCGCGCGGTGCGCGGTGCCCTGCTGTTCGGTGCCATCGTGCCCGACCTGAAAGGCCAGGCTGCCAGCCTCACCCGCGAACTGGCGGAGCTTGAAGCCGTTCGCCAGCGCATAGTGGCGGCCCGGGATGAACTGGACACACATATTACCAATCTCGGACCTGCACGCACCGAGCTGGAGGCATTACTGGTCCGCAAGCAGGCCCTGCTGGCGAAAACCGCCCGCGAACTGGCAGCCGAACAGAAGCGCGCCCTGAAACTGGCGCAACGGGCCAAGGATATTCGCCAGTTGCTGGCAAGCCTTGCCGAGGCGCGCCGCAAGGCCCAGGCCAAGGCGGCCGAAGAAGAGGCACGCAGGATAGCGGAGCAAGAAGCCCGTGAAGCCGAAGCCAGGCGGATTGCCGAGGCGAAAGAAGCCGCTGAGAGAAAGGCACAAGCCGAAAGGATTGCCCGGGCAGCTGCGGAGAAAGCGCGCCTGCTTGCTGAACAAAAAGCCCTCGAAGCTGAAGCAAGACGGTTGGCTGAGCTGAAAGCCGAGCAGGAAAAGAAGGCCGAAGCCGAACGGATCGCCAGGCTTGCCGCTGAAAAGGCGCGCCAGATTGCTGAACAAGAGGCACGCGAGGCAGAAGCAAAACGGCTTGCCGAGTTGAAAATCGCCGAGGAAAAAGCCGCCGAGGCGGAACGGGTAGCCAGGGCAGCAGAAGAAAAGGCCCGCCGCCAGGCTGCTCTTGAGCTGAAACAAAAGCAGGAAGCGGCCGCCGAACGCAGGCGCCGGAAACCTGCTGTGCGGTTTGCTTCGTCCATTGGCAAGCTGGCCTATCCGGCACAAGGCGAACGTGTGCGCAATTTCAACGACAAGGACGGTTATGGCGGGCGCTCGGAGGGCCTGCATATTGCCACCGGGAAACTGGCTCAGATCACCACACCGGCGGACGGTGACGTGGAATTTGCCGGCGAGTTTCGCAGTTATGGCAAGTTGATCATCATAAATGCCGGCGACGGCTACCATTTGTTGCTTGCAGGTCTGGACAAGATCACCGTTTCTGCCGGACAATCACTCGCCGCCGGTGAGCCTGTCGGGACGATGGGCGAACATACGGCTCGCGGAACTTTGATCGGAGACCGCATAGACGATCCAAGGCCAATCCTGTACGTAGAAGTAAGAAAAGGCGCCAATGCAATCGATTCATCCCGCTGGTGGGTGGATCGCGGACAAAAAGCGGTGCTTCGCCGCAATAATGGCGGAAATGAAGGCTAGCGAGAAGTGCGACAGCGCGCTAATCTTTACATTGAATGCTCAGCTAATCAGGATCGTTGATCCAACCCTTGATGGAAAGCCGACACGTAATGCACAAAACAAACCTGAAGATCGCCGGCGCCTTCGTGGTCGGCTTTATCGCAGCCACCGGCGCCTGGCAATCGCTGAACTATGCGAACGCATCCAATCAGGAAACCTATCGCTATCTGAATTTGTTTGGCGACGTGTTTGATCGTGTCCGGGCCGATTATGTCGAAGAGCCTGATTCTGAAAAGCTGATCGACACGGCCATCAACGGCATGCTGTCCGGTCTTGATCCGCATTCCAGTTATATGAACCCGAAACGTTTCAAGGACATGCAGGTTCAGACCCGCGGCGAATTCGGCGGTCTCGGCATCGAAGTGACCATGGAAAAGGAAGTGGTCAAGGTGGTTGCCCCCATCGACGAAACACCGGCTCAGAAAGCCGGCATTCTGTCCAATGACCTGATCACCCGGATCGACGGCAAGGAAATTCGCGGCCTGACCCTGAATGAAGCCGTCGACAAGATGCGCGGCAAGGTCGGTGAGCCGATCACACTTACAATCGTACGCAAGGGCAAGGATGCGCCGTTTGACGTAACCATCAAGCGCGCCATCATCAAGATTCGCGCTGTGCGCTTCAACGTTGAACGCGATGACATCGGCTATATCCGTATTTCGTCCTTCAACGACCAGACCCAGGACAACCTCGAAAAGGCAGTCGAAAAGATCAAGACCCAGCTTGGTGACAAGCTGAAAGGCTACATTATTGACCTGCGCAACAATCCCGGCGGCCTGCTCAATCAGGCCATCTCGGTGTCCGACAGCTTCCTCAACAAGGGGGTTATCGTATCCACCCGGGGCCGCAACGGCTCTGAAACCGACCGCTCGACGGCAACCAATGGCGACCTCAGCGACGGCAAGAAAATCGTCGTCCTGATCAATGGCGGCTCGGCGTCGGCGTCTGAAATCGTTGCTGGCGCCTTGCAGGATCATAAGCGCGCCACCATTCTCGGCACCCGTTCGTTCGGCAAGGGATCTGTTCAAACCATTATTCCGCTCGGATCGGAAGGTGCCATTCGCCTGACGACTGCGCGCTACTACACGCCGTCCAACACCTCGATCCAGGCCAAGGGCATCAAGCCGGACATCAAGATCGAGCAGGAACTGCCGGAAGAACTGAAGGCCCAGGCCAGCCGCACCACCTCGGAAGCCTCCCTGCGTGGCCACCTGACCGGTGAGGGCGAAGGTGAAGAATCCACCGGCTCGTCGTCCTATGTACCGGCAGACAAGGAAAAGGACCTGCAGCTCAAGGCAGCCATCGACCTGCTTGACGGCAAGACGGTCGAACAGACACCGAAGAAGGCTGAAGCGCCGACAACTGCCCAGTCCGGCACCTCAGCAAACTAGACCGGGCCGCTCAGGGAACCGCGAAAGCCCAGACCGGTTTTATACCGGTCCCGATACAGACCGGCGCGAGCAATGCTCGCGCCGCTTTCGTCTGATTTTTGAGTCCTGCGGTTTCTTGATCGCAACGCGTTGCGCCGGCCTGGTGGATGATAGCGCCATCAAAAACAAATCTGACGTTGACTGTGCCCGCGTCCCGGCAACTTCAAATTGTACTTTACTTCGGTACGAATCAGCAATTTCGCGAGTATAGTTTCCGCGCTTGGCCAATAGATTAAGGCAAGTGCTCACAGCAACTCACAGGGAGTTTGGGTAGGCTGTAAATGGAAAATGACCTTCGCCAGCCGTTGAAACGGCGTTCATTGCCGGCACGCATGTTTTCAGCGCGCCCGTCTGCCCTGCGTGCAACATCACTTGCCTGCATAACTGTTCTGGGCGGCATGGCGGGCTGGCTCGTGGTCAGCCATGAACCTTATGGCGGCGAGCCCGTCGTTCACATGCGCATCGACACATCTGATCCGATCATTACGTCGTCTGTCAAAAAACCTGCCGCAACATCGCTGCAGGATGCCGATGCAGGCGATGAAGAACTGTCTCAGGACACCGGTGCCGATACTCCGGTGCTCGATCTCTCCGACCTTGGCAGCAGGCAGCAGGCAGGTGGAGAAACTGACCTGGACAAGCGCCGGCAGCAATTGGCAAACCGCAACACATCTTCAGGCGACGTGGAAAGCCCGCCGGGCGCCCTGTCCATGGACGACCTGGCGCCATCCCGCAATCAACAGGCCCTGATCCCGTCGCGAGCCAGCCTGGCACTGGTGCCGGCACCGGTAGCCAAGATAACCGGCAAGGGCCCGCACGGACCATTGCCCCGGCGTGCCAAGGACGGGTCAAGACCGTCAACCATCTACGCCCGCCCGGTTTCCCGTGAACAGTTGGCATCGGACATGCCAAAAGTGGCACTGCTGATTGGCGGCATGGGCCTGAACGAGAGTTTGACCAGAACGGCAATCAACAGGCTGCCGCCGGAAGTATCACTGGGATTCGCACCCTATGGTGAAAACCTGCAGCAGCAGGCCAATGACGCCAGGTCCCGTGGTCACGAACTGTATATCCATTTACCGATGGAACCGTTCGGCTATCCGTCCATCGACCCCGGCCCGCACACCCTGCTGACCTCGGTCCCGCCGCAGAAAAACCTCGACTCTCTGCGCTGGCATCTTGGACGGTTTGCCGGATACGCCGGCGTGACCAACTACCTGGGCGCCCAGTTTGCCAGCAACAATGATGCCATAAGCCCGGTCCTGAAAGAGCTCGGCAAACGTGGCCTGATCTATGTCGACGACGGCAGCAAGGGCCTGTCACGCGCCACCCAGCTTGCAGGAATTCTGGGCCTGGACGCACGCTCTGCGGTTGTCAGCCTTGACGGAGACGGCTCGCCGGCATCGGTTCTGGCGGCCTTGCAAAGGCTGGAGGCACAGGCCCGCCACAGCGGCATCGCCATCGCAACCGGATCCGGATTGCCGTCCACGATCGAAGCAATCGACCAGTGGGCACAGGGACTTGCCGGGCGCAATATTCTACTGGTGCCGGTGTCTGCCGCTTTCGCTGCCCGCCGCAGTTAGCCGGTTTCTCGAGCACGCTCTCATGACCACCGCACCACTTGACAATCTGCCCTACCGTCCATGCGTCGGTGTCATGCTGCTGAATTCACATGGAAAAGTATGGATCGGCCATCGCATCGTCCAGGAAAACGATGATGAAGCCGCAGGTGTGGGCATGTGGTGGCAGATGCCGCAAGGTGGCATTGATGAGGGCGAGGATGTCCGCTCAGCCGCCATGCGCGAACTGACGGAAGAAACCGGCGTGCACTCGGCGGAGGTGTTGGCGGAAACCGATGACTGGCTCACCTACGATTTGCCCGACCACCTGGTCGGTGTTGCCTGGAAAGGCCGCTATCGGGGACAGAAACAGAAATGGGTCGCTTGCCGGTTTACCGGCGCAGACTCTGAAATCGATATTTCGGGCATTGGCCACAAGCCGGAATTCGACGAGTGGCGCTGGGCCGACATGGACGAGCTTGAAGACCTGATCGTGCCGTTCAAGCGCCAGGTGTACAGCCAGGTCATCAGCGCGTTCAGGCATCTTTAGCCAAACAGGTTCGATCCCACGCCGGTTCGCGCGGTGTCCTAATCCCGTTTGAATACCACAATCAGGTTGTTGGCCGGCACCGGCAGGATGTCAGACAATGACAGCTGGTGCCGCGATGCCTCTTCGGCGACCTCTTCCAGAACCCTGATGCCATAGGCCGGATCCTGGTTTTTCAGCCACACCTCGAAAGCCTCGTTACTCTCAACCGTCTCCACATCACGCTGCCGGAACGGACCGTAGAAGACCAGCAGGCCGCCGGCGCCTAACTTGCGCCCGGCACCTCTCAGCAGCCCGGTGCACGCCTGCCACGGTGTAATATGGATCATGTTGATGTTGACAATAACGTCGGCGCGCCCTGGTTTCACCGTGTCTTCCCACGCGCTGTCCAGCACATCAAGCTGCTGCGCCGGCATCAGGTTGCCGGATGAGGCATCAGCGGCGTAGGCAGCAATGCTGGCCAGCCTGTCCGGGTCGAACTCGGTCGGCCACCAGCGCAGGTGCGGCATTGCCGGCGCACAATGCGCCCCGTGCTGGCCGGTGCCGGATGATACTTCCAGCAGGTCACGCGCCGTTTCCGGTACAATCTTGAGCAACCAGTCACGCACGATGTCCATGTTGCGGTCTGCCGATGGTGATGTCTGTTTCATGTGGGCACAATCCCTTTTCACAAACAAAAAGCCGGGCATTTGACCGCCCGGCTTGAATTCAGTGTCTGCAAGTTCGCCTTAAAGCGCTGACTGCAATTGCGTCAGATGATCGAGAGTTTCCTGCGCCCGGCGCTTTTTCTCAGGATCATTGGCGTCGTTCACGTCTTCCTGCGCATTCTGGATTTTCTGCGCCAGGTCGTCTGCTGAAAGATCGCTCACCGCAACAGCTTCTTCAGCCAGGATGGTCAGGCCGGCAGGATTTACTTCCGCAAATCCGCCACGCACGAAAATCCGTTCTGCATTACCGCTTTCATCGGTGACGGTTACAACGCCGGGCTTGAGTGTCGACAAGACCGGGGCGTGATTGACCAGAACGGTAAACTCGCCTTCGGTGCCTGGCACGACAACCTGCTGCACGTCGCCTGACGACAACAGCCGCTCAGGTGATACCAGTTCAAACTTCAAGAGATCGGCCATAAGGCTCTCCGTTAATCAGTCTTGCAACCGGATCAGGCAGCTTCCGCAGCCAGACGCTCGGCCTTTTCGACGGCTTCGTCGATAGAGCCAACCATGTAGAACGCAGCTTCCGGCAGGTGGTCATATTCACCCGACACCAGGCCCTTGAAGCCCTTGATGGTGTCTTCCAGAGGAACCAGCTTGCCCGGGGAACCGGTGAACACCTCGGCCACGAAGAACGGCTGTGACAGGAAGCGTTCGATCTTGCGGGCACGGGCCACGGCAACCTTGTCTTCTTCCGACAGCTCATCCATGCCGAGAATGGCGATGATGTCCTGCAGTGCCTTGTAGCGCTGCAGCACTTCCTGCACCTGGCGCGCAATGGCGTAGTGCTCGTCACCGACAACCTGCGGGTCCAGCATGCGTGACGTGGAGTCGAGAGGATCCACAGCCGGATAAATACCCTTTTCAGCAATGGAACGTGACAACACGGTCGTTGCATCAAGGTGGGCGAAGGTCGAAGCAGGCGCCGGGTCGGTCAGGTCATCGGCAGGCACATAAACCGCCTGCACCGAGGTAATCGACCCCTTGGTGGTGGTGGTGATGCGTTCCTGCATGGTTCCCATGTCGGTACCAAGCGTCGGCTGGTAGCCCACGGCCGACGGGATACGGCCCAACAGCGCCGACACTTCCGAACCTGCCTGGGTGAAGCGGAAAATGTTGTCCACGAAGAACAGAACGTCCTGGCCTTCGTCGCGGAAATGTTCTGCAACCGTCAGGCCTGAAAGTGCAACACGGGCACGGGCTCCGGGAGGCTCGTTCATCTGGCCATAAACCAGGGCGGCTTTGGACGTTCCGCCGCCGCCTTCCTCGTTCACCTTGGAATCGATCATTTCCCAGTACAGGTCATTGCCTTCACGGGTGCGTTCACCCACGCCGGCAAACACCGAGTAACCACCATGCGCCTTGGCGATGTTGTTGATCAGTTCCATGATCAGAACCGTCTTGCCCACACCGGCGCCACCGAACAGGCCGATCTTGCCGCCCTTTGCATAAGGGGCGAGCAGGTCAACGACCTTGATGCCGGTCACGAGGATTTCGGCTTCAGTGGACTGTTCCACGAACTCTGGTGCGTCCTGGTGAATGCCGCGCTTTGCCTTGGTCTTGATCGGGCCGGCTTCGTCAACCGGCTCACCGATCACGTTCATGATGCGGCCCAGAGTTTCTTCCCCGACCGGCACTTCGATTGAACCGCCGGTATCGGTGACCGGCTGGCCACGCATCAGGCCTTCGGACGAGTCCATGGCGATGGTGCGCACGGTACCTTCACCGAGATGCTGGGCAACTTCGAGGACCAGGCGGTTGCCGCCATTATCGGTTTCCAGCGAGTTGAGAATTTCAGGCAGATGTCCGTCGAACTGCACGTCGACGACGGCGCCCATAACCTGAACGACCTTGCCGGTTTTTCCGCCAACAGCCGATGCTGTCTTGGCAGGCGCCTTCTTGGCAGCAGATTTGGTGGCCGCCTTCTTCGCAGGCGCTTTCTTGGCTGGTGCTTTGGCCATGTTTCGGGTCCTTCCCTTAAGCCTTGTATCTAGACCGCTTCCGCGCCCGAGATGATTTCAATCAGTTCCTTGGTGATCTGAGCCTGGCGCTGACGGTTGTAGCTCATTGTCAGCTTGTCGATCATTTCACCTGCATTACGGGTCGCATTGTCCATCGCGGACATACGCGCACCTTGTTCAGACGCTGCATTTTCCAGCAGGGCCCGGAAAATCTGCACGCCGATATTACGCGGCAGCAATTCTTCCAGAATTTCGCTTTCTTCCGGTTCGTAATCGTAAATCGCACCGCCCAGATCAGCCGCTTCCCCGTTACCGTCTTCTGAAGCAGCCACATTTGCAGGAATGATCTGCAAGGCGGTCGGAATTTGCGAGATCACCGACTTGAACTCGGAATAAAACAGTGTTGCGACGTCGTATTCGCCATCGTCGAACATCGACAACACCTTGCCGGCGATATCATGCGCATTGCCAAAGGCAACCTGTTTGACTTCACGCAGATCCACACGGTCAACGATCAGGTGATCATACTTGCGGCGCAGGACATCGTAGCCCTTCTTGCCGACGCAGATGATCTTGACGGTCTTGCCTTCACCGACCAGCTCATCGGCATGCTCGCGGGCAAGCTTTGCGATGTTTGAATTGAAGCCACCACACAGGCCACGTTCCGCCGTGCACACGATCAGCAGGTGCGTGTCCCGCCTGCCGGTGCCGGCCATCAGCGCGGATCCGCCTTCACGGCCTTCCATGGCGGCTGACAGGTTCGCCAGCACGCCGCCCATGCGTGATGCATAAGGGCGCGCTGCTTCAGCGGCTTCCTGCGCCTTACGCAGTTTCGCAGCCGCCACCATCTGCATAGCCTTGGTGATCTTCTGCGTTGCCTTAACCGATGCGATCCGGTTTCTTAGGTCCTTGAGGCTGGCCATAGTCCCTGATTTTCCCTCAGTTGATCTCTACGAACAGCGCCAATCAGGCTGCGAATGCCTTGGCATAATCGTCAACGATGGACTTCAGCTTGTCGCCGATTTCATCGGTAACTTCCTTCTTCGTCCGCAGCGATTCCAGCAGGTCAGCATGACTGTCGCGCACCAGGCGCAGCAAGCCGTCTTCGAACTCACCGACCTGGTTGACCGCAATGTCGTCGAGGTAGCCGTTTACACCGGCATAGATCACGACAACCTGCTCTTCCGTCTTCAGCGGCGAGAACTGGGGCTGCTTGAGCAGCTCGGTCAAACGTGCACCACGGTTCAGCAAACGCTGGGTAGATGCATCAAGGTCAGAACCGAACTGGGCAAACGCCGCCATCTCGCGGTACTGGGCCAGTTCGCCCTTGATCTTGCCGGCAACCTGTTTCATCGCCTTGATCTGGGCCGAGGAACCCACGCGTGACACCGACAGACCCACGTTCACCGCAGGACGGATACCCTGATAGAACAGGTCGGTTTCCAGGAAGATCTGACCGTCGGTGATCGAAATCACGTTGGTCGGAATATAGGCAGACACGTCGTTGGCCTGGGTTTCAATGATCGGCAGCGCGGTGAGCGAGCCTGATCCATTGTCTTCGTTCAGCTTGGCCGACCGTTCCAGCAGGCGTGAATGGAGATAGAAAACGTCACCGGGATAAGCTTCACGTCCAGGTGGACGGCGCAGCAGCAGTGACATCTGACGATAGGCAACAGCCTGTTTGGACAGATCGTCATACCCGATCAGGGCGTGCATGCCGTTGTCACGGAAATACTCCCCCATGGTGCAGCCGGCAAATGGCGCCAGGAACTGCAGCGGGGCGGGATCGGACGCGGTCGCGGCAACGATGATGGAATATTCCAGCGCACCATTGTCTTCGAGAATTTTCACAAACTGGGCAACCGTGGAGCGCTTCTGGCCACAGGCCACATACACACAGTACAGCTTGTCTTCTTCAGGGCCGTTTACGTGGATCGGCTTCTGGTTGAGCATGGTGTCGAGCAGAATGGCGGTCTTGCCGGTCTGACGGTCACCAATCACCAGTTCACGCTGGCCACGGCCGACCGGGATCAGCGCGTCAACAGCCTTGAGGCCGGTTGCCATTGGCTCATGCACGGATTTGCGCGGGATGATACCCGGCGCCTTGACGTCCACGCGCTGGCGCTGTTTCGCCTTGATCGGGCCTTTGCCGTCAATCGGATTGCCGAGCGGATCAACCACACGTCCCAGCAATTCCTTGCCGACCGGCACTTCCACGATGGCGCCGGTCCGCTTGACGGTGTCGCCTTCTTTGATGTCGCGGTCGGACCCGAAAATAACGATACCGACATTGTCGACTTCCAGGTTCAGGGCCATGCCCATGATGCCGCCCGGGAATTCGACCATTTCACCGGCCTGAACATTGTCCAGACCGTAGACACGGGCGATACCGTCACCAACGGACAAAACCTGACCGATCTCGGAGACCTGGGCTTCTTTGCCGAAGTCCTTGATCTGCTTTTTGAGTATTGAGGAAATCTCGGCGGCGCGGATATCCATCAGCTGACCCCTTTCATGGAAACCTTGAGGTTCTGGAGTTTGGTACGAAGTGAGTTATCGACCATACGGGAACCGACTTTGACGATAAGTCCGCCGAGTATCGACGGATCAACGGTAGTGGCCAGCTCTACATCAGAGCCAACCGAAGCCTTGAGTTCTGCCTTCAGCTTGGAAAGCTGTGCAGCAGTGAGTTTTTCAGCGGAAACGACTTCAGCGGCAATTTCGCCGCGCGCTTCAGCGACCAGGGACCTGTATGCCCCGATCATGTTCCTGACAGCAAAAAGCCGGCGGTTGTTGGCCGCCAGCCTGATAAAATTCGCTGCAATGGATTTGATCCCGGCCTGTGCGAAAACCGCATCCAGCGCCGCAATCTGTTCACCGGCACCAAACACCGGGCTGCGGACCAGCCGGGTCAGATCTTCGGATGAATCCAACATGGCAGCAAAACTATCCAGATCAGCCGAAACCTGGCCGACCGAGTTGGATTCCTGTGCCAATTCAAACAGAGCGGTGGCGTAACGCCCCGGCATGCCTGTTGCTTTTTGTTCTTGAGCCGTCACGTGGAGGTGTACTCACTTTGGCGGTTTTGCGGACTTCAGGCACCACCGAAAACAGTGCAAATACCTGACTTATTTTGGTAATTCCCCGCAACCGGTTTTACCCGGCAAGCCGTGCTTTCCCAGTTGCGCGCTCGATCTAGCACAGGCATATGCGTGGCGCAACTGTGACATGGCGGCGGATTGCCGCAATCTCAGACACATTGTTGCCTTGAAACTGTCCATACAGGTTCCAAATAAAGCCCAAGCTTCTCATTAGAGCTTGCGCCAGACGGCCAGGGACAGTCACGCGGCGGCATTTCCAAGTGACTGTAACCATTGATCAACAAGGGAATTTTTTGCCGACCAACCGTCGGCATGCGTAACCACGGGTGCCTTGTGCGCCCCGACACGGCGAAACTACCGGAGTACATTTTACATGACATCGAGGAAATTGTTCAGCGCGATCGCGCTGGCGGCATCAGTTTGCTTGCCAATGACTGTCACAGCCAAACCACAGGAGTCTGCCAGGGACGTCTCCGCTGCTGCTTCACAGCGTTCTGCAGCGGCACAACTCGTTTACAACCGGATAACCGAAAAGCCAGCCAAAAAGGCTGCCAAGACCATTGCCGGGACACAGCGCACGAAGATAAAGCGGCCACGCCCGGTGATCCTGGCAAAGATTCACGTTCATGCCGAAGGAGCCGATGTACCTATTGATACCGCCCTGGCGGTGGTGCTCCAGGAATCAAGCTTTCGCGCGAACGTTACCGGTGCAGCCGGCGAGATCGGCCTGATGCAGCTCAAATGCCAGACCGCCCGCGGCATCGGCTACAAGGGCACCTGCGATGACCTGTATGATCCCGACACCAACCTGCACTACGGCCTGCGCTATCTGCGCAAAGCCCTGAACCGCGGGTCGGTCGCTTATTACAACGCCGGTATCTACGCCAAGAAGCTGCCCGAAGCGGCCAAGAACTATGCAGACTCTGTCGAGGTCAAGCGCAGCAATTCAGACAAATATCGCCGCGACCGGTTCAGGTCGTCAGCCCCGGGCTTCGGTTACACGGGTCCGTCTGGTCCGGTGTTGCTCTAGAGCCCATCAAAAACGATCAGTTTTATAGTTTCTGACTGATTCAATCGGAAACTATACTGATCTACAGAAAACTGTACGGGTCGACATCGATCGCCAGCCTGAGCGAGCCCCTGGGCTTGATGCCGCCAAGCCACTGGCGCAGATAGGCCTGGATGTCCACATCGCGTGCGCACATCACCAGGTAGCGGAACCGGTGACGGCCACGCACCATGGACAATGGCGCCGGTGCCGGCCCAAGCACCTGCACATCCTTGGCGTCCGGCACGGTTCGCAACAGGCTCTGGGCAAACCGGCCGGTTTCATCCCGGTCACTGCCCGATATGATAATGCCGGCCATGCGCCCGAACGGCGGCAACATGGCGCGCTCGCGAATATCACTTTCATGGGCCAGGAAACCGTCACGGTCACCGGCGGCCAATGCCTGCATCAAGGGGTGGTCCGGCATATAGGTCTGCACCAGGGCACGGCCGGTCTTGTCGCCGCGCCCTGCCCGGCCGGACACCTGGGCCAGCATCTGCCAGGTCCGTTCACCGGCACGCGGATCGGTGGTTTCCAGCGCCAGGTCAGCGTCGATGACGCCGGCAAGGGTCAGTTGCGGGAAGTGATGCCCCTTGGCCACCAGTTGCGTCCCGATGATGAGGTTGTAGTCGCCGCGCGCAATGGCCTGCAGGGTATCCCTCAGCAGCACACCGCGTGACAGGTCCGACGACAGGATTGCAATCTTCGCATCGGGAAATCGTTGGGTTGCTTCTTCCGCCAGCCGCTCGACACCAGGTCCGCATGGCACCAGGGTGTTTTCGCTGCCGCATGACGGACACGCATCCGGTACCGGTTCCTCATGTCCGCAATGGTGACACGCGAGCCTGCCCCTGAACCTGTGCTCCACCAGCCAGCTTGCGCACTGTGGACAGGCCAGCCGGAACCCGCAGGTCCGGCACAGGGTCAGTGGTGCATAGCCGCGCCGGTTCAAAAACAGCAGCGCCTGGTCACCCTTGCCCAGCGTTTCAGCCACGGCCTGCGTCAGGGCCGGCGCCATCCATTCACCGGACGGCATTTTTTCAGCCCGCATGTCGAGCAGGCTGATGTCAGGCAACTGCGCCTTGCCGTAACGCGCTTCAAGCCGGACATGGCCATAGCGTCCCTTGCCGGCATTCCACAGCGATTCCATCGACGGCGTGGCCGAGGCCAGTATCACCGGGAACCCGCCCAGGGAGCCATACAGCACAGCCATGTCACGGGCATGGTAGTTGACGCCTTCGGCCTGCTTGAAGGCAGGCTCGTGCTCCTCGTCCACCACGATCAGGCCGGGCCGCTGCCACGGCAGGAACAGGGCCGAGCGCGCGCCGACCACGATGCGCGCCTCGCCGCTGGCCACACCGCGCCAGACCCGCTCGCGCTCTCGCGGGCGAACTGCTGAGTGCCACTCCGCCGGCGGCACACCAAAGCGCTCTTCCACCCGGCGCAGGAACGGCCCCGTCAGCGCAATTTCCGGCAACAGCAGCAATACCTGCCTGCCTTGCGCCAGGGCTGCTGCCATGGCCTCGAAATAAACTTCCGTCTTGCCGGAACCCGTCACCCCATCCAGCAGTGACACTGAAAATCCGCGCCCTGTGACCTGCTTGCGCAAATCCGCTGCCGCCAGCGTCTGGCTGTCCGACAGCTCGACCCGGTTATGGTTCAATTCCGGTTCTGCAAAAGCTGCCATGGCAGGTAGTGTGACGGCTTCCAGTGCACCTGCCTTGACCAGCCCCTTCACCACTGATGCGCCGACGCCTGCTTCCTGGGCAAGTTCCGGCGTGCGCCGCGCCAGCCCGTCGCTTGCCACTTCGAGAACCCGTGTGCGCTGTGCGGTCATTTTTTGCGGCTGCTGTCCGGATGCGCGGTAGGCGATTTGCTGGCGCGGCGCACCGAGCGCCTCGGGAACCCGCAACGCCATGCGCAGGACAGAACCCGGCTGCTCTAGATAGTACTGCGCTACCCAGTTGATGAACTGCCGGTGCAACTCCGGCATGGCAGGCGTTTCGTATTTTTCGCTGACCGCACGAAGCCTGGCCGTATCCGGTACCTCGCCGCCCGTGTCCCAGACCACGCCGATGACCAGACGCGGGCCCAGGGGCACGCGCACATAGTCGCCGGGGGCGAGCGTCATGCCGTCCGGCACCAGGTAGGTGTAGGCATCATCCAGTGCCAGCGGCAGTAATACCTGAACTGTCGAATCCGTCGTCATATGAAGCCCAAGCTGGCGCAAACGGGTGCGCGGATCAACCACAACACTGTGCGCATCACTTCGCCATTGGCTTGCCTGTACACCGGTGCTAGGTTCGCGCCAACCATCATCATTTAACGGACCCGATCCATGAAATTCTTTGCCGATACTGCCGACCTTGACGAGATTCGCGAACTGGCTTCCATGGGTCTGCTCGACGGTGTTACCACCAACCCGTCACTGGTGGCCAAGTCCGGCGGTGATTTCAAGGAAACCATCGCCGAAATCTGCAAGATGATCCCCGGTCCGGTGTCGGCGGAAGTAGTCGCACTCGACGCCGACGGCATGATTGCCGAAGGCCGCCACCTGGCGAAAATCGCCAGCAACGTCACAGTCAAGGTGCCGCTCACCTGGGATGGGCTGAAAGCCTGCAGCACGCTGACCGGCGAAGGCACCATGGTCAATGTCACCTTGTGCTTCAACGCCAACCAGGCCCTGCTGGCAGCCAAGTCCGGTGCCACCTTCATTTCTCCGTTCATCGGTCGCCTTGATGATATCGGCCTGGACGGCATGGAACTGATCGAGGAAATCCGCGAAATCTACGACAATTACGATTTCCGCACCGAAATCCTGGCCGCTTCGATCCGCACGGTAAACCACGTCAAGCAGGCTGCCCTTGCCGGCGCAGATGTCTCAACCGTGCCGCCGGCCACCCTGAAAGCCCTGGTCAAGCACCCGCTGACCGACAAGGGCCTTGAAGCCTTCACGGCAGACTGGGCCAAGACCGGCCAGAAAATACTTTGAACGCGTGTATCCATAAACCGACACGGCAAACTGTGTCCCCATTGGCGCTGACGCCAGACAAAGTCAGATAGTTTGGTTTGGTACGGTCCCTTCTGCGCAACACACCGTGTACCACAAGACCGCTGAAGAATGCGCTTTCCAGTGCTGAAGCCCGTCCATGCCAGTGTCGAAAGACTCCTCATCCAGGAATGCTTCAGACAGCATTGCGTCTTTGGCTCCCTCAAGGGCACCAATCAGATTGTCAGCGACAGCCTGAAACCTTTCATTTCCTGCGCAGCCCCCAAAAAACACGCAAGTGTTGCGAATGGAGGTTAGCCCGGCATCTCGAAGCAACGAGACGAGGCGACGACCGACATACGGGTCATTGCCAAGCCTCTCATACGAACGTACGTACGCCTGCCAAAGGGCGTGGAAACCGCGAGGTTCGGGCCACGGACGAAAGTTGTCATGATCATCATCAGAGACAAAAATTCTTCCGCCAGGGCGAACCGAACGAACCATCTGTTCAATGACCAGTGCCGGGCGGGGAATATGCTCCAGAAGAAAGCGGGCATGAGCAACGTCGAACGTTCCCAGTTCCGACCCACTCAACGGGAGCTCCAGCGCATCGCCTTTGCGAAACTCCGCAAGCTCCGTTTCCCCCGAACTGTCCGCGAGGCTTTTCGCTTGCATTATTTGATGGCGATCCCGCTCAATTCCGACTACATGCCCCTCGCTGCCCACTGTCCGTGCAATCAGACGGGTAAACTGACCAAGGCCACTGCCAAGATCCAGGACTTTCTCTCCCGGCTGGAGATTGAGCTCTCTCAGGCACGACTCATTCAAAATACCATTAAGCAGGGACAACCGGTGTTGTTCCTCCGGCGAACTGCCATGAATATATTCAGACGACCGTGACACATCATCATTCATAAGCTTCTTTCTCCGCCATACTCAGCAGCACCTGGCTCCCGACCGTCTTGTCCGGACGCGAAGCACAATCGATTTTCGAGCGAATGTACAGAACAACGTCGTCGGCATCCTTACGCTTCAAAAACGCCCTTGATGAGGGTAGGCGGTAGTACAACACCTGACTGGCGATAACTGGACCCTGTACATTCCCTGTGATCGGCGCTATTTGCAGCATATCGCGGCGCTTGGAACCTGGGTGCGCATTGCGGTAATCACGGCTCGCCTTGACTTCAGGTTGGTGAGCCATTTCACCCAGACGATTGCGACAAGTGAACACCATGATCAAGACCCTCGCCGCCGCGCTTGAACAGCGCGGATACACCGACCTTACACCCGTACAGCAGGAAGTCGCCAAACCGGAATTCGACGATGCCGACCTGCTGGTCTCGGCACAGACGGGATCGGGCAAGACCGTCGGTTTCGGCCTGGCCATCGCGCCCACGCTGCTGGGCGACGCCGAGCATTTCGAACCGGCTTCTGATCCATTGGCCCTGGTCATCGCGCCGACACGCGAGCTGGCCTTGCAGGTCAAGCGCGAGCTTGCGTGGCTGTACGGGAAAACCGGCGCCGTCGTCGCGTCATGTGTCGGCGGCATGGACATGCGCAGCGAACGCCAGGCGCTCAACAGGGGCGCCCATATCGTTGTCGCAACACCCGGACGGCTGTGCGATCACATCAAGCGTGGCTCGCTCACCACCGGCAGCCTGCGCGCCATCGTGCTCGATGAGGCCGACGAGATGCTGGATCTCGGTTTTCGCGAAGATCTGGAGTTCATTCTGGGAGAGGCCCCTGCGCAGCGGCGCACGCTGATGTTTTCCGCCACCGTGCCGCGCGCCATCGCGGCGCTGGCAAAGAAATACCAGCGCAACGCAGTGCGCGTGACCACCACCGCCGAAAAGACCCAGCATGCCGACATCGAATACCGCGCGCTAAATGTCAGCCCGCGCGATATAGAAAATGCAGTGATCAACGTTCTGCGCTTTTACGAGGCCCAGAACGCGCTGGTGTTCTGCAATACGCGGGCCGCCGTCAACCGGCTCACGACACGGTTTTCAAACCGGGGATTCTCTGTCGTGGCGCTCTCCGGCGAACTGACCCAGAACGAGCGTACCCATGCGCTGCAGGCCATGCGCGACGGGCGCGCGCGGGTCTGCGTGGCCACTGATGTGGCCGCGCGCGGCATCGACCTGCCCAAGCTGGAACTGGTGATCCACGCCGACCTGCCGTCGAATTCAGAAACCCTGCTGCACCGTTCCGGGCGCACCGGGCGGGCCGGACGCAAGGGCGTCAGCGCGCTGATTGTGCCCGCCAAACTGCGCCGCAAGGCCGAACGGCTGTTACAGGGCGCCAAGGTGCGTGCCGAGTGGAGCGAGCCACCATCGGCAGGCGATGTCCTGGCCCGGGATGAAGAGCGGCTGCTGTCCAATCCTGTCTGGGAAGAAGAGGTCACCGACGCCGAACGCGGTTTCGTCACCAAGCTGGTCGACAGGCACAGCGTCGAGCAGATCGCCGCCGCCTACTTGCGGCTGCACAATGCGAAGGTATCTGCGCCGGAAGAATTGTCCGCGGCCACACCGCATGCGCCGGAACGCGAACGGAAGCCGCGTTCCTCAGAGCCGTTCGGACCAAGTGTCTGGTTCTCGATCTCGATCGGGCGGTCGAAGAATGCCGAGCCGCGCTGGCTGCTGCCGATGCTGTGCCGGGTGGGCAGCATTTCAAGCAAGCAGATTGGCGCAATCCGCATCCAGCAGGATGTAAGCTTTGTCGAGATTTCGGCAGCCAGCGCAGACAGGTTTCTCGAAGGCGTCGGGCCCGATATGACGCTTGAAGCCGGTGCCGTGCTCAAACGCCTTGACGCTGAGCCAGACTTTGACTCGACCCCGAATGATCCTAGACCGCCGCATAGCACCAAGAAGCCTCATGATCGCGCCGCGTCGAAACCAAAACCGAGAGGGAAAAACAAAGAGAAGTGGCGATCCGGGCAAACCACATCCGATTCGTCCAAACCGTCGCGCAGTAAGAACAAAAACAAAAACAAAAACAAAAACAAAAACAAAAACAAAAACAAAAATGCAAAACCGACCGCAAAGTCGAAAGGTAAATCGCCCAAGCAAGGAGCGCCAAATACGTCATCGCCACACAAGAATTAGATCATCTCGGTTTGGCAGGCCGTTTTTGGTGCAGCAAGGCTGCGAGTTCACACACGACATCAGTAACGCATTAACCAGAATCAGCTAGACTGGCCGCATGTCATCCGCCGACCAGCCTATCCAGTTCAATGCTGCTGACGATGCCGCTGCAAAGATAGCCGCATGGGTCGGCCATCTGGGCATTGAGAAACAGGTCAGCCCGCACACCCTGGATGCCTACATCCGCGACATCACCCAGTTCACCCGTTTCCTGGCAGATCACCTGGGCCGCCCCGCCTCCTTGCGTGACCTGGAAACCCTCAAGCCCCTAGACTTCCGCGCCTTCATGGCAGCAAGGCGCAATACCGGTGTTGAAAGCCGAACCATGGCGCGGCAACTGTCCGCCATCCGCACCTTGTACCGCTGGTTCGACAATGAAGGCATTCTGCGCAACCCGGCCGTTGCCACCCTGCGCTCGCCCAAGCTGCCCCATGCCATTCCAAAACCGCTGCATACGGAAGCTGCGAAACAGACGGTGAATCTGGTCGAAAGCAATATGTCCGGTGCTGCAGAAGCCTGGATCATTGCCCGCGACACGGCTGTCCTGATGTTATTGTACGGCTGCGGACTGCGCATATCGGAAGCCTTGAACCTGGACCGGCATGAGGCGCCAGTACCACCCAATGACGACGTGCTGCGTATTCTCGGCAAGGGCAGCAAGACCCGGCTTGTGCCCGTTTTGCCCGCTGCGGCCGACGCGATAAAGAATTATATCGACCTGACGCCTGGCCTTGATCCGGAAGGCCCGCTGTTTGTCGGTAAACGCGGCGGCAGGCTCAACGCCCGCAATATCCAGCTCCTGATGCAGAAACTTCGCTCGGCACTGGGCTTGCCCGAAACCGCGACACCCCACGCCCTGCGCCACTCGTTTGCCACCCATCTGCTAGGCGGCGGTGCCGATCTGCGCACCATTCAGGAACTGCTCGGCCATGCCAGCCTGTCCACCACACAAGTCTATACCGGCGTCGACCGCGAGCACCTGTTATCGCAATACGACAAGGCTCACCCACGCGCCGGTTGACGGCAGTTTAGAGCCTTTGAGATCTAAATAGAAATTCTTGATGGCACCAAATCAGTTTACTCGGCTAGGCGAAAAGCGAAGCGCGATGTGGTGCATCGGGCGAGCTTTTCAACGACGCCGATGGACTGATTTGGTCCACCGAAGGCCGGTTTTTTGCGTCCACTGGACGGCGTTACGGCTCTCTTGTGGTCAACCAGACCACGGCGAGACCCGTGCCTAGCCAGCGAACGCAAAAAAAAATTCGGTCAAGCGTTTCTATTTAGATCTCAAAGGCTCTAATTCCACTTGGCAAGCAAGCCGCGCCGACCATATGCTCGCGCCATCATGCTTCCTTTACCTGAATTCATCGAGTCCGACACAGACCTTCCCGAAGCCGTTGATGTAGTTGTCATCGGCGGCGGCATCATCGGGACCTGCACCGCACTGGAGCTTGCCGAACGCGGCCTGAAAGTCGCCCTGTTCGAGAAGGGCCGCATTGCCGGGGAACAGTCGGGCCGCAACTGGGGCTGGTGCCGTCAGATGGGCCGCGACAGCCGCGAAATGCCGCTGATCGTGGAATCACTGCGGTTGTGGCGCAATTTGAACGACCGCGCAGGCTCTGACACCGGCTTCAAGCAGTGCGGCATCGCCTACATGGAGCTTGACGAAAAGGGCCTGCAGCAGCGTGAGGCATGGGCGGCAAAGAACGCGCAACCGTTCCAGGTCAATTCCCGTATTATCCGCGGTGAGGAACTCGACAAACTGGTACCCGGCGCCAGTGCAAGGTTCGCAGGCGCCCTTTACACCGACAGCGATGGACGGGCCGAACCGCAACGCGCCGCGCCGGCTATCGCCCAGGCCGCCAGGAACATGGGCGCGCAGATTTTCACCGGCTGGGCTGTCCGCGGCATTGAAACCGAGGCAGGAAAAGTGTCAGGCGTCATGACGGAGCGCGGCCCGGTCAGGTGTACGTCCGTTGTGTATGCCGGTGGCGCCTGGTCACGGCGCTTCCTGGGCAATCTCGGACTGGACCTGCCGCAACTCATCACCTTGTCCAGCGTGCAGGCAACCGAGCCGTTGGACCTGCCCTATGCGACGTCGTTTGCAGGCGGCAAATACGCGGTCCGCAAGCGTGCGGACGGCGGCTACACCATTGCCCACAATGCGGTCACCGTATCTGACATCATCCCGGCATCCTTCAAATACCTGAGAGCATTCCTGCCGGCGCTGCGGTCTGAATGGCCGTACCTGAAACTGCGCATCGGCAAACGCTTCATTTCCGAAGCCATGCTGGCTTCGCGCTGGTCTCTTGATGAGATGTCACCGTTTGAGAAGGTTCGCGTGCTGGACCCGAAGCCGGTCGACTGGGTGCTGGATGAATGCCTGAACGAACTGGCCGCCGATCATCCTGAATTCAAGGGGGTCAGGATCACCAACAAGTGGGCCGGCGTCATCGACGTGACACCGGACGCGGTTCCGGTGATTTCCGGTATTGACCGGGTACCCGGCCTGTTTCTGGCAACCGGATTTTCCGGGCACGGGTTCGGCATCGGCCCCGGCGCTGGCGAGCTGATGGCCGATCTTGTTACCGGCAAGACGCCCGTGGTCGACCCTGCCCCGTTCAGCTACACCCGCATGATCGACGGCAGCAGGCTGAAGCCAGAATCGGAAATCTGATTTAAGCGCCCGCGCTGGGATGACGTTGGTGATGAATTCCCTTCCGAAGCACGAAAATGCTGAGGCAAGGCCGACCGGCCGCCGCACGAAGTGCGCCCTCGCGGAGCGCAGCCGCCAGGCTGCTGCGTGAGCGATATAAAACAGCCAGTTGTATGTACCGGCAGGCAGTCTGTCCTATGAATGGATGGCGCGCTTGTCGACGGCAAGGGCTGCTTCCTTGACCGCTTCCGACAGGGTCGGATGCGCATGGCAGGTGCGCGCCAGGTCTTCCGACGACCCGCCGAATTCCATCAGCACAGCACATTCATGGATCAGTTCGCCGGCCTGAGGGCCAAGAATGTGCACGCCCAGCACCTGGTCTGTCTTGGCATCCGCCAGCACTTTCACAAACCCGTCGGTTGTCTGGTTGGCCTTGGCGCGGCCATTGGCCATGAACGGGAATGAGCCCGACGTGTAGGCCACGCCCTCACCCTTCAGTTCGTCCTCGGTTTTGCCTACCGATGCCACTTCCGGATAGGTGTAGACGACGCCGGGAATGATGCCGTAGTTCACATGGCCCGCCTGGCCGGCCAGCAGCTCCGCCAGTGCGACGCCTTCTTCCTCTGCCTTGTGGGCCAGCATAGCGCCGCGCACCACGTCTCCGATGGCGAAAATACCCGGGACATTGGTGGCAAAATGGTCATTCACGATCACGCGTTTGCGCTCATCGAGCGCAACGCCGGCGTCTTCCAGCCCCAGTCCGTCGGTGTAGGGTACGCGCCCGATGGCCACCAGCACGATGTCGGCGTCCAGTGTTTCAGCATCACCGCCCTTGGCCGGTTCGATGGTCACCTTGACCCCAGATTTTGATGTCTTGGCACCGGTCACCTTGGAACCCAGCTTGAACTGGAAACCCTGCCTGCCCAGCATGACCCTGAACTTCTTGGCTACTTCGCTGTCCGTTCCCGGCAGAATGTGATCAAGGAACTCTACCACGGTCACCTTGGCACCGAGCCTGCGCCACACCGAACCCAGTTCGAGCCCGATGACACCTGCGCCCACCACCACCATGTGACCCGGCACCTTGGTCAGTTCCAGCGCGCCGGTGGAAGACACGACCTGCTTTTCGTCAATGTCGATGCCCGGCAGCTGCGCCACGTCAGACCCGGTCGCAATGCAGATGTTCTTGGTCTCGAGAACCTGGGCGTCACCTTTTTCAGGGGTCACCTGGACCTTGCCCGCGCCGAGGATTTTACCAGTGCCGTGGAACGCATCGATCTTGTTTTTCTTGAGCAGAAACTCGATGCCCTTGGTATTGCCGTCAATGGCGTCCTGCTTGAATTTCAGCATCTGCTTCATGTCGACCTTGGGTGCCGACACCTTGATGCCCATGTTCTTGAAAGCGTGCCCGGCCTCCTCGAAAAGTTCCGATGCATGCAGCAGAGCCTTGGACGGTATACAGCCGACATTCAGGCAGGTGCCGCCATGGGCGGCGCGTTTTTCAACGACGGCAACCTTCATGCCCAGCTGGGCAGCACGGATGGCTCCCACATAGCCGCCGGGGCCTGTGCCGATTACAACAAGATCATACATGAGATTTATCCCTTAAACCGAGGGTATTACAGGTCAAGCACCAGGCGCTCGGGGTCTTCCAGCGAATCTTTTACCCGCACCAGGAAAGTCACGGCTTCCTTGCCGTCAACAATGCGGTGATCATAGGACAGGGCAAGATACATCATCGGACATATCTTCACCTCGCCGTTCACCGCCATCGGTCGTTCCTGGATCTTGTGCATGCCGAGGATACCCGACTGCGGGGCATTCAGAATGGGCGTCGACATCAGTGAGCCGTAAACCCCTCCATTGGAAATAGTGAACGTGCCGCCCTGCATGTCCGCCATGGAAAGCTGGCCATCGCGCGCCAGGCCACCAAGCCGTGCAATGTCCTTTTCAACTTCGGCAATCGACATGTCGTCGGCATTGCGCACCACCGGCACAACAAGGCCCTTGGCGGTACCGACCGCCACGCCGACATGACAGAAATTCTTGTAGACGATGTCGGTGCCGTCGATCTCGGCATTGACGGCCGGGACTTCCTTCAACGCATGGCACACAGCCTTGGTGAAGAAACCCATGAAACCAAGTTTCACACCGTGCTTTTTCTCAAACAGTTCCTTGTAGCGCTTGCGCAGGTCCATGACCGCGCTCATGTCCACCTCGTTGAAGGTGGTCAGCATGGCCGCAGTGTCCTGGGCATCTTTCAACCGCCGCGCAATTGTCTGGCGCAACCGGGTCATCTTCACCCGTTCTTCGCGCGGTGCATCGTCGGCTGAAGACGGCGCGCGCGCAGCCGGTGCCGACGCCGGGGCCTTGGCGCCCTTCTCAAGCGCTTCCAGCACATCGCCCTTCAATACCTGTCCGCGCTTGCCGGAACCAGCGACCTGGTCAGCCGACATGTTGTTTTCTGCCAGCATCTTGGCGGCTGATGGTGCTGCTGCTGCAGCCGGTGCGCCGCCGCCGCCGACTTCCGTGCCGGCTGCCGCCGCTGCAGCAGGTTTTTCCGCTGCCGCGGGCTTGGCCGGTGCTGCGCCGTCACCTTCCGCAACTGTCCCGAGCAGGGCACCGACCTCGACCGTGTCGCCTTCCTGGACGAGTATTTCGCCCATGACACCGGCTGCGGGAGCAGGTACCTCGACGGTCACCTTGTCGGTTTCAAGTTCCACCAATGGTTCATCGGCGGTAATTGCCTCGCCTGGTTTTTTAAACCACTGGCCAATTGTGGCTTCGGTTACTGACTCACCCAGTGTTGGCACCCGGATTTCATTCGACATCACGTCCGTCCTTTAAAGACTGTTGCTGCCCGGTCGGAACATGACCGCAACAAAGATACACAAATCAAACTGTCAGGGAGATCAACTTCGCCAAGCCTCACCCTAACCTGCTTTGCCGTTACCAAGCGCCGTTTCAAGGAACGCGGCCAGTTCCTTCAAATGACGGCTCATCAACCCGGTCGCCGTAGACGCTGATGCGGGCCTGCCCGCATAGCTCGGCCGGCGATGCTTCGCTTCAATCCGGTTCAGCACCCATTCCATGTAAGGCTGGATGAATGTCCACGACCCCATGTTGTGCGGTTCTTCCTGACACCACATGATCTCGGCATCCTTGAAGCGCGAAAGTTCATTGACCAGCGCTTTCGCCGGGAATGGATACAACTGCTCGACACGCATCAGGTAAATGTCATTGATGCCACGCTTCTCGCGTTCTTCCAGCAGATCGTAATAGACCTTGCCGGTGCACAGGACGACCCGGCGGATCTTCTCGTCCTTCACCAGCTTGATGGGTGAGTCTTTTTTATACTCGGCATCGTCCCACAGAACCCGGTGGAACGATGAATCAGGCCCCATCTCCTCCAGCGAAGCAACGCACTTCTTGTGGCGCAACAGGGATTTCGGCGTCATCAGGATGAGTGGTTTGCGGAAATCCCGGTGCATCTGGCGGCGCAGAATGTGGAAGTAGTTGGCCGGCGTCGTACAGTTTGCAACCTGCATGTTGTCTTCGGCACACATCTGCAGAAAACGTTCAAGCCGAGCCGAGGAGTGCTCAGGCCCCTGGCCCTCATAGCCGTGCGGCAGCAGGCAGACGAGACCCGACATGCGCAGCCATTTGCGTTCACCGGACGACAGGAACTGGTCAAAAATCACCTGTGCCCCATTGGCGAAATCGCCAAACTGGGCTTCCCACAATACCAGGGTGCGCGGTTCCGCCAGCGTGTAACCGTACTCAAAGCCTAGCACCGCTTCTTCCGACAGCATTGAATTGATGATTTCAAATTCGTTGCTCTTTTCGCCGGTCAGATGTTTCAGCGGCGCATAACGGCGTTCGGTTTCCTGGTCAATCCAGACCGCATGGCGTTGCGAGAATGTGCCGCGCTCGACATCCTGTCCGGACAGCCTGACCCGGCTGCCGTCTTCGAGCAGTGTTGCAAATGCCAGCGATTCAGCCGTCGCCCAGTCCAGGCCAACACCGGCTTTCATCACTTTCAACCGGCCGTCAATCACCCGCTTCAGGGTACGGTGGATGTTAAAGTCAGCCGGCACCGTATACATCTGCTCGCCAAGTTTTTTCAGCGCCTTGGTATCCACGCCGGTCTGGCCCTTGCGCGGATCATCATCAATCTTGGTCGTCTTGAGCCCGGACCAGCGCCCGTCCAGCCAGTCTGCCTTGTTGGGCTTGTAATTGTCAGCCGCTTCGAAATCACCTTCCATCCTGCTGCGGAAAGCCGCTTTCATGTCGGCATAGTCGGCGTCGGTTATGGAACCTTCATCCACCAGCCGTTGCGCGTAAAGCTGTGTGACCGGCACGTGTTTTGAAATCCGCCGGTACATGACGGGCTGGGTAAAGGCCGGTTCATCGGCCTCATTGTGGCCAAAGCGGCGATAGCAGAACATGTCGAGCACAACGGGATGGCCGAAGGTCTGGCGGAACTCTGTAGCGATCTTGGCGGCATAGACGACCGCTTCCGGATCATCGCCGTTAACGTGGAAAATCGGCGCCTCAATCATCTTGGCCACATCGGACGGATACGGCGATGAACGCGCCCAGATCGGGCTGGTCGTGAAACCGATCTGGTTGTTGATGATGAAGTGAATGGACCCGCCCGAGCGGTGGCCCTTCAGGCCCGACAGGCCGAAGCACTCCGCCACCACGCCCTGGCCCGCAAAAGCTGCGTCGCCATGGATCAGCAGCGGCATGACCTTGGACCGGTCCCGGCCAAGCTGGTCCTGTTTGGCGCGTGCCTTGCCCAGCACAACCGGATCAACGATCTCAAGGTGAGACGGATTGGCGGTCAGCGACAGGTGAACCTTGTTGTTGTCAAATTCCCGGTCGGAGGATGAACCGAGGTGATATTTCACATCACCGGATCCTTCGACTTCTTCCGGCGTGGACGACCCGCCCTTGAACTCGTGGAAGATCGCCGTGTACGGCTTGCCCATCACATTGGCCAGCACGTTCAGCCGGCCACGATGCGCCATGCCCAGCACGATGTCACTGACACCCATATTGCCGCCGCGCTTGATGATCTGTTCGAGCGCCGGAACGATCGATTCACCGCCGTCGAGGCCGAAGCGCTTGGTGCCGGTATACTTCACATTGAGGTAGGCCTCGAAGCCTTCCGCCTCGATGAGCTTGTTGAGAATGGCTTTCTTGCCGGAAATCGTGAACTCGATGGACTTGTCCGGTCCTTCAATGCGCTCCTGCAACCATGCCTTGTGGCGTGGATCGGACATGTGCATGAACTCGACGGCCATGGTCGAGCAGTAGGTCGACTTCAGAATGGCCACGATCCGGTTGATGGTGGCACGCTCCAGACCCAGCACGTTATCGATGAAGATCTCGCGATCAAGGTCATCCGGCCCGAACCCGTATGATGCGGGGTCCAGTTCTGGATGCGGTTGTTTTTCACGCAGGTTCAGCGGGTCAAGATCTGCAATCAGGTGCCCGCGCATGCGGTAGGCGCGGATCATCATCAGGGCGCGCACTGAATCCAGCGTCGCCTTGCGCAGTTCCTCGATGTCGAGTGTGTCGCCGGATTTGACGGCTTTTCCCGCCAGCTTGCCGCCGATAGACTGCTCAACTGCGGTCCAGTCACCGTCCAGCACCGACACCATTTCGCCGTTGAGCGGCTGCGGCCAATCCGGACGGGCCCAGCTTGGGCCATCGGCTTTCGCTGTGACGTCCGCCGGATCATCTCCGAGATTTGCAAAGAAGTCCTGCCATCCGGGATCTACCGAATTCGGATCGCGCTCATAAGCAGCTTGCAGTTGTTCGATGAATTGGGCGTTTCCGCCGTAAAGAAATGACGTTTGTTCGAACACGTCGTTCGCGTCTGTCTTGGCCATGTTACCTACTCTGCCGGATGAAACCTGCAGTGAGCCTTTATGAATCTGCCTTGGCGTGAACTCAAAAAAATCCACGCCAATTCAACATAGCCGTTTTTGCTAGGCTTTCAACCGCTGAGCGAGTGTTTTGCCTAACGTGGCCGGAGAATCTGCAATTGCGATACCTGCGCTGCGCATTGCCTCGATCTTGTCTTCGGCACCACCCTTGCCGCCGGAAATCACTGCACCGGCATGGCCCATGGTGCGGCCGGGAGGCGCCGTGCGTCCCGCGATAAAACCTGCAACGGGTTTTGCACGGCCCTTCTTCGCTTCGTCTGCAATGAACTGGGCGGCATCTTCTTCCGCAGAACCGCCGATTTCACCGATCATGATGATTGACTTGGTTTCATCGTCAGCCAGGAACATCTCAAGCACGTCAATGAACTCCGTGCCCTTCACCGGGTCACCGCCAATGCCGACCGCCGTCGTCTGGCCAAGGCCTTCATTGGTGGTCTGGAACACTGCCTCATAGGTCAGCGTGCCGGACCGCGACACAACCCCGACGGATCCCTTTGAGAAGATGTTGCCGGGCATGATGCCGATCTTGCATTCATCAGGTGTCAGGATGCCCGGGCAGTTGGGCCCGACGAGACGCGAATTCGACTTTTCAAGCCGCGCCTTCACCTTCACCATGTCCATCACCGGCACGCCTTCGGTGATGCAGACGATGAGCGGGATTTCGGCATCGATCGCCTCGATTATCGCAGCGCCTGCCCCTGCCGGCGGCACGTACACGACCGACGCGTCAGCACCGGTTACCTGCTTGCCTTCCGCCACGCTTGCAAAAACCGGCAGTGTCTCACCGCCCTGGCCCGTCCATGTCTCGCCACCCTTTTTCGGATGGATACCACCCACCATCTGCGTACCATGATAGGCAAGCGCCTGTTCGGTGTGGAACGTCCCGGTCTTGCCGGTCAGCCCCTGCACGAGAACTTTGGTGGTCTTGTCGATAAGAATGGACATCGCTTCACTTCTTTCTGTCATTCGGCGCTTCCCGCAGAAGCACCAGGCATTACTTTGCCTTTGCCAAAATCGTCACGTTCAACAATCCGGTTTCCCCGGCCGCCGCCGCCTTGGAAATCAGGAACACCTTGAAATTCTCGTTACCGCCGGCCCACGTGGTGGTTCTGAACTCTCCGTCCGGCACATCCTTGCTGGCGGGCTCCTTGCCGGCCAGCTTCTGCATGCCTTCCGACACCTTTGCAGCATCACTGCCGCCATCAAGCACCAGCGTGCATGACGTTGCAGTGCCGTCGGCAAAGTCAGGGAATGTCTGTTTGAACTTGTCGCTGACCGCGGTTCGCACCAGCCCCAGCCGGAAGAATTTCTTGCCGACCTGAACATCCCAGCCTTCCAGCACTTCAGGGTTCGGATCAGGTGAGAACGGTTTCAGGTCGGTCTTTTCCAGTGCCTGCCAGGCCAGCCTGGTTGCCATATCGCGAATGGCGCCGATCGACGGCACCTGGGAATAACAGACCTTGTTGAACACGAAAACCGGGTCGGCTTCATCATCAACCGGACCCTGTGCGTGCACCTGTGACCCGACCGCCTGCACCGCGGCCACGCCAATGGCCGCCGCCAGCGCAAGCCTGCGTAACTTGAATGTCATGTCCGCGATCAACCCTTCACTGCCTTGACGATCTTCTGGGCGGCATCGTCGAGATCATCAGCAGCGATAACATTCAGCCCGCTCTGGTTGATGATGTCCTTGCCCTTTTTCACGTTGGTGCCTTCAAGCCGGACAACCAGCGGTACCTGCAGGCCGACTTCCTTGACGGCGGTGACAACACCTTCCGCAATCACGTCGCAGCGCATGATGCCGCCGAAAATGTTTACCAGAATGCCCTTCACCTGCGGGTCGGACGTGATGATCTTAAAGGCAGCCGTCACCTTTTCAGTGGTGGCACCGCCGCCCACGTCCAGGAAGTTTGCAGGAGATGCGCCATACAGCTTGATGATGTCCATGGTTGCCATGGCAAGGCCTGCGCCGTTCACCATGCAGCCGATGTCACCGTCCAGCGCAATATAGGCAAGGTCGTGTTTCGAGGCCTCGACTTCCTTGGCGTCTTCTTCGGTCAGGTCACGAAGCTCGGCCAGGTCGGGATGGCGGAATTCCGCATTGCCGTCGAACGACACCTTGGCATCGAGCACCCGCAGGTGCCCATCCCCGAGCACCACCAGCGGATTGACCTCGAGCAGGCTCATGTCGGTTTCGGTAAATGCGTTGTACAGGGTTGGAAACAGCGTCTGGCCGTCTTCGCGCGCGGCCCCTTCCAGTTTCAGGCCATCACACAGTTTTGCAACATCCGCATCGGTGATGCCGGCAATCGGGTCAATGGCGACATTGATGATTTTTTCGGGCGTCTCTTCCGCCACCGCCTCGATGTCCATGCCGCCCTCGGTCGACACCACGAAGGCAACCTGGCCAACCGTGCGGTCCACCAGGATCGACAAGTAGAGCTCGCGCGCAATGTCGGCACCGTCTTCGATGTAAAGCCGGTTGACCTGCTTGCCCGCCGGGCCGGTCTGCTTGGTGACCAGGGTATTGCCCAGCATTTCAGATGCGTTCTTCACCACATCCTCGACCGACTTCACCACCCGGACACCGCCGGCGGCATCAGCGCCCAGTTCCTTGAAGCGGCCCTTGCCGCGACCACCGGCATGGATCTGCGACTTGACCACCCACACAGGTCCGGGAAGCGATTTGGCAGCTGCTTCGGCTTCTTCCGGCTTCATGATCGGCACACCGTCGGAGACCGATACGCCAAATGATTTCAACAGCGCCTTGGCCTGATATTCATGAATATTCATCTTGTTTCAGTCCCGTTTGAGTGTCTGGTCGTAAACTGGATCAGTATTGTGGAGCCTAGTGAACAACGAAAACGCAACGCCGCAAAGCCTTTTGGCATTCCGTCTGCCAAAATGGTCGCGGCGTTGCGCCAAAACGTCGTCAGGCCAGATCGGGTGCAATCTGCTTGGCGGCATCCATCAGACCATGCACCGCAGTGATGGAGTTCTTGAGCTCCGCCTTTTCTGCAGCATCGAGCTTGATTTCCACGATCCTCTCGATTCCGCCCGCGCCGATCACCGTGGGCACACCGACATAGAGGTCTGTCAACCCGTACTGGCCGGTCAGGTGGGCCGCACACGGCAGCACACGTTTTTTGTCTTTCAGGAAGCTTTCCGCCATCGCGATCGCAGATGCAGCCGGCGCATAATAGGCGGATCCGGTCTTGAGCAGGCCGACAATCTCGGCACCGCCGTCACGGGTACGCTGGACAATCGTGTCGATCTGTTTCTGGGTCGTCCATTTCATCTTGATCAGGTCCGGCACCGGAATACCGGCCACGGTTGAATAGCGCACCAGCGGCACCATTGTGTCGCCGTGCCCGCCCAGCACAAAGGCGGTTACGTCTTCAACCGACACCTTGAATTCCTCAGCCAGGAAATACCGGAAGCGGGCGGAATCAAGTACTCCGGCCATGCCCACTACCATGTTGGCCGGCAATCCTGAGTATTTCTGCAAGGCCCAGACCATGACATCGAGAGGGTTGGTGATGCAGATCACAAAGGCCTTTGGTGCGTATTTCTTGATGCCTGCACCGACCTGGCTCATCACTTTCAGGTTGATTTCCAGCAGGTCGTCACGGCTCATGCCGGGCTTGCGCGGCACACCGGCAGTCACGATCACCACGTCGGCGCCCTTGATACCTTCATATTTGTTGACGCCGGTCATGTGGGCATCGAAACCGTCAACCGGCGAGCTTTCCGCCAGGTCGAGCGCCTTGCCCTGCGGCATGCCTTCGACAATGTCGAAAATCACCACGTCACCAAGTTCCTTGAGGCCGGCCATGTGGGCCAGCGTTCCGCCGATCATACCACCGCCGATAAGAGCAATTTTGTTACGCGCCATTGTGCGTTCCCCTGTGAGTTGTGCGAATGGGCACCCGATTTTAGTCACACCGGTTCGGTGACCGCAGTGCGAAGAGGCCATTTCGCTAGTGCGAAAGATCGCAGTTTACTAAACCGTACCTGACCTCACCGCAAGTAACTAGCACCTCACAATTGGTATACATTGCCCGGATTGCCCGAAAAGTCAGTCGGCAACCGCGTTTGGGGCCTGTTGCCACCATTGTGCAGACTGCATTTCCGTCAGCCTGGAAACGGTACGGGCAAACTCAATCGGTGTATCGGCATAGCGGTATATGCCGTTAGGCGGCGTATCCGCGCTGATCACCACCCGGGCATGTGCATCATACAGCGTATCGATCAGGTTGATGAAGCGCCGCGCCGCGTTGCCCTGGGCCTCGCCCAGTTCACGCACGCCTTCTATGAACACAACCTTGTAGGCATCCGCGATCACCAGGTAGTCGGCAGCGCCCAGCGGGTTGTCGCACAGCTCGGAAAACGTGAACCAGGCGGCTCCCCGGGCTGTCTGCGGCACCTCCAGCACCCGCCCCTGTACCTGCAATTCACCCGGCGCACCGTTGTCCTGGCCTGTCACCTTGCGCCACAACAGCTTGAGCCGTGCCAGTGAACCGGGTCCCAGCGGACAGAAATAAACCTCTTCACCGGACAGTTTGTCCAGCCGGTAGTCTGACGGCCCGTCCAGTTGGACAATGTCGAAGCGGGACTTGATGAATTCGATAGATGGCTCGAACAGTTTGCGGTTCAGCCCATTGCGATAAAGCTCGTCCGGAGGAATGTTGGAAGTCGCCACGATAACGCACCCGGCCTTGTGCAGGGCCTCGAAAAGGCGCCCCAGTATCATGGCGTCTGTGATGTCCTTGACCTGGAATTCATCCAGGCACAAGACGCCTGCCTCGCCGGCAATGGTTCTGGCAACCGCGGCGATGGGATCTGCATCGGCATCAATCAGCCCCTTGTCCTGGTCCTTGCGGTAGGCGTGGATGTCACGGTGCACTTCCTGCATGAACGCGTGAAAATGAATGCGGCGCTTGGTCTTTGGCGTAATGGCATCATGGAACAGGTCCATGACCAGCGTCTTTCCACGGCCCACGTCTCCCCAGATATAGACGCTGTGCGGAGCAGCACCGGACGACTTGCGCTTGAACAGCCATGCAAGGCCGTTTGCGGGCGCGGGCGGACCATAGCCATCCAGCTGCTGGGCCAGTGCATCCAGCCGCTTGAGCACATCAAGCTGACCAGCATCTGTTTCCAGCCTGCCGTCTTCAATCAGGTTGTTATAGCGGGTAGATGGTCGCCTGGGCATTGTGGTCCGCGGTGGATTACGAAAGCACACCACTGGTAACGTGCTCGTTCAAGCTGTTCAACCCTGCGTAGGAAAAATCATCCAAGGCTCGGCCAGAAGGTGACCGCCGCGGCGCCATGCAACACCACCAGCGACAGGTAGGCCGCGCACATGACGGAGGCCCTGTAGGGTTTCATCAGCGCAACACCGTCCCTTGCCGGGCCCAGCCGGGTACTCTGGAAAAACGCCACCACGGCAATGGCAACCAGTACCGGATTCTGCAGAAACACCCCGCCGATTGCCACGATACCCGCTACCGTGAACATTGCGTTGCGTACATGCTTCGGCAGAAACGACTGCATCACCGCACGCAGCACGCGCCCGCCGTCAAGCGGGAATACGGGCAACAGGTTCAACAGGTTGAGCCCGCCCGCAATGGCAGCCATAACATAGGCCAGTTGCACAACTCCCGGCGATGTAACCTGCCACGCATTGACGATGACAGCCGGCACCAGGGCAATCACAGACAATCCCGCACCCATGATCGCGCAGAACGCATCATCTGCAAGCCGCAGATGCGGCACGCGGGACACCGCCACGCCTCCCAGAAACGGGATGAAGATAATCTTGCCCCATGGCTGGCCGATCATCCGGAACGATATCAGATGGCCGAGTTCGTGCAGCACCAGCAGCCCGACAAAGATCGCACCGATTTCCCAACCCAGCAGCAGCGAAAATGCGGCCGCTGTGGCCAGCAGAGAGGCACACGATATTACCGCCGACGTCCAGCCGTTTGATCCCTTTGGATTGGCATTTCCGGTTTCAACCCAGCTTTTCAGCCGGGCAAGCATCGCCGCGGCATCCATGTGCACCAGGGCAAAACCGGTTATCGTGCGCGGTCCCCAGACTTCGCGAAATGTTACCCTGGTCCCGTTTTCCTGCGGCTCAAGGTTAATCTCCCGCTCCAGCAGACGGTCATTTTTCGACAAATCCTCGATATCGGTGCGCCGCACCTTGATGAACTTGCCGACATTGCGCTCGAGTATTTCAAACTGCAGGTTCCAGCCGACCTTGCTGCCGTCATCGCGCTTCAGCGAATAAACCATCCGGACGTGGCCGTTATCAACCGTTTCGGCATGCTCAAAATGCTGCTGCCATGAAAAATCGCCGGACAGATAGTCGATGGAGGTCCATATCTCCTCCGCAGGCCGGTTTATCAGGACACTGCGGTTCAGCCTGACCGGCCGTCGCCAATTGAACACAAGCAGCATCGACAGTGCCGCCACTACGGCAACAAGAATAAAAACCCAGCTCGCCATGTCTTTTTCGTCCCCAAACCCGGAAATTCAGGAACTGAGCGTCGCATGACGGGTGTTAACGATACGTCACAAAGTTCGCTCCAACCCGCTCTACAAAGCCGCCGGGCGTGTACTGAATTAAAGACATGATAAACAAAGCTTTAAACAAGACAGCCGCGAACTGTTGTCCGCGGCTGTTGTACCGGCAACTGCAATCTCAAGCAGTTCTGCTCTAGTTCATGGTCGGAATGGAGAACTCCGCACCGTCCTTGATGCCGGACGGCCAGCGCGAGGTGACGGTCTTGGTGCGCGTATAAAATCGCACCGAGTCCGGGCCATGCTGGTTCAGGTCCCCGAACGATGACTTTTTCCAGCCGCCGAACGTGTAATAGGCCAACGGCACCGGGATCGGCACATTGACGCCGACCATGCCGATATTGATGCGGTCGGCAAAGTCACGCGCCGCGTCGCCGTCGCGGGTATAGATGGCTACACCATTGCCGTATTCATGGCTCATCGGCAGATCAAGTGCTTCTTCATAATTCTTGGCCCGCACCACCGACAATACCGGACCGAAAATCTCTTCCTTGTAGATGCGCATGTCCTTGGTCACATTGTCGAACAGGCAGCCGCCCATGAAGTAGCCGTTTTCATAACCCTGCATCTTGAAGTCACGGCCGTCCACGGCAAGCGTTGCACCTTCACCGATACCGACTTCGACATAATCGCGAATCCGGTCCAGCGCCTGGCCGGTGACCACGGGCCCGTAATCGGCTTCCCGGTCGGTTGACGGACCAATGCGCAGGTTCTCAACCCGCGGCATCAGCTTGCTGACCAGCCTGTTTGCAGTTTCTTCACCCACCGGAACCGCGACGGAAATCGCCATGCAGCGCTCACCGGCCGAGCCGTAACCGGCACCGATCAGCGCATCGACCGCCTGGTCCATGTCCGCATCCGGCATGATGATCATGTGGTTTTTCGCACCGCCGAAGCACTGCACCCGTTTTCCGGCGGCACAGCCGCGCGAATAGACATATTCGGCAATTGCCGTTGAGCCGACAAACCCGACGGCCTGAATGTCTTCATCGTCAAGGATCGCATCAACCGATGCCTTGTCGCCGTTGACCACGTTCAGGATACCGGCGGGAAGACCCGCTTCCATCATCAGTTCAGCCAGCCGCATCGGTACCGACGGGTCGCGCTCGGACGGTTTCAGGATAAACGCGTTGCCGCATGCGATGGCCGGCGCGAACTTCCACATCGGGATCATCGCGGGGAAATTGAACGGTGTGATGCCGGCGGTGACGCCGAGCGCCTGACGCATGGAGTAAATGTCGATGCCGGGGCCTGCATTCTGGGTGTACTCGCCCTTCAGCAGGTGCGGAATGCCGGTGGCAAACTCACACACCTCGATGCCGCGCTGAATATCGCCGTGGCTGTCGGGTATGGTCTTGCCGTGTTCGGAAGACAGCATCTGGGCAAGCTCTTCCTTTTCGGCGTTCACCAGTTCGACAAACTTTGCCATGACGCGGGCGCGCCGCTGCGGGTTCGTCGCCGCCCATGCCGGCTGTGCCGCCTTGGCGTCTGCAACAGCCGTTTTCAGCTCGGCTTCACTGGCCAGGGCGACTTTCGCCTGAACCTCTCCCGTGTTCGGGTCGAAAACATCGGCAAACCGCCCTGATGTCCCCGCAACCAGTTTACCGCCAATGAAGTGACCGATTTCCTTGACCATACTCAGCACATACCCGTCCGCTGTCGGCGGACAGCTCCCTTGAATTTGTTGTTCCAATCCGGGCGAAACCTAATCAGCCTGATAGGCTTAGGCAAGCATCAGTTTGCGTGCCGTTGCAGCATTATGATTGTGGCGGCTTCGTCATCACTTTTTGTTGCAACGCAGCATTTTGGCCTTCACCATGCTGCAATGCAACACTACATTATCCTGCAGTAGACTTGGTTTTTCAAACGGGGGGCTGAAAAGGATAATACCATGACAATGCATTCCACCGTGTTGGAGACGGCAACCGCCATTACAATCCGCAGGCTTTGGAGTAGCGAGCAGGACTTGTTCAGAAGCCATTTCGACCGGCTTGATCCGGCTTCACGGGCCATGCGCTTCGGCAGCTGCGTCCATGACAGTTTTCTTGATATTTATGCGCGTTCGGCATTCTCGAACGGCAATATGGTGTTCGGCGCCTTCGTAGACGGCGAATTGCTGGGTGTCGGCGAGATAAAGCTGCTTGCAAACAGTTTGCCGGTGCGTGCGGAAGCGGCATTTTCCGTGGTGCCGGAATGGCAGGACAAGGGCGTCGGCGATGCCCTGTTTGCCCGCATCATCGCAGCTTTGCAAAATCGCGGCGTCAGTTCGGTCATGCTGTGGTGCAGGTCGTCGAACCGTCGCATGCGGCATCTGGCCGACAAGCACAATGCCGACCTGAACTTCGTCGACGGCGACGAAGCCTGCGGCGAGGTTCGCCTGCCGTGGCCGATGCCATCCTCCATCATCGAGGAAGTCTATGGCGAGGCCATCTGCTACACGAATTCCCTTTTGCGGAATAAATGGCTCAAGTCAGGCTCGATGTGAGGCGGTACATGCCAAGTTTGCCGTTTATCTAACTCATGAGGATTGATAACCGGCCAGATCGCGATGAATTCAGATTCAATGTCTTTTGAAGAATGCCTCCACTCTACTTTCCTGGACTTTGAAAGTTGGGGCATTGCAATACTCGGCCTTGTCCTTGCTCTTGTACTGAGAAAACTTGGCCGAACAGACGCGGCGATAGTGGCGGCCGTTGCGGCAATCTTTGGTGGCCTGACATGGGCATACGTTTACTACGAGCTCAATTGCGTAGAGTTGAATCTTGGTTAGACGCTGAGAGCTCGGAGTTGCACGACAGTGCTTTCACCCGCTCCATGAACCCCACCCCTAAATCGCCACTCCCGGCACCCAGGCGTAACCGTCGTCATCAAGGATAACCGCCTCGCGCAGCCCGTGCGGCTTATCCATGGCGCCGGCCAGTACCGTCCATCCGCCGGCGCGCGCGGCCGTTTCCGCATTGTCCGGATCCACGCCATAGGCTCTCAGCTCCGCACCGGCGCCGCGGCCCTGCGCCTGGGTGGCAATGCCGTAAAGGACATTGGTCTTGTAGGTATGGTCGGCATGCACCATCCATATCGACCCGCTCAGCGAGAACACCGAAAAATCGTCACTGTGATGCACAACCTTTGCCCCCAGCACCGCAACGGCAAAATCGCGGTGTTTCGAGGTGTCGCTGACCAGCAGGTTGAAGCCGATGCCCGGTCCGAGCGAGTGCCCGAACTCCACTGCATCCATGAACGGTTCTTGCGGAATACTTTCGTCAGTCATTGCCTGACAAGACCACAGATCGCCGGCAAATGCGAATTAGCCGGCCGCGCTGACCCGGCCGCCGTCTTCCGTGCCGTCATAACACACCTCGCAGGGACCAATCTGGTCCGGTGAGGCAACACCGCTCTTGCGCAGTGAAAGCAGGAACAACACCGCCGCATTGGCAACAATATCAGACAGGTCTGCTGACGCAATTTCGCTTTCAAAAGCGCGTGACAGACGCCCTGCCGCACGGCGGCAATAGTCGGCCGCATCCACATCGGAAATCGTCTTGCAGGCCTCCCATTCGCGGTTCAACTGGTCGCGCGGCACTTCCGCCAGCAGGCAATCTTCGATCAATAACGGCACACTGCCCCGCCCGACAATGCTGGAATAGGGGCTGTTTTCACACTGCGCGGATGGGTAGGCCACCGTCACAGGCGGTGTCGGCTTGGCTGTATCTACGGATAAAGCGGCATTTTGCATGGGTTTCGTGTCCTTGACTGACTGACTGCATCAATCCCGAGTCGCGTTGAACTCCTGTTGGGTAAAATTGCAGCAACCAGATTGACATTCAGTTAACCATGCCCGTTTTCATCATTGCGGCAGGTGTTGCGCGGCTTTGGACAGCTTGCGCAACACGGCCAGCGGTAGCCGGCATTCAAAGCTGCCGGCGGCATAAGGCGCCAGTTCATAAGGTGAAAAATGCACCCTGGCCCCGTCTGCCCTGAAGGTCCACGCAGACAGATTGCCAATCGCCGTGAGAACGGTCTTCTCATGCTCAGGAAAAAACATCTCCTTGAGTTGCGCCTTGCCGACAGCCTTGTCCGTGTCATGGCCGTAAAGCCGGTTTTCGCACACATCAGCGAGCTTCGCCTTCGCGTCCGGTGAAAACAGCCTGTCATAGGTCAGCTCGCCGGTGTCGGGACTGACATTAATGGAGGAAAAGACATAATTGCCGTGCGCGCCGCCGTCATAGCGCCATGTCTGCACCAGCGCCGACACCAGGTTGGGCGCGGCATATTCCAGGGTGATGGATTGATTGTAGCTGAGCTGACCTGCCGTCTCGAAATCGATCTTTTCGGTGAACGGCGCCTGGCTGACCAGATCATCCACCACCTTGTTGAATGACGCTTTCCCGGCTTCGGCGGGAGTGGCAAACCGCACCCCGGCGATTTCAACCTCATAGGCCGTCTTTGATCCTGCCTGGGCCCTGGCGAACGGCACCATGGCGGCATCGGATCCCGGCCCGGTCTTCGCTTTCGCCGCAATGATCAATGTGCGCTGTGTGGTTTGCTGCGCCAGACAGGCAATCCGTTCCGCATCACTGCCGTACCCGCAGCGTGCGTCGCGGGTCTTCAGCCAGGCCCGCTGGTTCTGCCGCAGCAGCTTGAACTCCGCCTCGCCGACCAGCCCGCGTGCCTTGCGCCACGCCCGGCCAAGATCATCGTCTGCCTGCTTGAGGCCATCGTCGGAACAGATCAGTTTTTCTGTCTCGGTACTTGCCTTGGCGCAATCAAATGCCTGTGCAGGCGATGATGCCACTATCAACAGGGACAGAAAAAGACTTGAGAGGCATCGCATTTCCGGCACACTCCAGCAAACCAGTGAAGCCGTCAATCTACCGCAGTTTCAGCAAAACCGGAAATGTCTACACCCGGCGCTCGACCATCATTTTCTTGATCTCCGCAATGGCCTTTGCCGGGTTCAAACCCTTCGGGCAGGCCTTGGAGCAGTTCATGATGGTGTGGCACCTGTACAACCGGAATGGGTCTTCCAGATCATCAAGCCGCTCACCGGTCGCCTCGTCACGTGAATCAATCAGCCAGCGGTACGCCTGCAGCAGGATGGCAGGCCCGAGATAGCGATCGCCATTCCACCAGTAGGACGGGCACGACGTCGAACAGCACGCGCACAGAATGCACTCGTACAGGCCATCGAGCTTTTCACGGTCCTGGTGCGACTGCTTCCATTCGGTCCTGGGCTCAGGCGTTTCGGTCTTGAGCCACGGTTCGATCGAGCGGTGCTGCGCATAAAACCGTGACAGGTCCGGCACCAGGTCCTTGACCACCGGCATGTGCGGCAGCGGATAAACCCGAACGTCACCGTCCACTTCATCAATGCCACGGGTGCAGGCCAGCGTGTTGGTGCCGTCAATGTTCATGGCACATGATCCGCAAATGCCTTCCCGGCACGAGCGCCGGAAGGTCAGCGTCGGATCAATCTCGTTCTTGATCTTGATCAGCGCGTCGAGGACCATCGGCCCGCAATCGTCCAGGTCAATCGTATAGGTATCAACCTGCGGGTTGGAGTCGTCATCCGGGCTCCAGCGATACACCTTGAACTCGCGGGTACGGTTTGCACCATCAGGCTTCGGCCACACTTTGCCTTCGCCGACCTGGGAGTTTTTTGGAAGTGTCAGTTCAACCATGTTTTCCTGTCCCGTACCCTGTGACCTAGTAAACCCGCGCTTTTGGCGCGATTTTCTTCGGGTCGATACCGCCTTCGGCCGGTGTCGTCAGGGGCTCGGTGTGCACCGGACGATAATCCAGCTTGACCTTGCCCTTGTCATCAACCCACGACAGCGTGTGCTTGCGCCAGTTCTTGTCGTCACGCCCGTCATAGGGGCCTGCCTTGTAATCCTCGCGCGCATGCGCGCCACGGCTTTCCTTGCGCGCTTCGGCGGAATAAACGGTGGTGATGGCGCTTGCCATCAGGTTTTCCAGTTCCAGCGTTTCCACCAGGTCTGAATTCCAGATCATTGATCTGTCGGTCACCTTCAGGTCGGACATCTTCTTCCATGCCGCATCAAGCCGCTTGCAGCCTTGTGCCAGCGTGTCCTGGGTTCGGAAAACAGCCGCGTCTTCCTGCATGGCGCGCTGCATTTCAAGACGCAGGTTTGCCGTCGGCACCGCACCCGACGCCTGACGAAGGCGATCAAACCGGCCCATGATCTTGTCGACACCGGCTTCATTGATGGCCGGTACAGGTTCGTCACGGTCGACCACCTTGCCGGCCCGTATCGCAGCTGCACGGCCGAACACCACCAGGTCGATAAGCGAATTTGACCCCAGTCGGTTGGCGCCGTGCACCGATGCACATCCAGCCTCACCTACCGCCATCAGGCCCGGCTGGATAGCGTCGGGATCCTTCTTGGTAGGGTTGAGAACCTCGCCCCAGTAGTTGGTAGGAATACCGCCCATATTGTAGTGCACCGTCGGCAGAACCGGGATCGGTTCACGGGTCAGGTCGACGCCGGCAAAAATCTTGGCGCTCTCGGAAATACCGGGCAGACGCTCGTGCAGAACAGCCGGATCAAGATGGTCCAGGTGCAGGTGGATATGGTCCTTGTCCTTGCCGACCCCGCGGCCATCGCGAATTTCCATGGTCATGCAGCGCGACACCACATCACGCGATGCAAGGTCCTTGGCGTTGGGTGCATAACGCTCCATGAAACGCTCGCCCTCGGAATTGGTCAGGTAACCGCCCTCGCCGCGCGCGCCCTCGGTGATCAGGCAGCCGGCACCGTAAATCCCGGTCGGATGGAACTGCACGAACTCCATGTCCTGCAGCGGCAGACCGGCCCGCGCCGCCATGCCGTTGCCGTCGCCGGTACAGGTATGGGCGGATGTCGCGGAAAAGTACGAGCGGCCATAGCCGCCTGTCGCCAGCACCACCATCTTGGCGGCAAACCGGTGCATGGTGCCGTCTTCCAGGTTCCACGCCACCACGCCGGTGCAGACACTGTCGTCGGACATGATCAGGTCGATGGCGAAATACTCGATGAAGAATTCCGCATGGTGTTTCAGGCTTTGCCCGTAAAGCGTGTGCAGGATGGCATGCCCGGTCCGGTCAGCCGCAGCGCAGGTACGTTGCACCGGCGGACCGTCCCCAAAATTCTGCATGTGCCCGCCGAACGGGCGCTGGTAGATCTTGCCCTCTTCGGTCCGGCTGAACGGCACGCCATAGTGCTCAAGTTCATAAACCGCCGCCGGTGCCTCGCGTGCCAGGTATTCCATGGCGTCGGTGTCACCCAGCCAGTCGGATCCTTTCACCGTGTCATACATGTGCCACTGCCAGTGGTCGGGCCCCATATTGTGCAGGCTGGCGGCAATGCCGCCCTGCGCCGCCACCGTATGCGACCGGGTCGGGAACACCTTGGAGATACAGGCCGTCCTGAGGCCCTGCTCGGCCATGCCAAGCGTGGCGCGAAGACCGGCGCCGCCGGCGCCGACGACAACCACGTCAAACTGGTGATCGGTAAACTCGTATGCGTTCGTCGCAGCCATGTGCCGGTCAGCCTCCGAAGGAAATCTTGAGTACGGCGAACAGGCCGGTCAGGGCCACCGCCAGCGAGAAGAACGTATTGCCGAGCAGGCAGATCAGCTTGCTGCCCTCGCCATGCACATAATCTTCAATGACCACCTGCATGCCGAGCCGCATGTGCCAGGTGATCGAGATAATGGTGAACACCAGCATCAGCGCGACCAGCGGGTTGGACAGCGCCTGCGCCATTTCCGCACGATCAGCACCCACCTTGGAAACGCAGAACCAGGCCAGGAAGATCACCAGCGGAATATTGGCAATTGCGGTCAGCCGCTGCTGCCAGAAATGCTCCGTGCCGGACTTGGCCGATCCCAGCCCGCGCACTTTGCCCAATGGTGTTCTCATGCTCATGTCTTGTTACCTCGCCGCATAGGCTGCAATCCAGATCAGCAGCGTCAGGGTGACCGAGCCGGCAATGGTTGCCCGCGCCATCCATTCTATTTTTTCCAGGTCGAAGCCGCGCCCGGTATCCCAGAGCAGATGCCGAAGCCCGCCAAGTGCATGGTGCACCAGCGCCCACGTGAAACCGAACAGTACCAGGCGCCCGAACCACGAGCCGATGAAGCCTTGCACAAAGTCAAAATAGCTTTGTGAATGCGCCGCCGAAAACAACCACCACACGAACAGTGCCATGCCGAAATACAAGCCCGCCCCGGTGATACGATGCACAATCGACATCATCATGGTGAGCATCGGTTTGTAGATACTCAGATGCGGAGAGAGCGGCCGCTCTTTCATTGGTGAATTCGCCATTCGAAATGTCCCTGATGATGTCGTCTGGGCAGGATCGTCCCTGTCATACTATGTGCAGCGTAACGCATGCAATGCGCTGTTGGTTTAATTTCGCTCCGTGTCGGCGCATCCCATTATGATCTGACCGGCATCAGCGCCCAGTAATCGAGATCAAGAATAACGCCGTCGTCGCCGGTTTCCGGGTATGAACTGCACGGTGCATCCTTGGTCGCGACAGTGCGCAAGCGCAGGGCGGCGACATCATCGCGGCCGTCCAGTCTTGCGGTGTCGCGCACCTCGGACCAGCTGAAAACCGTTTCACCGGCAAACAATGGTGCCACGTGCGCACCGCCGTTGATGGCTGCAATATGGAACGCGTTGGCCAAGCCGTTGAACGACAGCGCACGGGCCAGCGAAATCACATGCCCGCCATAGATCAGCCTGCGGCCAAACCGGCCCTGGCCCTCGGTGAACTGGTTGAAATGCACTTTCGCGGTGTTCTGATAGAGCCTTGTTGCCAGCATGTGTTCGGCTTCTTCCACCGTCATGCCGTCGACATGATCAATGCGCTCACCGGTTTCATAATCGTCCCAGAAATGCGCCGAACCGGAAAGACCGGCATCCCACAGTGCCGGATCAATCACCGGACACGCTGAACCCAGATCGGTGGGCGATACATGGTCCGGCAATTCCGGCACGACCGGATCAGGCGCGTTCGATGCCGCATCACGCTTGCGCACCATGACCCAGCGCACAAACTCCAGCACCGGTTCACCGTTCTGGTTCGTCCCCGTCGAACGCACATAGACCACGCCGGTCTTGCCGTTTGAATTCTGCTTCACGCCGATGACCTCGGACTGCGAATGCAGCGTGTCTCCTGCAAACACCGGTTTCAGAAAGCGGCAATCGGCATATCCCAGATTGGCGACGGCATTGAGGGAAATATCCGGCACGGTCTTGCCGAATACAATATGGAACACCAGCATGTCGTCCAGCGGGGCTTCGGCATACCCGATTGCCCTGGCGAAGGCATCCGACGACTGCACGGCGCAGCGCATGCCGTACAGCCCGGTATAAAGCGCGCGTTCGCCCTCGCCCACCGTACGCGGGACCGCATGCCGGATGACCTGGCCGACGGAAAAATCCTCAAAGAAGTTACCAGACGTGGTTTTGGCCGATGCCATGCTCATGATGCTGCCTCCAGTGCCGAGATCGCCTCGCTCATGGCAACCGTCTTTTTCGCGATGTCACAATGTAACAGTTCGACCATCCGGCCATTGAGATTGATGGCGCCAAGGCCGGCATTCTCCGGCAGGGCAAACGCCGCAATGATGTCATTGGCCGCTGCTATCTGCTCCGGCGATGGCGCAAAGGCCGCATTGGCCGGCGCGATCTGGCCCGGGTGGATCAGTGTCTTGCCGTCCATGCCGATCAGGCGGCCCTGCTCGCATTCGCTGGCACAGCCTTCATCATTCCTGAAATCGTTGTAGACGCCGTCGACAATCACCAGGCCATAGGCGCGCGCTGCCGCCACGCAGGTCATCAGCCATGGCAGCATGGCAACCCGATCGCCGCCCAGGCCAGCGCCGGTTTCCTTGGCGAGGTCATTGGTGCCCATCACCATGCACTCAAAGCGGGCATATTCAGACGTCGCAGATGCGATTTCGCGCGCGTTCAGCATGGCCAGCGGTGTTTCCATCATGGCCCAGATGGATAGCGTTTCCGGCGCATCCGCCATTGCCTTGTCGACGGTTGCTATATCAAACGGTGTGGAAACTTTCGGCACCAGGATGGCATCCGGGCCAGCCTGCACAGCGGCTGACAGATCATCCAGGCCCCATTCGGATGTCAGCGAATTGATACGGATGACCAGTTCGCGCCTGCCATAGCCGCCCACCTTCACCGCCTCACACACGAAGCCGCGCGCTTCAGCCTTGGCCGACGGCGCAACCGCATCTTCCAGGTCAAGGATCAGCGTATCGGCGGCAAGCGTCTTTGCCTTTTCCAGCGCGCGGGTATTGGACCCCGGCATATACAAAACACTGCGGCGCGGCCTGACAGTCATGTAAGCTATTCCCCTGCACAATCTCCATGTGCGCCGTTCATAATATATTGCAGCGCACAATAACAAGGGTGGATTGATCAAAGCCATCTAGCCACCCTGCAACCATTCGGACATACTGACAGCTCACAAGTTTCCCGACACCGTTTGAAACCGCACAAACCCCATGGCCATCGTCTCCATCTCCTCGCGCATTTCACGCGGTTATATCGGCAACACGGCGTCCGCCTTTGCCGCGCGCCGTTTAGGCGTAGATGTTTGGGAAGTGCCCACCGTCACCTGGGCGCATCACCCAGGTCATGGCAAACCATCGGGCATGATCACCCCGGCCCAGGCCGTCACCGATATGCTGGCAAGCTTTGAACGGTCGGAGTGGCGCCGTGAGATCGACCTGGTGATGACCGGGTATTTCCGTGACGCGGACCAGGTTACGGCAACGGCCGATTTCATCAAGCGCCTGCAGGATGCCCGCCAGCAGTTTCAGGTCCTCGTCGATCCGGTGTGTGCTGATTCATACGGCACATATGTAGCGGACGAGGTTATCGCAGCGATCAAGACGCATCTTCTGCCGCTTGCCGACATCGCCATGCCGAACCGGTTTGAACTTGATGTGCTGACCGGTGACAAAAGCAGCGACAACACCTCTATGGTGCATGCGGCACGCTCCCTCGGGGCCGACACGGCTATCGTGACATCGGCCTTCCCGGACACGCTCGGCATCGGCAATCTGCTGGTCGAGGCCGGGTCTGCAACCTTGCATGAAACTCTCGCCTTTCCCGACCCGCCACACGGCACCGGCGACCTGTTTGCCGGCATATTCGCGGCCCGGATTCTCAAATCGTCGCCCAGGGATGCACTGCTGCATGCCGGCAACACTGCATTCCGGGTCGTTGAAGCCACGGCGCTGTCTGCAGGCGACGAGCTTGACCTCGCCGCCTGGAACGACCTGATCGACCAGCCGCCTCACACCGGCAACATAACCTCGGTGCGCTCCACCAATGCCTGAGAATTTGTTCGTTGGACTGGATGGCTGCAAGGCGGGGTGGGTGATGGTGTCGTGGTCCGGCAAGGCCGATGCAACACCGCGCGCCAGCATCATTCCGGACATTCGCACTGCACTGGACACTGACGCCACTCACATCGGCGTGGACATGCCGATCGGTTTTCCTTCCGACAGAACGCGGTCCTGCGAGGCTCTGGCGCGCCGGTATATCGGTCCACGCCGATCATCGGTCTTTCCGGTCCCCTGCCGCGATGCCGTCATGACCGATGATTACCGCGACGCCTGCGAAATCAACACCCGGATACTGGGCCGGAAGTTCCCCAAGCAGGCATTCATGCTGTTCCCCAAAATGCGTGAGGTCGATGCAGCCATCACACCGCAATCGCAGTCCCGGGTGTTCGAAATCCATCCTGAAGTGGCGTTTTGCGCCATGAATAACGGGTACGCAGTACAGCACGCCAAGAAAACCGCTGACGGCGCTGCGCTTCGCCGCGCGCTGCTGATGGCCGGCGGATTTCCCCTGGCCAGGCTGCAGCACCCGCAGTGGAAGAAGTCACAGGCCGCAGACGACGACATTCTCGATGCCTGCGCCTGCGCATGGTCGGCATGCCGTATCGCCAGTGGTCATAACATTGTTTTTCCTGCCATACCCGAGCTGGATGCCCGCGGTCTTCGCATGGAGATCAATGCATGACGCTCATGAGCAAGAAGCATGTACACCAAACACCTAATGTCTGTATTCAGTACGCCCCATTCTGACAGGAACCTTCATGACTGCCTTAGCCGCAACCGCCACTCCCGCCCCGCACAATGTCCTGCGCGGCAAGCCTGTAGCAGATGAAATCCTGAGCGAAGTCAGCTCAGGTGTCAGCGAGCTGGCCTCTGCCGGCTGGCCGGTCAAGCTGGTGTCCATGACCATCGGCGACGTGCCGGAAGCGGCACTTTATGTACGCAACCAGGCCCGGGTCGCGGAACGCGCCGGCATCCAGTTCGAGGAACGCAACTTTTCCGCTTCGATCAGCGCTGAGGAAATCACTGCAGCGATCAATGCCTGCAATACCGACCCGCGCATAACCGGCCTCATCCTGCAGCGCCCGGTACCGGAACACTTCAACATGCGCGCCCTGCAGACCGCCATCCATCCCATGAAAGACGTTGAAGGCATGCACCCCGCCTCCATCGGCAATATCGTGTATCGCGATCTGTCGCTGGGTCCGTGCACCGCCATGGCGTCGGTTGAACTGCTGCGCCGCACCGGTTTGAAACTGGAAGGCCTTGAAGCGGTTGTCATCGGCCATTCGGAAATTGTCGGCAAGCCGATCGCGTTCCTGTTGATGGCCGAAGGTGCCACCGTCACCGTGTGCCATCACATGACCCGTTCGGTGGCCATGCATGCACGGCGCGCCGACGCGGTGTTTGTAGCTGTCGGCAAGCCGAAGCTGGTGACCGCGGACATGATCAAACCGGGAGCCGCGCTCATAGACATCGGCATCAACCAGGTTGAGGTGGACGGTGAAATCAAAACTGTTGGCGATGTGGACTTCGATGCCTGCCTTGAAACAGCCGGCTGGATCACGCCCGTTCCCGGCGGTGTCGGCCCTGTCACGGTTGCAATCCTGATGCGCAATGCACTGGTTGCCGCGCGCGCACAAAAGAGCCACTATGACACCGGCTTCTCCACGCTATAGCAATCCTCCTCATCCAATCGCACACAGAACATGATCACCCAAAAAGACATTGAGCTCGCCTACGCACGCATTGCATCGCGCATCTGCCGCACACCTGTCATGCAGGTTGCACTGCCGGACATCGAACAGCCGGTCATCCTGAAACTCGAATGCTTTCAGTATTCCGGTTCGTTCAAGACGCGCGGCGCATTCAATTCGCTGATCGGCAATGATGCGGCGAAAACCGCAGGTGTTGCCGCAGCCTCCGGTGGTAATCACGGGGCTGCGGTTGCCTATGTGGCCCAGGCCCTGGGACTTGAGGCACACATCTTCGTGCCCTCGATATCTGCGCCGGCCAAGGTCGCCCGGATAAAGTCCTATGGCGCTGAAGTCATACAGGAAGGCGCAAACTACGCAGAAGCGCTTGCCTTGTGTGAAGCCCACATCGCCCGCACCGGTGCGGTCTCGGTTCATGCCTACAACGCCGAACCGACCCTTGCCGGCCAGGGCACGCTCGGCCTTGAACTGGAAGACCAGTGCCCCGGTCTCGATACGGTTCTCGTCGCCGTGGGCGGTGGCGGCCTGATCGGCGGCATTGCTGCCTGGTATGGCGAGCGCGCCAACATCATCTCCGTCGAGCCGGAAACCTGCACTGCCCTGCATGCCGCACGTGCAGCAGGCGCGCCTGCCAGGGTCGACGTTTCGGGTATCGCTGCCGATTCGCTCGGCGCATCGGAGATCGGCGCCATGGCTTTTGACATCGCGCAGGTTCATGTCGATGACAGCCTGCTGGTGTCCGATGAAGCTATTGCAGCTGCCCAGATGTGGCTTTGGCACAATCACCGCATCATGACCGAACCCGGCGGCGCAACGGTGCTGGCTGCCTTGCTGGGCGGAATTTACAGACCGAAAGACAATGAAAAAATCTGTGCCGTGATATGCGGCGCAAATGTTGATCCTGCGAAGTTCGCCGTTTAGATCAGTATGGTTTTTGATTAAACCAATCAAAAATCATAAAACTGATCGCTGTCAAAGTTGCTCCAGAGAAATTCACGCGACCCGGTTTTACCCAAAGAGGAGACGTCCAGATGGCTGCCTATATCATCGCGCGCATCGATGTAACCAATGCCGACCAGTATGAAAACTACAAGGCCGCGGCGCCTGCCGCGATTGCCAAGTACGGCGGCACCTATCTTGCCCGCGGTGGCGCGGTTGAAACCGTCGAGGGCGACGACGAAAGCCGCCGGGTTGTTATCCTGCAGTTTCCCGACATGGATGCCGCACGCACCTTCTACAACTCGCCGGAATATACCGCAGCACGCCAGCAACGCGCCGGCGCGGCCAACGGCCAGTTCGTCATTGTCGAAGGACTTTAAGGCGAAAACGCTCCGGCGTTCAGGCTGACATTTCCATCTTGGCACAGCCCAGGATGGGGCCGCCGCCGTCCACCTGAAGAACCACCACACACATGCTGTTCTGCTTGTTGACGATCTGCGCCTTGGGCAGGTTGAACGAGGCTGCCTCGCCCCGCCACATGCCAATCGGTGTCATCTGGCGAACCACGTTATAGTAATCGATGTTCCGGCCGGTGTTTTCACCACGCCTGATGGCCACCGAGACTTTCGGTTCGACCGACATCACCCAAACTGTCGATGACTGGATGATACGGTCCGTCGGGCCGCCGGCCACGTCGACATGCAGTTCGCCGCCTTTTGACGAGACCTTGATCGGCACAAAATAGGTATCGGGAACGCCGGCTTGCTGTTCAACTTCCCGCATCACCGCCTGCTTGTGCGAGCCGACCGCATGGGCGCGGCCATTGATCACCATTTGTGGCGTGTACACCCGGCCGTCACCACGCCGGACGGCGTATTCTCTCTGGCGCCGTGAAAATGCTGCCGAACCCAGGGTGTCGCGCCATCCGAGATAGTCCCAGTAATCGACGTTCATCGACACGCCGATCACGCCCGGGCGCTGGATCAGCTCACCCATGAAGGCGTCGGCAGGCGGGCATGAAGAACACCCTTGCGAGGTGAAAAGTTCCACGAAAACCGGGGTCTCGCGCGATGCCAGAGCCGGTCCGGATACACCTGTCGCAGCGGTCGCTGCGATGGCCGCACCACCGGCAAGCAACCCGCGGCGGGAGATATGTGTCAATTTGTCCATGCGGTGACTTATGACCCAACTACCATTCAACTGCTACTCACGAGTGAGTGAGTAGTTATCGATATTCCTCAAACCGGCGGCGTGACGCGATCATCACGCCGCAAACTCATGCACCTGCGGTCACGCTGCCAACTGGCGCAGCACATAAGGCAGGATGCCTCCATTGGTAAAATAGTCCAGTTCATCTGCAGTATCGATCCGGCTCTTGACCGTAACGGTTCTGGTCTTGCCGCCAGCTGTGATTTCCACGTCGTAAGTCTGCTGTGGCTTCATTTTGCCGTCAAGCCCGTTGATGGTAACGGTCTCGTCGCCCTTCAGGCCTAGCGCTTCCCAGCTGTCGTCGCCCTGGAACTGCAGCGGCAGCACTCCCATGCCGATCAGGTTTGAGCGGTGAATTCGCTCAAACGACTGCGCTATCACGGCCCGCACGCCCAAAAGGCGCGTGCCCTTGGCCGCCCAGTCCCGTGACGAGCCGGTGCCGTATTCCTTGCCGGCAAACACCACCAATGGCACCTCTTCGGCCTTGTACTTCATGGCCGCATCATAGATCGCCATCTGCTTGCCGGATGGATAATGTTTCGTATAACCGCCCTCGACGCCGGACAGCATCAGGTTCTTGATGCGGATATTGGCGAACGTGCCGCGCATCATCACCTGATGGTTGCCGCGCCGGGCGCCGTAGGAATTGAAGTCGATGGGACGGATCTGGTGTTCTGTCAGGTAATCACCGGCCGGGCCTTCCGCCTTGATCGATCCGGCGGGGGAAATGTGGTCGGTGGTGATGGAATCCTTGAACAGGCCCAGAATACGGGCATTCACCACATTCTGGATCGCATCCGGCTCCATCTTCATGCCTTCGAAGTATGGTGGGTTCTGGACGTAGGTAGACGTTGATTCCCAGCCATATGTCATGCCGCCGTCAACCTTGATTTTGCGCCATTGGGCGTCGCCCTTGAACACGTCCTTGTAGCGGCTCTGATAAGCCTTGCGGGTCACGTTCTTGCGCACGAATTCGGCCACTTCCTTGGCATCCGGCCAGATGTCGGCCAGATACACCGGTTCACCTTTCGCTGTATGACCGAGCGGGTCGGTTGTCAGGTTGATGTTCATTGATCCGGCAAGCGCATAGGCAACCACCAGCGGCGGCGAGGCAAGGTAGTTGGCGCGCACGTCCGGGTTTACCCGGCCTTCGAAATTGCGGTTGCCCGACAATACCGAACAGGCCACGAGGTTATTGTCCTTGATGGCCTCGGAAATGTTTTCCGGCAGCGGACCGGAATTGCCGATACAGGTGGTGCAGCCATAGCCCACCAGGTCAAATCCCATCTTGTCCAGGTCCTTCTGCAGGCCGGAAGATTTCAGATATTCCGTCACCACCTGGGATCCCGGCGCCAGCGACGTCTTCACCCATGGCTTCACCTTGAGGCCGAACTTAGCGGCATTGCGGGCCAGCAGTCCGGCGCCGATCATCACCGACGGGTTGGAGGTGTTGGTGCAGGAGGTGATCGCAGCGATAACCACGTCGCCATGGCCGAGATCATAGTTCGCACCGGACACCTCATGGCGCTTTGCCATTTCATCAGCCTGCTTGAACTCGGTTTCCATGGCCGTGGCAAATGCTGATGTTGCTTCCGACAGGATGACCCGGTCCTGTGGCCGCTTGGGCCCGGAAATCGCGGGCACCACATCGCCGAGGTTCAGGTCAAGAGTTGAAGTGAACACCGGGTCCGGCGTGGACTTGGTGCGGAACATGCCCTGTGTCTTGGCGTATTTTTCAACCAGGTCGACCTGGGCCTTGGCCCGCCCGGTGCCCTTCAGGTATTCCAGTGTTTCATTGGATGCAGTGAAGAAACCGCATGTCGCACCGTATTCCGGGGCCATGTTGGCGATGGTTGCCTGGTCTTCCAGCGACAGGTTGCTCAGGCCGGGGCCATAGAACTCGACAAATTTTCCGACCACGCCCTTCATGCGCAGCATTTCGACAACCCGCAGCACCAGGTCTGTCGCGGTGGTGCCCTTGGCCAGCTTGCCGGTCAGCTTGAAACCCACCACTTCCGGGATCAGCATGGAAATCGGCTGTCCCAGCATGGCGGCTTCAGCCTCGATGCCGCCCACGCCCCAACCGAGCACGCCCAGGCCGTTGACCATGGTTGTATGTGAATCAGTGCCCACCAGCGTGTCGGGATAGGCAACTGTTGCCGCCTTGCCGTTGACCTTCTGCTTCTTGGTCCACACGGTTTTTGCCAGGTATTCCAGGTTCACCTGGTGACAGATACCGGTTCCGGGCGGGACAACCCTGAAATTGTCAAATGCGTCCTGGCCCCATTTCAGGAACTTGTAGCGCTCGCCATTGCGGTCATATTCCATGTTGACGTTTTTCTTGAACGCCCCTGCAGTGCCGAAGAAGTCCACCATCACCGAATGGTCGATGACCAGGTCCACCGGCGCCAGTGGATTGATTTTCTTCGGGTTGCCGCCGAGATCAACCATGGCATCACGCATCGCTGCCAGGTCAACGACGGCGGGAACGCCGGTAAAGTCCTGCATCAGGACACGGGCCGGGCGGAATGCGATCTCGCGTTTGGATTTTCCCTTGGCCTTGACCCATTTGGCCATCGCCTCGATATCGGTCTTGGTAACCGTGCGCCCGTCTTCGTGGCGCAGCAGATTCTCCAGCAATACCTTCAGGGACGAGGGCAGCGAGGAAATGCCGTCCAGACCGTTTTTCTCAGCCGCCTTGAGCGAATAATACACATACGCCTTGTTTCCCACCTTGAGGGTCTTGCGGCATTTGAAACTGTCAAGCGACTGATCGGTCATCTGGTATTGGCTCCGTGGAATTTTTGTGATGGCCGTCTTCTAGACAAATCTTTCGTCAAGTACCAGTGGCTCATACCAAAGGACGACACTTTCAACTGCGGTTTGTTTGCGCTACACACCGCTCGCATGAAGATCGTGGGGCAACAACTGGCATGTGAGCGCGGCGGGCGACTGGTGTTTGCCGGTCTGGATTTTGCCGCCAGTGCGGGCCGCATGCTGGTGTTGCGCGGGCCCAACGGTGCCGGCAAGACATCGCTGCTGCGTCTTGTCGCCGGCCTGGCCGAGCCTGCCGGCGGATCTCTGGCTCTTGAACAGTCCACCCTGCCCGCAGATGCACTGCTTGGCGAACATGTTCATTTCATTGCCCACCAGGATGCCATCAAGCTGCACCTTTCGGTCGCGGAGAACCTCAACTTCTGGGCCGGGTTTTTCGGCGGCGGTGATGTGGCCGGCGCAATGACTGCGATGAACCTCAGCGCACTGGGCGAGTTTCAGGCCCAGCGCCTGTCGGCCGGTCAAAAACGCCGGTTGGGCCTGGCCCGGCTTGCCCTGGTTGAAAAGCCCGTGTGGCTGCTTGACGAGCCGACAGTCGGCCTGGACACCGCATCACAGGAACTGCTGGCCGGGATGATGGTCCGGCATCTGGACGCCGGGGGCATCATCATTGCCTCCACGCACATAGAACTGCCGGTCAAGTCCAGCGATATTCTGGATTTTGCGAACCTGCCGAAACGGGCCGGATGAAATGACGTCAGCCTTCAAATCAGTCATTGCCCGTGATTTCACGCTTGCCGTCCGGCAGGGCGGCAGCATCGGCACGGCTATCGGCTTCTTTCTGACCGTCATTGTCCTGCTGCCGCTGGGCCTGGGCCCGGACCAGCAGCTTCTGCAGCGCATTGCACCTGGTGCCTTGTGGATCGCCCTGCTGCTGTCGGTGCTGTTGTCGGCTGACCGGTTGTACCAGGCTGACCATGATGACGGGTCCCTGGAAATCATGGCGCTTTCATCGACACCGCTGGAGATCGTCGTTCTGGCCAAAGCGTCCATTCACTGGCTCACGTCCGGACTGCCGCTGGCAATCGCGGCCCCGGTTCTGGGTTTCCTGCTCAACCTCGATACGGCGCTCATCGCGCCGCTGGGGATTGCCATGGTGACCGGTTCGCTGGCGCTGTCGCTGCTGGCCAGCCTGGGTGCCGCCATCACGGTCGGCCTGCGTCAGGGTGGATTGCTGGTCTCGCTTCTGGTGCTGCCGCTTTATGTGCCGGTGATGATATTCGGCGTTCTGGCCTCGTCGGGCGCCCAGTCCGGCATCGACAATACCGGCACAGCCCTTATCATCCTGATTGCCATTGTCTTGGCGGCTTTGGTTGTTACGCCGTTTGCCTCTGCTGCGGCGCTGCGCAGCTACATGCGCTGATCACCGCTGATTGACCGGCATGTGACCATGTCGCCATTGCGCGCTCTATCGGCTGGTATTACAGATTGTTGTTATGAGTTCGATAGAGAGATTTGCCAATCCTACCCGCTTCATGCGCCTGCAGAACACAGTCCAGCCGTGGGTGTGGATGATCACTTTCGCATTGTTCGGTGTCGGTCTGTTCCTCGGCCTGACACGGGCGCCCGCCGATTATCAGCAGGGTGAAACCGTGCGCATCATGTATGTTCACGTACCCGCGGCATGGTCAGCCCTGATGGTGTACACGGTGATGGCCGTTGCCAGTATCATCGGTATCGTCTTTCGTCATCCGCTTGCCGATATTGCGGCCAAGGCAGCCGCCCCGATTGGCGCGGCATTCTGCTTTCTCGCCCTTGCTACCGGATCACTATGGGGCAAGCCGATGTGGGGCACATGGTGGGTCTGGGATGCCCGCCTCACCTCCATGTTTGTGCTGTTTTTGCTGTATCTGGGCTATATTGCCATATGGCAGGCGATCGATGATCCGCGCAGCGCGTCCCGCATTGCCGCCATCGTCGCTATTGTCGGTTTTATCAATGTGCCAATCGTCAAGTTCTCGGTTGACTGGTGGTATTCACTGCATCAGCCGGCGAGCGTGTTCCGCACCGACGGCCCCACCATTCACCCGTCCATCCTGACTCCGCTGCTGGTGATGGGGCTGGCCTACAGTTTCCTGTTCCTGGCCCTGCACCTGATTTCCATTCGTTCCGAAATCGGCGCCCGCCGCATCCGCCAGACCGAGCTGGCCCGAACCGGCGCGTTGCAGTAAGGAGGTTCGGGACACATGGATTTTTCTGCTCCCCATATGGGCTTCGTTATTTCGTCCTATGCTGTCACGATTGTCGTACTTGGCGCGTTGGCATTGTGGATTTTCTCGCGCGCGCGCTCTGTAACCAGGCGTCTGCAGCAGCTCGAAGACGAAGGTGCTGACCGGCGCCGCAAATCAGGACAGGTTGAGCGATGAGCAATCAGGTCTCCGAAAATCCGCAAAAGCAAGGCCGTTCCTGGGTACTTGTGCCTGTTATGGTGTTTGCTGGCCTTGCAGCCATCTTCATGACGGGCCTGCAAAGCGGCGATCCCTCCAAATTGCCCTCTGCCCTGATCAACCAGCCGGCACCCTCGTTTGACCTTCCGGCCCTGGAAGGCCTTACGATCGACGGAACCGCGGTTCCCGGTCTCGCTTCAAAGAGCCTGGCTCAGGGCAAGATTACTCTGGTCAATGTCTGGGCATCCTGGTGCGGACCTTGCCGTGAAGAACACCCGCAACTCATGGAGATGGCAAAGCGCGACGACATCGATCTCACCGGTCTCAATTACAAGGACCAGCGTGAAAACGCCTTGCGGTTTCTCAATGCCCTGGGCAATCCGTACACAAGTGTCGGTGTTGATGCCAACGGCCGCACGTCCGTTGACTGGGGTGTCTACGGTGTGCCTGAAACTTTTGTGATCAATGGCGAGGGCACGATTGTCTATAAATTTACCGGACCGATCACCGAACGTGCCATGCGTGAGGATGTTATTCCGGCAATAGAAAAGGCCCGCCAGCCATAACTGGCCAGCGGGCCCCTCCATCTTCGCCCCGAGCGTCTCTGTTCACGAAAATGTGAACGGTTATTCAGCTTCGTCAAGCTTTTCCGACAGTAACTGAAGCGATGCAACGAACGCTTTGCGATTGCGTTCCGGCAGCGCTTCCACGAGTGCCTGATCCACCAGCGACACCTGTGGCTGCGCATTGATCAGCATGTCGCGGCCGGCTTCCGTCAACGAAACGAAGTTGACCCGGGCGTCCTTGTCACTGCGCTTGCGGGACAAATAACCATGGGTTTCCAGTCGATTCACCAGGTCAGCCAGCGTTGATCGATCAATGCCGGTTTCCTTCACCAGAGTAGTCTGGCTCTGGCCTTCATTGTGAAAAACTGCTTCTAAAACCGTGAATTGGCGCTGAGTCAGGCCGGATTTTCCACGGCGATCTGAATATAAATCAGCTGAGTATTGAGCGGCACGCTTTAACCAGAAGCTGACGGGCGCAGTGCCGTCCCTGTCATTGGATACATTACTAGAATCTGGACGATCATCCATAATATTAGCCCCCCGGCTTTGTTTAATAGTCACACTACTTTTTCACATGTGCACAATCTGTACACACTTCCTCTTGCATATACTATTCTTATCCGTATGTCTCACATTTTATTGTAAATCTTACCTTACGTAATGTGAAAAACCTTCAAATTTGCTCATCTTCGGGGTCTGGAAGCATGTGTTTCTGCATCAAAGGCAACTGCGCCAGCGCAAAAATCATGGTCAGCGGCATTGTTCCCCACACCTTGAACGCAACCCAGAAATCGGTGGATTGCGTACGCCAGACAAATTCGTTCAGGCCGGCAAGAACAAAGAAGAAAACACCCCATCGAAGCGTCAGCTTTCGCCAGCCCTGATTGTCGAGCGCAAAGGCAGCGTCGAACACATAGGCCAGCAGAGAACGCCCGAACGCCAGGCCGACCAGAAGGACCGCGCCGAAGAACACATTGACGATTGTCGGCTTGACCTTGATGAACGTGTCGTCCTGCAGCCATAGCGTCAGCCCACCCATCACAAGCACAACCACACCGGTGATCAACGGCATGATGGCCAGGTGTCTGCTGAGAATCCAGCTGGCCGCAATCGATGCCAGCATCACCACCATGAACACGGCCGTTGCCAGAAAAATCGGCTGCGGAAACAGGTTTTCAAGCCCGAAGCGCTCGATCAGCGCAGCGCCCTTGGCATTCACAAAAAAGAAAACCACCAGCGGCCCGAGTTCCAGCGCCAGTTTCAGCACCGGATTTATTTTCGGCTTGTCGGCAATCTCACTCAATGTCTTGTCCTTCCTCAGCCCCGGCAATGGCGCGGGCAAAGCCTTCAGCGTCAAACGGCTGCAGATCCTCGATTTTTTCACCAACCCCGATGGCATGAACCGGCAGGCCGAATTTTTCCGCAATCGCCACCAGGATGCCGCCGCGTGCGGTGCCATCAAGCTTTGTCATGATGATGCCGGTTACACCTGCGACCTTGGTGAACACTTCGGCCTGCGACACCGCATTTTGCCCGGTGGTGGCGTCCAGCACCAGCAGCACGGCATGCGGAGCTGCTTCATCCTTCTTCTTGATGACCCGCACGATCTTGTCCAGTTCGCTCATCAGGTCTGCCTTGTTCTGTAGCCTGCCAGCCGTATCGATCATCAATATGTCAGTGCCGTCTGCCTGGGCCTGTTCGAGCGCGTCATAAGCCAGGCCGGCAGCGTCGGCACCGGTCGGGCGTGACAGCACCTTGGCGCCGACCCGTTCGCCCCAGACCGTCAACTGTTCGATGGCGGCGGCGCGGAACGTATCACACGCGGCAATCATCACCTTGAAGCCCTCAGCCTGCGCAATCGCGCCCAGCTTGCCGATGGTCGTGGTCTTGCCCGCGCCGTTCACACCCACCACCAGAATGACGAATGGTTGTGTGTCTGCGTCGAAATTGAACGGTATCTCGACCGGTTTCAGAACCTTGACGATCTCGTCAGCCATGATCCGGCGCACCTCGCCGGGGTCAATCTCCTTGTCATAGCGCCCACGCGACACCTCCTCGGTGATGCGGGTTGCCATTGCCACACCAAGGTCTGCCTGGATGAGCACGTCCTCCAGATCCTGCAATGTGTCCGCATCCAGCTTGCGCTTGGTGAAGATGCTGGTGATGTTTGTCGTGAGCGATTTCGATGACTTCGACAATCCCTCGCGCAACCGGCCAAACCAGCCCTTGGGCTGTTCAGGCTCAGGCTCAGGCTCAGGCTCAGGCTCAGGCTCAGGCTCAGGCTCAGGCTCAGGCTCAGGCTCAGGCTCAGGCTCAGGCTCAGGCTCAGGCTCAGGCTCAGGAATTATTTTTGATTCGACTTCCGCCGCAACATCCAATTCCGGCTCCGGTTCAGTCTCGGCAGCCGGGTCAGGTTCTGTTTCAGGTTCAGCTACGGTTTCCGCTTGAACGATCTCTGGTTCAGGCTCTGCAGCAGGAACCTTCTTGGCTGGTTTTTTCTTGTCAGGCTTCGCCCTGCCCGTCGCTTTCTTGACCGGCGCCTTTACCTTCGGCTCTTCCGCTGTTTCCGGTTTCGCCGCCGGTTCAGGTGCCGCTTCCGGTTCAGGCGTGACCTCCGGTTCAGGTGTCGCCTCCGGTTCAGGCGCAGCCTCTTCCCTGGCGCCTGTAAAGCTTTCCTTCAGACGGCCCAGCAAGCCTTTTTTCTTTGGTGCGGCGTCAACTGCGGCTGCCTCGGCAACCGGTTCCGGCTCAGGCTCAGGCTCCGGGACAACCTCAGGAACCGGTTCCGGTTCAACAACCGGCTCGGGAGCAGGCAATTGCTCCTGCTCTACCTCTTCCGGGGGCTTTTCCTCGTCCTTCTTGCCGCCAATACGATTGAAAAGTTTCTTGAAAAAGCTCAAACAACCAGCTCCCCGGCCAGATCATGTCCGGCTGTCTGCAAAAGGCGCACCGATGCGATCTCGCCGGGTTTCATGCTGCGCCCGGCAATATCGACATTGAGATAATGCGGCGTGCGGCCGCGCGATTCGGTTTCAAACAGGACATCCCTGGTTTGTCCGACCTGTGACGTCACAAAGCCCGACAAGCGTTTTTCACCTGCAGAACGCAATGCTTTGGCGCGCGCCTTGATGTCGGCCCCGTTGACTTGCGGCATCTTTGCCGCCGGGGTGCCGGGCCGGACGGAATAGGGGAAAACATGCAGGAAGGTCAGCCCGCAGTCCTCTACCAGCCTGATCGAGTTTTCAAACATCGCATCGGTTTCGGTCGGAAAGCCGGCAATGATATCCGCGCCGAAGACCACATCCGGCCGCCTGCGCCGAACATCGTCGCAAAACCGGATGGCGTCGTCGCGCAGGTGCCGACGTTTCATGCGCTTCAGGATCATGTCGTCGCCCGCCTGCAGGGACAAATGCAGATGCGGCATCAGGCGCTCTTCTTCTTCGATCGCGATCAGCAGGTCCTCGTCAGCTTCAACCGAGTCGATTGACGAAATCCGCAAGCGCTGCAGCTCCGGCACGGTTTTCAGTATCCGCCGCACCAGGTTGCCCAGGCTGGGCTGGCCAGGAAGGTCTTTGCCGTACGACGTGATATCAACTCCCGACAGCACCACTTCAGGACAGCCCGACGCCACCAGCGTGCGGATCTGGGTCACCACTTCACCGGCACCCACCGAGCGCGAATTGCCACGCCCAAACGGGATAATGCAGAATGTGCAGCGATGGTCGCATCCCGTCTGCACTTGCACGAATGCCCGCGTGCGCTCGCCAAAACCATCCAGCATGTGCAGCGCGGTTTCCCTGACCTCCATGATGTCATTGACCCGTACCGGCGTTTCGCCGGCCAGGCCGAAATCCATGGCGCTTTTGCGCCAGGTGTCTGCCTGGAGCTTTTCCTCGTTGCCGACGACGAGGTCCACCTCGTCCATGGCCGCAAATGCCGGTCCGTCCACCTGGGCGGCACACCCGGTCACGATAATGCGTGCACCCGGCCTGTCCCTGCGGGCCCGCCTGATGGCCTGCCGGGCCTGGCGCTGGGCTTCGGCTGTCACCGCGCAGGTATTGATCACGACTGCGTTGTCCAGACCGGCCGCATCGGTATGAGACCGCATGACTTCCGCCTCGTAGGCATTCAGCCGGCAGCCGAAGTTGACAATGTCGACCGGCTTGTTCACGGCGCTGCATCTTCCAGCACAGACAGGTCACCTTCGAAATCATAACTGACCGGCCCGGTCATCAGGATATGATCGCGCTCATCCCATTCAATCAGCAGGTCGCCGCCCGGCAGCGTAATGGTGACTTCACGGCCGCTCCGCTTGGTGCGCGCCGCCGACACCGCAACCGCGCAGGCAGCCGTGCCGCAGGCGCGGGTCAAACCGACGCCGCGCTCCCAGACCTTCACCTCGATTTGGGCGGGCGACAGCACACGGGCCAAAGAGATATTGGCCCGTTCGGGAAACATCGGGTGATTTTCCAGCAGCGGCCCGGTCTTTGACAGGTCCGTCACGTCGATATCATCCACCCAGAAAATCGCATGCGGATTGCCGACATTGACGACAGACGGCGTATGCAGGATGGGTGCATCAATCGGCCCGATCTGCAGTTCGATGCCGCGGGTATCATGAAATTCTTCGGCCAGCGGGATATCCTGCCAGCCGAATTTCGGCACGCCCATGTCGACGCTCACCAGGCCCGCATCCGCCTTGCGGCAGGCCAGGAACCCGCCCTTGGTGTCAATGGTGGCCGTATCGGCGCCGGTCTCGGAAAACAGGATATCAGCCACGCAGCGCGAGGCATTGCCGCAGCTTTCCACTTCATGGCCTTCGGCATTGTAGATCCGCATGCGCAAATCAGCCACGTCGGACTGTTCCATGACGATGAACTGGTCACAGCCGATACCGGTCTGCCGGTGCGACCAGGCATGAACCTGTTCAGGCGTGAAACGGCGCACCTCGGACCGGCCGTCAACAATGATGAAATCATTGCCCAGCCCGTTCATCTTGCGAAACGGAATATGTGTGTTCGTGCTCATTAAGCGCCTTATATGGTGAAAAGCACCCAACTTGCCAGAGGCAAGACGCCGTGGGCGCTTCATAACGGTGTGAGGCGCGTGCGCAGTGCTTAGTCGCCTACCAGCAAACAGAACGGCGCGAAGCACGAAGTGCTGAGCAAAGCCGTTCGCCGGGATATACAGGATAAGATTGACCTTTGACTGCAATTACCCTATTGAACCGGCCACTCCAGATGCCAAAATGAATTGGCAGGCTTACTGACACATGGAACGGTTTCAACCGCATCCGGGAGGTCAGGGGTCCACATCCGTCCGCGAAGGTTCGTGCACGGGTGCCATTTCGCTTTGCGTAACCGGTTTGGGAAACAACAGATGTTTGAAACACTTCAAGATCGCCTCGGCGGTATATTCGACAAGCTGACAGGCCGTGGTGCCTTGTCGGAGGCTGACGTCGACACCGCCATGCGTGAAGTGCGCCGCGCCCTGATCGAGGCAGACGTCGCGCTTGAAGTGGTTCGCAACTTTATCGAGCAGGTCAGGGAACGGGCAATCGGCAAGGAAGTCATCAAGTCGGTGACGCCGGGTCAGATGGTCGTCAAGATCGTCAATGACGCCATTGTCGACATGCTGGGCAAGGAGCCCGAACCCCTTAACCTGAAGGCGGCACCGCCGGTGCCGATCCTCATGGTCGGCCTGCAAGGCTCCGGTAAGACCACCACAACCGCCAAAATAGCCAAGCGGCTTCTTGAGCGTGACAAGCAGAAGGTCATCATGGCCTCGCTGGACACGAGGCGGCCTGCCGCGCAGGAACAGCTTGCCATCCTGGGCGAGCAGATCTCGGTCGACACGCTGCCCATCGTGAAGGGCGAGGACCCGGCGGCCATCACCAAACGCGCCATGTCGGAAGCCAAGAAGGGCGGCTATGACGTCGTCATGCTGGACACCGCCGGGCGTCTCTTCATCGATGAAGAGCTCATGGCGGAAGTGCAGACGGTTCGCGATATTGCCAAGCCTGCCGAAACCCTGCTGGTTGCCGATGCCCTGACCGGCCAGGACGCGGTCAACCTGGCACGCTCCTTTGATGAACAGGTCGGCATTTCCGGCCTGGTCCTGACCCGTATTGACGGTGACGGCCGCGGTGGCGCGGCATTGTCGATGCGCGCCGTTACCGGCAAGCCGATCAAGCTGCTGGGTACCGGCGAAAAACTCGACGGCCTGGAAGACTTCCACCCCGAGCGTATCGCATCGCGCATTCTCGGCATGGGCGACGTGGTCTCGCTGGTTGAAAAAGCCGCCCAGACCATAGATCACGACAAGGCAGCCAAGATGGCTGCCCGCATGAAGAAAGGGGTTTTCGATCTCGAAGACCTCGCTGATCAGCTCAAGCAGATGCAGAAAATGGGCGGCATGTCGGGCCTGATGGGCATGATGCCCGGCCTCGGCAAGATGAAGAAGCAGCTTGAAGATGCCGATCTCGACAATTCGGTGCTCAAGCGCCAGCTCGCGATAATCTCGTCGATGACGGCAAAGGAAAAACGCAACCCGAAACTCATGAATGCCTCGCGCAAGAAGCGTGTTGCCAAGGGTTCCGGCGTTGAAGTCCAGGAAATCAATCGTCTGCTCAAAATGCATATCCAGATGGCCGGCATGATGAAGAAGATGGGCAAGGGCAAAGGCGGCATGCTCGGCAAGATGATGGGCATGGGCGGCGGTGCCGGCATGCCGTCAGCCGAAGAAATGGAAAAAATGCAGGCCGAGCTTGCCCAGATGGATCCCGATGCAGTGCCGCCGGAGCTGAAGGAACTCGCCAGCGGCAAGATGCCGAAAATGCCGGCTGGACTGCCCGGCATGGGCGGCGGCATGCCCGGGCTTCCGGGCCTCGGCGGCAAGGGCGGATTGCCCGGCCTCGGCGGTGGTGGCGGTTTCAAGGGCCTGCCCGGTTTTGCCAAGAAAAAGAAATGACGACGAATTCGAAAAAATTCAACCAGACATGTGAACACCCAAGGAGAATTTGGACATGGCATTGAAAATCAGACTGGCCCGTGGCGGCTCAAAAAAGCGTCCTTACTACCGTATCGTAGTAGCCGACGTGAATGCACCGCGCGATGGCCGCTTCATCGAGAAGATCGGCACCTACAACCCGTTGCTGCCGAAGGACTCGGAAGATCGCGTCAGTATCGATGTTGATCGTGCAAAACACTGGATGAGCGTCGGCGCCAAGCCAACCGACCGCGTGCTGCGCTTCCTGGATGCGCTCGGTCTCGAAAAGCGCGAGCCTCGCAACAACCCGAACAAGGCCAAGCCGGGCAAGAAGCGTGTGGAACGTGAAGCAGCCGAAGCCGAAGCAGCGACCGCTGCCAAGGAAGCTGCTGAAGCCGAAGCTGCTGCTGCCAAGGAAGCTGCCGCAGCTCCTGCTCCTGCGGAAGAAGTTGTGGCCGAAGCGCCAGCTGAAGAAGCACCGGCCGAAGAAGCAGCCTCTTAAGGGGATGGTGCCTGAATGCCTGAGCATTCACGCATTGTGCTTGGCGTCATAACCGGCGTGCATGGTATTCAGGGCGAGGTGAAGCTGAAAAGCTTCACCGCCGAGCCTGAAGCCATTGCGTCCTATGGCCCGCTGGATACTTCAAACGGCACAGTGCTCAAGATAAAATCACTCAAGGTCCACAAGGACCAGTTTCGTGCCCGCATCGAAGGTGTAACCGATCGCAACACGGCCGAGACCCTGAGGGGACTTGAACTGTCCATTGCGCGCGACCGGTTGCCGGAGCCGGAAGACGACGAAGTCTACCATGCAGACCTGATCGGCCTTTCCGTACTGGATCAGACCGGCACCCGGATCGCGACGGTGGTGGACATCGTCGACTTTGGTGCCGGCGAGCTGCTCGAACTGAAGCTGCACGATGTAAAATCCACCGTGCTGATGCCGTTCAGCCGGCAGACCGTGCCGGACATCAGCCTTGACGCCGGTACCCTGACTATCGATCCTCCGGACGGACTGCTGGGCGACGATACCGAATAACCCGGGCCGGCAACCATCCTCGTGGTTTCCGCAAGAACTCTTGAAGAAGGCCACCGCCTGAACATGCCATTCCTAGCGACAGTGCTGACGCTTTACCCGGACATGTTTCCCGGGCCGCTCGGCCTGTCCATGGCAGGCCGGGGCCTGGAGGACGGTATCTGGTCGCTTGAGGCGCGCGATATCCGCCGGCATGCAACCGACAAGCATGCGTCGGTGGACGACACTCCGGCAGGCGGCGGTCCGGGCATGGTGTTGAAACCCGATGTGCTGGCTCGTGCCATCGACGCGGCAACCACGGCCGAAGATACCCGGCCCCGGCTGCTGATGAGCCCGCGTGGCAGACCGCTGACGCAAGACTATGTACGGGAACTTTCCGCCGGCAGCGGCGTCATGATCGTGTGCGGCCGGTTCGAAGGGGTCGATGAGCGGGTTATCGAGGCGCGCGGCCTGACCGAAGTGTCGGTGGGAGATTACGTGCTGTCAGGCGGAGAGCCGGCAGCCCATGTCGTTCTGGATGCAATCGTGCGCCTGCTGCCCGGCATTATGGGCAATGCCGCATCCGGCCATGACGAAAGCTTCGAGCGCGGACGCCTTGAACATCCGCAATACACCAGGCCTCGTGAATGGGAGGGCCTAGAAATACCGCCGGTTTTACTGTCCGGCGACCATGCCGCCATCACGCGCTGGAAGCAGGAACAGTCGGAAAAACTGACCAAGGCGCGCAGACCGGACCTCATTCGGCCAAAAGACTAGAAACAAATAACCCAAATATGCGGATAGACATTGACTTTTGCACCTTCACACGGGTAAAGACCCGCATCGCAAGATCATCCGGCGGTCCGGCTCAGGCCATCAGATTGCCGAAACATGATTGTATCTGAAAATGTTGGAGCGACTTGTCTGCATTGAAATCGATGCGGGCCGCACCAAAAAGGAATTCGTCCGATGAACATTATCCAGCAGCTCGAGCTCGAGCAGGCGCAAGCCATTACTGCCAAACGCGAGATTCCGGAATTCGGCCCCGGCGACACTGTCGTTGTCGCTGTGCGTGTGACCGAAGGTGAACGTTCGCGTATCCAGAACTATGAAGGCGTCGTGATCGCCCGGGCAGGTGCCGGCATCAATGAAAACTTCACCGTGCGCAAGCTGAGCTATGGCGAAGGTGTGGAGCGGGTGTTCCCGATCTACTCGCCGCTGGTTGAAGGCGTAAAGGTTCTGCGCCGCGGCAAGGTTCGCCGCGCAAAGCTGTATTACCTGCGTGGCCGCACCGGCAAGCGCGCACGTATTGCTGAAAAGAAGCGGTCAATCGTGATCCCGGGCGCCGCTGAAGCAGCAGCAGCCAAGGCTGAGGCAGCAAATGCACCCCAGGTGGTTGATGATGTATCGCTGATTTCCGGCGTTGGTGACGTGCTCGCTGAAAAGCTGGCCGGCGAAGGCGTGACCAGCCTGACCCAGATCGCCAAGTGGAAGAAGGACGACATTGCCGATTACGACGAAAAGCTGTCGCTCGGCGGTCGCATCGAGCGCGACGAATGGATTGTTCAGGCCAAGGAACTGCTGGAAGGCAAGGCACCGCGTGCCAAGGTTGACCAGGAAGCTGCCGAAAAGTCCGCCGACGCAGAATAAGCAGCAGCACTGAGGAATTATAAAGGGCCGGGACCTGTTCCCGGCCTTTTCTGTTGGCCCCTTCAAGCACACAACAAAGCCCGCCAGGCATTTTCTGGCATGGAGAACGGCCTGCCGTAGGCAGATAAGCTGTTCGACCGATTACGTCCTAACGGCCTGCCGTAGGCAGATAAGCTGTTCGACCAGCTACAACCCAAACAGCCCGCCGAAGGCGGGTAAGCTGTTCGACCAGCTAGAGTCCACAACCCCTACCGCAGGCAGATAAGCCGTTCCGATGCCCAAAACCGTCCAAAAATACCCTATTTCAGCCCACGCATCGGCATATTGGAATGTTGGAATACATCATTGAAAGGGCTTGGGGGCCATGAGTAATGGAGTTTTTATCATGGCCACAGATTATCAAAACGAGCATCGCTCATCACACGCACCTGATTATCGCACCCGCTCCGGCGGCTCAAACGGATGGCTCATCGGTCTGGCAGTGGCAATCCTGCTTGCAATGATCGCCTTCTTCTCGTTTGCAGGCTCTGATCGCCCGGCGATAACGACCGGCGCGACCACTGGAACAACCAGTGAGCAGGTCATCGTGCCGCCCGCAACGGAAAGCGCGCCTGCCGCTCAGGAACAGGCTGCACCGCCGGCTACAACCGCACCGGCGCAGTAACCTCTTAAACAGGGCGCGGCGCGCTCTGTGCAGCAGGACGGGTTTGCATAAACCCGCATTGCCTGGTGCGCGCCGCCCCGACCAACGGTCATTTCTTGCGCCACAGCATGTACATCCCCAGCGGTGGCGTGGCTTCGGCGTGCTCAAGGTCGGCGCAGAAGTTTGATATGTTGTGCCCGACCTCGTGCATATGCTGCAGTTCAAGTCCAACCCTGACAGCTGCATTGACGATATCCGACATCTTGTGGGTAAAGGAGTAGTGTGGTTTCGAGGCGTATTGCTCGTGGCCGAAATAATCCAGGCCCGTGGTTTCCACGAATGGGTCGGCCTGAAAGTAGGAATGCTCAAGCCTGGACGGCCCGCCGTTCTCATCCGGCTCATACATGAACAAGACCGGGTGCATTTCTTCCATGACCCAGTGCCCGCCGGGAACAATCAGATCTGAAACCGCAGAGAAAAACCCGTCCAGGTCCGGCATCCATCCGAGCACACCGATTGTGGTCATCACAATATCGAAGCGGCCTTTCAGGTCTGCCGGCAACGCATAGACATCCGCTGCCGCAAAGCTCACATCACTTGCGTGCCCGGCGATTTCAGCCAGCTCGCGCGCCTGTTCCAGAAAGACATCTGCCTGGTCAATCCCGAGGCATGCGCCTGCTCCCATGTTCTTCAACGACAACAGGTCCTTGCCATTATTGCACGCGACCTGAACCGCCGATCTGCCGGTGACGCCGATCCGCTCCAGCATGCTGATGACTTCATCTGCCAGGCAATTGTATCCGCCTTGCGCAAAGCGCTCGCGCAGCTGCGCCTGGTTGTGGGCCGCATGACGCGGAGCCGCCTCGTTCCAGGCCGCTTTGTTGGAGGCAACGAATTTTTCTCGATCACTCATGTGAAAGATCCTTGTCAATTCAGGAGGTGGTCCAAAGCCCCTTCCCCTGTGCCGTGTTCCGCTGTAGCACACACTCCATGTCCTTACCGCCTGATCTTACCAGTCTTCACCTTGTCGCCTTTGCCCTGCTGTTTGCGGCCTGGTGGCTTTATTCGCCAATTCTGTCCTTGTTCGGGCGCGGTACACTGAACGCGCAACTGGGTATCGTACGCCTGCGCTGGATGCGATTGTCCACCCGGCGCGCGCAACGGCCGTTTGATGCCATATTGCTCAACCAGATCATCAGTTCGGTGGCATTTTTCGGCTCTGCGTCACTGATCGTACTGGCGGCACTGCTCGGCACCTTTGCCAATGTCACATCGGTTCACGCCATCCTGTCACAACTGCATTTTGTGGCACCCATGAGCACTGAACTGCTGGCGGCGAACCTGTCCGTCGTCGTGCTGATCCTGGGGATCAGTTTCTTTGCCTTCACCTATTCGCTGCGCAAACTCATCTACACGGTCGCGCTAAGCGGCGGATTGCCGGACCAGGCGGAAGAAACCCCGCAATTCGCCATTCAGATCGACGCCACGGCCACCGTGCTGACGGAAGCCGTCCGCAGTTTCAACAATGGCATCCGCGGCTACTATTACGCGGTGGCCGCCCTGTTCCTGCTGCTGGGGCCGGTGCCGTGCATCGTTGCGACGTGCACCGTCATGGCAATGCTGTTCTACCGACAGACACTGACCACCACGGCGCGTGCCATCGGCACCTATGTGGATGCCGTGAACGAAGAAGAAAAACTGCGCAAATAAAAAACCCCGCAGGCCACGGGGGCCTGCAGGGTCTCGAAAACGTAACTGAAAGTCGCTGGACTTAAGAAGCGTCTTCCAGGTTGTCAGCAGACATCTTGCCGCTGCGCTGGTCGGTAACCAGCTCGAACTTGACCTTCTGGCCTTCGTTCAAGGTGCCCATGCCTGCGCGCTCAACTGCGGAGATATGGACAAAGGCATCCTTGGAACCGTCTTCCGGCTCAATGAAGCCGTAGCCCTTGGTTGTGTTGAAAAATTTTACTGTGCCTGTTGGCATGGTCGTAGTCCCTTCAAGGAGAAACCCGCTCATTCACACCTTGTGACGGCTGGGTCAGTACATTGCTCACATTGTCAGGAATAACGAAGTTAAACGGCGTACCGCATATCGAGGCATCATCAGACAAGTTCGGTCTATACACATCCGTATATGGTCGATTTTCACGTAAATTGCAATTGCTGTCCGAGAATAAACCTGAAAATGGCTAACACCGGAAACAGTTGCGAGCGTGTCCGGAGTTGGTCTAGGCAGCCACTTCGGCGGCTGCCTGTTCCAGAATCATGATCTCTACAATCGCTGTCTTGGCAATCATTGATTCACGGCCATCCTGGTGCCTGAACTCCAATATCGGGCTGTCACCGCTGAGAGCACGCTTGATGTCGCTGCTCATGGGCAGCAGCAGTGTACCGTTCACCGACCGCCCGTCACTGAGCACCAACTGAACATCGAAAGATTTTCTATCGCTTTCATTATTAAACATCGTACCGCATCCCTGTTGTTTTGCGGCCAGCTATACCAGCAGATGTTTTAAGCAACATTGAGCAAATTACTGGCGATTTTATCGATTTCATCAGTACTGCGCATATTTGTGTATTGGGTGGCCGGTACTTGTGCCGACGATGCCCAATACTCTCCGTAGCATGAATAGAACTTCCAGCCTGCGACAAATTGTGCCTTACTGGACGGGCACAAAACAAAAACGGAGGGTGCAATGTCTGCCAAAATAGTAATTGGCCTTGACGGGAGCGGTTCAGGGGAACGTGCCGTTGCCTTCGCCAAGAAGCAAGCAAAGCAAATAGGGACGTGCGAATTAATAGCTGTGTACGTGATCGAATGGTCACCCTACAGCTTCCAGACACCGGAGGAAAACGAACAACGCCACAAACGGCGAGAGGAAGAAATTGCCGCCGCCAACACCCGTGTTGTCTCGCCGGCTGTCGATGCCTTGAAGGCCGACGGCTTTTCCGCGCGCGGCGTGGTGAAGCACGGAGACGTTGCAGACCTGCTGAATGCCGTGGCTGTCGAAGAAGGCGCAGATCAGATTGTCGTTGCACGATCATCTGAAGGCGGGTTTGCAAGCCGCCTGTTTGGCTCATCAACTGCCAATCTCGTCATGACAGCAACTGTACCGGTAACGGTTGTCGGATAAGGAAACGTCTCATGAAAAAACTTACATTGACGACCCTCGCGCTCAGCGCAGCAGGGTCTACATCGGCTTTTGCACAAGAAGCCAGAAGCATTGACCAGGCTGTAAATGAAACCTTCGCCGCCATAACCGGCCCGTTCGTGAGTTTCATTTTCTCGCCCTTTCCAGGCACCAGTTTTCCATGGATCGTGATGTGGCTTGTGATAGCTGCATCATTGTTCACGGTCTACTTCGGATTCATCCAGGTCAGGGGTTTCCGGCATTCCATCCAGCTCGTAAAGGGTGATTATGCAGACCCCAATGACGCGGGCGAAGTCAGTCACTTCCAGGCGCTGACAACCGCCCTGTCCGGCACCGTCGGCCTCGGCAATATTGCCGGTGTGGCCGTGGCCGTCGGCATTGGTGGGCCCGGCGCTACATTCTGGATGATCATGGCAGGCCTTTTGGGCATGGCATCGAAATTCACCGAATGTACGCTTGGCGTCAAATACCGCAACGAATATGAAGACGGCACCGTTTCCGGTGGCCCGATGTATTACATGTCAAAGGGTTTTGCGGAACGCGGCCTGCCGGGCGGCAAGATTCTGGCCGTGGTGTTTGCGATATTCTGCATCCTCGGCGCGCTTGGCGGTGGCAACATGTTCCAGGCCAATCAGGCACACGCCCAGATCTCCAGCATCACGGGTGCCTATCCCGGCTGGATCACCGGCATCGTGTTTGCCCTGGTTGTGTACGCGGTGATCGTCGGCGGTATCAAATCCATCGCCAACGTGACTGAAAAGGTCGTTCCCTTCATGGGCGTCCTTTATGTCGGAACCGCTCTGGTTATCCTGTTGCTCAATTTCGACAAGATCGGCTGGGCCTTCGGCCAGATTTTCGAAGGTGCCTTTACCGGCCTTGGTGTAGCGGGTGGCTTTGTGGGCGCCCTTATCCAGGGCTTCAAGCGCGCCGCCTTCTCGAATGAGGCAGGTGTTGGTTCTGCGGCAATCGCCCACTCGGCGGTTCGCACAAAGGAGCCGATCACCGAGGGGCTTGTATCCCTTTTGGAGCCGTTCATCGACACCGTCGTGATCTGCACCATGACAGCCCTGGTCATCACCATTTCCGGACTGCTGATCGTTGATCCGGCAACCGGTAACTTCGTTCTTAATGGTGAAGGCAATGCCATCTCGACAGTCGGAGGTGTTTCAGGCGTATCGCTGACCTCAGCAGCATTCGCGACCGGCTTCAGCTGGTTCCCGTACGTGCTCGCAATTGCAGTGGTACTGTTTGCTTTCTCAACCATGATCTCCTGGTCATATTACGGTTTGAAAGCCTGGACCTACCTGTTCGGCGAAGGCAAGACCACGGAGCTGGTGTTCAAGATCATCTTCTGCGTCTTCGTCGTCATCGGCGCCTCGGCCAGCCTGGGCCCTGTGATCGACTTCTCCGACGCGGCAATCTTTGCCATGGCAGTGGTCAACATCACGGCGCTCTACTTCCTGATGCCGGTTGTGAAGCGGGAAATGAACTCCTACATGGATCGCCTGAAGTCCGGCGAGATCAAGCGCTTCAAGCACTAGCCATAGCGTATGCACAAACACTGATGCCGGAGCGGTTCCACCGCTCCGGCATTTTCTGTTCGGCAGCATGTTTTGCCGGCTTCCGGGATGATGCTGCAGGCGCGGTTCAACCACCGCCAAGCGCGAGGCAACCGATCAGAAAGCAGGCGGCCGAAGCCGCGGACGCAACTGTCCGGACATGATTCCACAGCGTCCATGAAGACGCATAGACCGTCCAGTAGGACGCCGTTTCAGTGCTTTCATGGTTCATGGCATCAAGCCGCCGGTTCATGGGCACATTGAACACCACGGTTACGATAAACATCCCGACTGCATACAGCACACTTGCCGAGATGATCCAGGCGGATGCGGGGCCTGTCATGTACATCGATGCATAAAAAGCAAGCGCCGCCGAGACCGCCAGCATGGCAACCAGAAGGAACAGGAAAACCGACCCGTATACCTTGCGGTTGATCAGTTGCATGGCCTCGATGCCGCCGGCCGGACTGGCGGCAGCAAGTGACTTCATCAAAAAATCCGAAAACGCCAGAAACACGCCTGCTATGAGACCGCTCGCGATAACAGCAACGCAGCAGGCTATCAGCACAAAATCCATTGTCATACCGGCTCTCCCGTAACGCTCATCATGAGGCTGCAGCACTTGCGCCCGTTCGCTGTGCATGGAGATCCGGCCCCGGGGTGAGCGACCCGGATGAAAATTCGGTTTGCCATGATCGGTTCCTTTCTGCTTGACACCGTGTCAAGTATAAGATACTTTACACCATGTCAAGTGACAATGTCGAAACCCGAATCCGCATTCTGAATGCGACATGGAAACTGCTGGAAGCCAATCAGGGCCAGGGTGTCCGCATGAGCGATATTGCCAGACAGGCCGGCATCAGCCGCCAGGCCGTGTATCTTCACTTCCCGACACGGTCGGAATTGCTCATTGCCACCACCCGGTATCTCGATGACATCAAGGGGATAGACGCACGCCTGGCATCGAGCCGGAATACCGCCACTGGTGTCGACCGCCTCGACGCCTTCATCGAAGCCTGGGGAAACTACATTCCCGAAATCCACGGCATCGCAAAAGCCCTGCTGGCCATGAAAGACACTGACGAGGCTGCCGAGCTTGCCTGGGATGATCGCATGCAGGCTGTTCGCCATGGCTGCGTGGCGGCGATCAATGCAGCCAACAATGACGGCAGCCTGGCGTCCGACCTGCCGGTGAAACAGGCCACGGATATTCTGTGGACACTGCTGTCGGTGCGGAACTGGGAGCAGCTGACCCGGGACTGCGGCCAGTCACAGACGCAATACATTGAAACCCTAAAGCGAACCGCGCATCGCACTTTGCTGGATGGTCCCGTCCGCAGTTAGAGTGCCCGGCTAGCAAACTCGGCCCGCTTCGCGCCGGCATGGGTCATCGGCAATCCGTCAATGCCGCAGGTGCGCAAGCCCCCCGGCGGCGTCAGCCTCACGTCTTGCGCCGATCACCGAGCCTTCCCTCAGAACGGCCATCTGCTCGTCCCAGCTCATTGCAGCCAGCTCCGGTTCAACCGATTGTTTTGCAGCAAGCAGCTGGATGCTTCTTATGCAGTTCATGAATGCAAACAGGCCCAGCCATGCCGCCAGAATGCAAACCATATAAACCGCCAGGATTGATGATACCGGCGTGATGTAGTTCAGGCCGGCCGCCTTACCCAGCACAAACGGCAGCGACCAGGACACCAGTGAGACACTGCCCAGAAATGTCATGCCGGCGATCTGGCGGGTGGTTGTACCGTCAAACAACCTGCTTCCCTTTGATCGGGCCAACAGCGGCAGGATGAGTTTATGCACCGCGATACCATTGATCGTTAACATCACGACCACGAAAATCTTGGCCCAGACTTTGGGATTTTGCATGAAGTCCGGCTGAAGCTGGAGCTTGACCATGATCAGGGCGAAGCCACTGACCCAGAGAACACACAGCCCGATTGCAACGATGTGCGAAAGCAACCTGGTCTGAAAAATCGTATACTCGTCGACAGGGCGGATGACACCGCGCGAGAAGATGGTGTAGTCCGCCAGCAAAGCTCCGCCCAGGCCCATGATGAGCCCGAAAAGGTGTACCAGCCGCAATATGGTAAGGACAGTGAGCGTGGTCATGCAGCAGTTCCTCTCGTGCACAAGGGAGGGTTTCGATTTTCAACATCCTGTGCCGTCGCCTTGCTGCATCTGAAACGGGCAGACCGGTATCGGATCTTCAATCCGAAGAATGATGAACTTCCGTCTTTCATTCCGCTTCCACCTGCACCAGCCATACCGGCTGCGCCTGGTTCAACGGAAAAATCGACCGTTCATCTGAATTGCCCGCAATGATGGGAACTCCTGCGAAGTTCTGAGTTAGCAAACACCAGCGGCGGAAATCAGCGCCAATTATGGTGGATGATGGGTCAAATTTCGGCATTTCAGCTTCTGCTGCCGTGATTCAACGAACCGGCTTGTCGATGCGGGATCGCCCATTTGTTGAATCGTACCGCCGCAAACCGTTTCCAGATGACAAATGCGCCCGGCCTCGCTAGTTTGCCGCAAATTCAGAACACTTCTAAATGACTTGAGGATTTTATGGCTGGCCCACGCACCCTGTACGACAAAATCTGGGACGATCACCTGGTTCATGAGGCTGATGACGGCACCTGCCTGCTCTATATCGACCGCCACCTGGTACATGAAGTGACCAGTCCGCAGGCGTTTGAAGGCCTGCGCATGACAGGCCGCAGTGTACGCGCACCGGAAAAAACCCTGGCCGTGGTTGACCACAACGTGCCAACCACCGACCGCTCGAAAGGCATTGCGGAAGAAGAAAGCCGCATCCAGGTCGAGACACTGGCGAAAAACGCCGCCGAATTCGGCGTGCAGTACTTCTCCGAGACCGACGCGCGGCAAGGTATCGTGCACATTATCGGCCCGGAACAGGGCTTCACCCTGCCCGGCACCACCATTGTGTGCGGCGACAGTCATACTTCAACCCATGGCGCGTTTGGCGCACTGGCGCACGGCATCGGCACCTCGGAGGTGGAACACGTTCTGGCAACCCAGACACTGATCCAGAAAAAAGCCCTCAACATGAAAGTGCAGGTTGACGGCAAGCTGGCCAGGGGCGCGACGGCAAAGGACATCATCCTGGCGGTTATCGGTGAAATCGGCACCGCCGGCGGCACCGGCCACGTGATCGAGTTTACCGGCGAGGCCTTCCGCGACCTGTCCATGGAAGGCCGCATGACCGTATGCAACATGACCATCGAAGGTGGTGCGCGTGCCGGCATGATCGCCCCTGACGAAAAGGCGTACGAATACCTGAAAGGCCGCCCCATGACGCCATCAGGCGCCAACTGGGACGCTGCCATGGCATACTGGGAAACCCTGTTCTCCGATGACGGCGCGCATTTCGACGAGATCATTACCCTGGATGCTGCCGCACTGCCGCCGATCGTGTCATGGGGCACGTCACCGGAAGACGTTATCTCCGTGGCCGGCGCCGTGCCGAACCCGGACGACATTGCCGACGAGGCAAAGCGGACCTCCAAACAGCGTGCACTGGACTATATGGGCCTGGCGCCCGGCACCAGGATCACAGATATCGGCCTTGATGTCGTGTGGATCGGTTCGTGCACCAATGGCCGCATCGAGGATTTGCGCGAAGCCGCCCGCATCATCGAAGGCAAGAAGATCTCCGAGCGGCTGGATTATGCCATGATCGTACCCGGTTCCGGCGTGGTGAAGGCGCAGGCTGAAGCCGAAGGCCTGGACCGGATATTCACCGCTGCAGGCTTTGAATGGCGCGAGCCGGGTTGTTCCATGTGTCTTGGCATGAACCCCGACCAGCTGAAGCCCGGCCAGCGCTGTGCATCCACGTCGAACCGCAACTTTGAAGGCCGTCAGGGTTTCAAGGGCAGAACCCATCTTGTATCCCCCGCAATGGCCGCTGCGGCTGCGATTGCCGGGCATTTTGTGGACGTCCGCACACTAACTTAAGATAACTTGCGCTTCGCCCTTGCGGATCGTTCGCGAATATGTTGCAAACCTTGTTAATCCGGTTTGGGGCACATGCCGGTCAGCACGAATTTGCGTATTCCTTGTGAGCCAGTTCGTCTTATTTTGAGTATTGGGGGACTTATGTCCACGACGACACCTGCTGCCGACACGCGATTCCTTCGCCGTGTGCTGGTTTTTCTTGTTGTAGCAACACTTGCATCCGGCGCCATGATGGCCTATGCCGCTGCAAGCATGTCCTGATTGTTCCTGACGCTTTAAGTATCACTTGCGGTGCTGGAACAGTCGCAACAGTAAACCATACAGCATGATGTAACGATCAGGCCGGACAATCGTTCTGGTAATACGTGCGCCGTGCTGGCATCATCGAACCCATGAATTCACCGTTCCACAATGACAGCCGCTGGTCGCACATGCGTGCGCCGTCAGCCAAGGACCTTTCGCATCTCGCGCGCAAGACCTGGGAACAGGTGCCGCAGACCCTGCGCAAGATGACCGGCGAGATCGCCATCACCGTCGACGAATTTCCCGACGATGAGACCATGGACGAGATCGGCAGTGAGACCCCGTTCGATATTATGGGCCTGTTGCGGGAATCGGACGCCGGTCATCCGGTACTGGTTCTGTATCGCAGGGCGGTTCTGGATTACTGGGTTGAACAGGGCGACGAACTGTCTGCGGTCCTGACCCAGGTCATGGTTCATGAAGCAGCCCACCAGCTGGAACTGTCCGAAGAGCTGGTGGCCCAACTTGAAGCCGAGATAGAGGCTTCAACACCGCAGCCGCGCACGGTACAGTGATGGCGCGCAAACCTGACCGCAATGACGAAGCCGTTCGCAAGGCGCAGGCTGATCTCAAGCGTCTCGGCGAGCAATCGGAAAAACTCCTCGGCACAGGCACCGTTACCGATGAGGAATCCGAAGACAACATAGAAATGTGGGGCAAACGCATCGGACGCACTGTTGCCTACATGCTTGGCGCCTACCTGATCTACTACTTCCTGCGCCGCTACGGCATCATCTAGCCCGGAACGATCAATGACATCTGCAACGTCTCAAGTCTGCCTCGTGACCGGTGCTGCCCGCGGCATTGGCCTGGCCACAGCCAGGCTGTTCCTGGAAAACGGCTGGCGCGTCGCCCTGATCGACAACAATCGCGAAACGCTTTCGGCTGCCGAGAAAACAATCCCCGGCGATACAGGATTATGCATCGATTGCGATGTATCCGACCCGGACCAGGTGCAGCGCGCCATCGATCAGACCGCAGCCCATTTCGGCCGTCTGGACGGCCTCGTCAACAATGCCGGCATTGCCGATTTCGGGCCCATCGCCCAGACCGGCTTTGATATCTGGCAGGCGATCATGGCCACCAACCTGTCCGGCCCGTTCCTGACTGTTCAGTCTGCAGTGCCGGTCATGCTGCGATCCGGCGGTGGAGCGATCGTCAACATCGCATCGATCTCCGGCCACCGCGCCTCGACCTTGCGGGTAGCCTACGGCACCTCCAAGGCCGGTGTCATTCACCTCACCAAGCAGCAGGCGGCGGAGTATGGCAATCAGGGCATCAGGGTAAACTGCGTTTGCCCGGGCCCGGTCGACACCGAAATGGCGAAAAAAGTCCACGACGCGGTTATCCGGCAGAGTTATCACGACTCCATTCCGCTCAACCGCTATGGTGAAGAACGTGAAATCGCAGAAGCGATATATTTCCTGATTTCAGACAAGGCCAGCTACATCAACGGCCAGGTGCTGTCGGTGGACGGCGGTTTTGAAACGACCGGTATCGGCCTTGCAGACCTGCGCGCAAAGCAAGGCAATACTTGACCTTGCCCAAATCACACGGCACACATCACTTAAGCCATTCGATTTCACCAGAAGGACCAGCCTGATGGACAAGTTCACCACACTGACCGGTGTCGCGGCTCCGTTGCCGACCACCAATGTCGATACCGACATGATCATTCCGAAACAGTTTCTGAAAACCATCAAGCGCACCGGCCTCGGCAAATCCTTGTTCTATGAGATGCGCTACAATGACGATGGCTCGGAAAACCCTGATTTCACCCTGAACCAGCCGGCCTGGCGCGATGCCCAGATCCTGGTGGCGGGCGATAATTTCGGTTGCGGCTCGTCGCGTGAACACGCCCCGTGGGCACTGCTCGACTTCGGCATCCGCTGTGTGATCTCAACCTCGTTTGCCGACATTTTCTATAACAACTGTTTCAAGAACGGCATCCTGCCCATCAAGCTGCCCCAGGAAGACGTGGACAAGCTGATGGACGATGCCCGGCGCGGCGCCAACGCCACTGTGACCGTTGATCTGGAGGCGCAGGAAATCCGCGGACCCGATGGCGGTGTGGTCAAGTTTGACCTCGATCCGTTCCGCAAGCACTGCCTGCTCAACGGACTGGATGACATTGGCCTGACGTTTGAGAAAAAGGCCTCAATTGATGCCTATGAAGCAAACATGGCCGAAGCCCGCCCCTGGGCCTGATCATCCTCAGGAGACATCTTACATGATGCGAATTCTACCCGCTGCCCTGGCCCTTACCCTGCTGGCAGGGGTGACCGCTCCAGCCCACGCCAAGGTCTCGAAATCCTGCATTGCCGGCATAAAGAAAACCGTCAAGCGTGCCGGCGTGAAACCGTCACTCGTGGACAAGGCGCTGGACGGCGCCAAGTTCAATGAGAAAGTCGTACGCTTTTCCCGCTCGCAACCGGAATTCAGAACCAGAATCTGGGACTACATGGCCTTCCTGGTGGACCCGGCCCGTATTGCCGACGGCAAGGCGAAAATGTCAAAGCACGCTTCGACGCTGGCTGCCGTGGAGAAAAAGTATGGCGTTGACCGCTACATAATTGCCGCCCTGTGGGGAATTGAGAGCGACTATGGCCAGATAAGAGGTGAGTTTTTCCTGCCCCATGCTATGGCCAACCTGATTTGCGCCAATCGCAAGAAGCGGCTGTTTACCCGCCAGCTGATTGCCGGTTTGAAATTGGTGCAGAAAGGCGACGTGCGCCTTGATGACCTGTATTCATCCTGGGCATCCGCGTTCGGCCAGACCCAGTTCATTCCTGAAACTTACCGGCGGCTAGCCGTCGACTTCGACCGTGACGGCCGCCGCGACCTGGTCAATTCCATACCGGATGCGCTGGCTTCCACCGCCAATTTCATGGTGAAGGCCGGATGGCGGTCCAATGAACCATGGGGTTTCGAGGTTAAACTGCCCAAAGGATACAGGGGCCCCAGCGGCCGCAAGCGCCGCGCATCGGTTCAGACCTGGGCAAAACGCGGCCTCACCAATGTCGATGGTTCACCGCTCAGGAGCAATTACTCCGCCGGCCTGCTGCTGCCGGCAGGCAAATCCGGACCGGCGTTCCTAGTGACGCGCAATTTCAACGCGCTGTATTCCTATAACGCCGCTGAATCCTACGCACTTGCCATCGGGCATCTGTCCGACCGCCTGAAGGGCAAGGGCCCTCTGGTAAAGCGCTGGCCGACAAATGACCCCGGCCTCACCCGGGCCCAGCGTTTGCAGCTGCAGAAGCTGCTGCTGGCCGCGGGCTACGACATTGGCGAGGCAGACGGCAAAATCGGCCCCATAACCACACGCGCCATCAAGAAAGTGCAGGCCAAGGCCGGCATGAAACAGAACGGCAGGCCGTCAATGGCCGTGCTGAAGGCTTTGGGCGGGTAGAGTTGATTTAGCACGACGTGTTTTTTATCGCTCACGCAAGCAGCCTTCGGCTGCGCTCCGCGGGGGCGCACTTCGTGCGACGGCCAGTCGGCCTTGCCTCAGCACTTCGTGCTTCGGAGGAATTCATCACTACGGTTGTGAAGATTTTCCACTAGGCCCGACCGGGCCTCGGGCCGGTCAGGCCCGCCCTAGCGGAGCGGTTGGCGCAAGCCAACTCGCGTGAGCGATATAAACTAATCCCCACGCACAAAAAACACCGCCGGAAATCTCCGACGGCGTCTTCATGTGATCTTCAGCTGGGGTCAATCAGTACCCGCGGCGGTACATGCAGCGCTCCCAGCGGAATGTGTGCCAGCCGAACCGGCGTGCGCAGCGGCGTGCTGAGCGGCGGTAGTGACGTCCGCCACGATAGCCATGGCCGTAGCCATCATAATATCCACCGTGGGCATGAGCACCAGCGATGGCAAAGGCAGTGCCAAGGCCAAGGCCGAGAGCAAACTTGCCCTTCTTGGAAAGGGCCTGTGCAGGTGAAGCCGATGCAGCAGCGATGGTCAGGGCGGCAATGGCGGCAATGGCGGTTTTCTTCAACATGTCTCGTCTCCTAAAGTCTGGTTTGCAGTTCTTGTTTCGTGTGGCGCCCCGTCGCCGGAGCAGCTGGTCTTCAAATCAACTGTCCCCAATCTAGCGACAAGGCCCTGAACCGAACCTGAGCCGGGCGTTCATATGCGGTTCATGTGACATTTATGCTGTTCGAACAGCTTTCTTCGCTTCGCTCAGGCCGTTCTCCGATCCTGAATTGTTGTCTGTTTTTCGAATCGGGATCTGGTTTATATCGCTCACGCCAGCAGCCTGGCGGCTGCGCTCCGCTGGGGCGCACTTCGTGCGACGGCCGGTCGGCCTTGCCTCGGCACTAACGTGCAAGGGTTTATTCCGCTCACGCCAGCAGCCTTCGGCTGCGCTCCGCTGGGCGCACTTCGTGCGGCGGCCGGTCGGCCTTGCCTCAGCACTAACGTGCAAGGGTTTATACCGCTCTCGCCAACAGCCTTCGGCTGCGCTCCGCTGGGCGCACTTCGTGCGGCGCGCAGTCGCGCTTGCCTCAGCACGTTCCGTGCTTCGGAGGAGTTCACCGCTACGGTTGTTCGAGGTCGGAGAACGGCGCGAAGCACGTAGTGCTGAGTAAAGCTGTTCGACCAGAATAACGTCTAAAAGCTCGCATCTGCTTGTATGCTGAACTCTGGAACTAGGCCCGACGGGCCTCGGGCCGGTCAGGCCCGCCCCCGCGGAGCGCAGCCGAAGGCTGCTGGCGTGAGCGATATGGAACCACCTGCCCCCAATTCCATTTGCTTGCCTCTTGCCAATCCCGCCGTCACACAGTACCCAATCGCCAGCAGTTAAATCCCTATCCAGAGGCTCAAGATTATCATGGCAACCCACAAGCTTTTCCTTCTTCCTGGCGACGGCATCGGCCCTGAGGTCATGGGCGAAGTCCGCCGGGTCATTCAATGGTTCCAGGACAAGGGCGTCGCGTCTTTTGAACTGGATGAAGGACTTGTCGGCGGAGCCGCCTATGATGCCCATGGCGAAAGCATTTCAGATGCCGACATGGAAAAGGCCATGGCCGCCGATGCCATTATTTTCGGTGCCGTGGGCGGGCCCAAATGGGACACGGTTCCATATGACCAGCGGCCCGAGGCGGGTCTGCTGCGCTTGCGCAAGGACCTGGCCCTGTATGCCAATCTGCGCCCGGCCATCGTGTATCCGGCCCTGGCTGATGCATCGTCACTGAAAAAGGAACTGGTTGAAGGCCTCGACATTCTCATCCTGCGTGAGCTGACTGGTGGTGTGTATTTCGGCGAACCCAAGGAAATCACAGAGCTGGGCAACGGTCAGAAGCGGGCTGTCGATACCCAGGTTTACGAAAGCTATGAGATCGACCGCATTTCACGCGTGGCCTTTGAACTGGCCCGCACCCGCAACAATGCGGTGTGCTCCATGGAAAAGCGCAATGTCATGAAGTCCGGTGTGTTGTGGAACGAGATTGTCACCCAGACACACAAGGACGGGTTTGAAGACGTCGACCTGTCGCACATGCTGGCCGACGCCGGCGCCATGCAGCTGGTGCGCACGCCGAAACAGTTCGACGTCATTCTGACGGACAATCTGTTTGGCGATATCCTGTCTGACGTCGCCGCCATGCTGACCGGGTCGCTTGGCATGCTGCCATCGGCTTCACTGGGCGCGGCCGATGAGAAAACCGGCCTGCGCAAGGCGCTTTACGAGCCGGTACACGGCTCCGCGCCCGACATTGCCGGCCAGGGTCTTGCCAATCCGATTGCCATGATTGCGTCATTTGCCATGTGCCTGCGCTATTCATTCGGCATGGGCGAATGGGCCGGCAAGATTGAAACCGCCATCGCGGCAACGCTCGACAAGGGCCTGCGCACCGGCGACATCATGCAGGACGGCATGAAGCAGGTAGGCACGGTTGAAATGGGTGACGCCATCCTGGCTGAACTGGACGCCGTCGCTTAAGCAAACACGATACTTCGCATTGACTGTTTTGCGAAAACTGCTACAAGCCGGGACGTCCTCGACGGGACACTTCGCAAGGAAATGATCTGGCTATGCAGATGCAGGTTAAAACAGACGTCACCACACCCGCCGTCACCGGCGGCACGATGACGGCTGCTCCGACCAAAACAGTCAAATCGAAAACCGTCAAAACAACGACATAACCTTGCGTTAACTCCCGGCCTTTATCTCCCGTGGGAGATAACGCCGGAAGCCAAGACCCGAAAAGGCCTCTCAAATACCTGGGGCGGGAGCAGGGTCATCCTGGAGACAAGTTCAGATGAGCTATAATATCGCTATCGTTGGTGCCACCGGCAATGTTGGCATGGAGATGATGAATATACTGGCGGAACGTGAGTTCCCCGTCGGAGAGGTCCACGCCATCGCCTCGCGCCGGTCTGTTGGCCGTGAGGTGTCGTTCGGCGACAAAACCCTGAAATGCCAGGATCTGGAAACATTTGATTTCTCGAAAGTCGATTTTGTCCTGATGTCCGCCGGTGGCGAGACGTCAAAGCTGTGGTCGCCCAGGATCGGCAAGATGGGCCCGATCGTCATCGATAACTCGTCTGCCTTCCGCTATGACCCCGAAGTGCCGCTGATCGTCCCGGAAGTCAACGCACACGCGCTGGAAGACTATATGGCGCGCAATGACCGCAAGAATATCATCGCCAACCCGAACTGTTCGACGGCCCAGCTTGTTGTGGCGCTGAAGCCGCTGCATGATGCGGCAAAGATCAAGCGTGTGGTGGTGGCCACCTACCAGTCGGTATCCGGCGGCGGCAAGGCGGCCATGGACGAACTGTGGACCCAGACCAAGGGCATTTTCGTCACTGATGCGCCCACACCTGAAAAATTCACCAAGCAGATCGCCTTCAATGTCATTCCGCACATCGATGTGTTCATGGATTCCGGTGACACCAAGGAAGAGTGGAAGATGGTGGCCGAGACCAAGAAAATTCTCGACCCCAAGATCAAGCTTACCGCAACCTGTGTCCGGGTGCCGGTGTTTGTCGGCCACTCCGAAGCGGTCAATATCGAGTTCGAACGCGAGATCAGCGCCGATGAGGCCCGCAGCATCCTGCGTGAAGCACCCGGCCTGCTGGTGGTCGACAAGCGCGAGGACGGCGGCTATGTGACACCGGTTGAGTGCGTCGGTGATTATGCCACCTTCGTTTCGCGCATTCGCGAGGACGCCACCATCGACAACGGCCTGAACCTGTGGTGTGTGTCGGACAACCTGCGCAAGGGCGCTGCATTGAACACGGTGCAGATTGCAGAAACGCTGGTCAATCGCGGCCTGATGCAGCAACAGGCAGCTTGACGTCTGAAGATTTCTTGACCTGATCAACAGGCCCCGAAGCACAAGGCTTTCGGGGCCTGTCTTGTGTTCAGATTGCCTTCGAGCGCTTTGGTGCCAGGTCCACGGACCACAGTGACGCATCATCCGCATCACGCAGGGTCACCGTCATGACCTCCGATTTACCGTCGATCCTGACGTGGCCAAAGAACTGCAGCCCGAAAGACGGCGGCAGGTTGACCTGGCCTTCTTCCGGTGCCTTCACATACTTCACTTCCGGTCCGAACGTGTTGTCCAGCTTGTTGGGGCCGAAGCTGCCGGCATGCAACGGGCCGGACACGAATTCCCAGAACGGCATGAAGTCCTGAAACTGGGCCTTGCCCGGGTCGTAGTAGTGGGCTGCCGTATAATGGACATCCGCTGTCAGCCAGACCGTGTTCTGGATGTCGTTTGCCCTGATGAATGACAGCACCTCGGCAATATCGAACTCGCGGCCGCGAGCCGGGCCGTCGCCATTGGCACCGTTCTCGAAATTATCGCCGTCGCCGACCACAAGGCCGATCGGCATGTCGGAGGCGACAACCTTCCAGGTGGCTTTTGAAGCCTGCATTTCCCGCTTCAGCCAGTCAAGTTGCTCACGGCCCAGGAAGCTGGTGTCAGGACCGCGTTCAGCCTGGTCATTCTTCGAGTTCCTGCCCCGGTAGGTGCGCATGTCGATCATGAAGACGTCGAGCATCGGACCGTAGGACATCTTGCGATACACCCGATAAGGTTCGTGCGGGTTCACCGCAATCGGGTTCATCTCGTGAAATGCCCGGGTGGCCCGGGCCGCCAGCAGCGACGCCGACTTCACCTTGTAGCGGTCATCGGATGTCAGCAGTTCACCCGGATACCAGTTGTTGGTAACCTCGTGATCGTCCCACTGCACAAACATCGGGACTTCTGCGTTGAATGCCCGGACATGCTCGTCCATCAGGTTATATTTGTACTGGCCGCGGAACTCATTGAGGGTCTCGGCGACCTTGGCTTTTTCCTCGATGGTGACCGATTTCCAGATACCGCCGTCAGGCATTTCCTTTTCCGCTGTAACCGGCCCGTCGGCATAGATGGTATCGCCGGAATGGATGAAGAAATCAGGCGTGTGTCCAGCCATGGTGCGATAGGTCTTCATACCGCCGCGATCCACATCGATACCCCAGCCCTGTCCGGCGGTGTCACCAGACCAGACAAACGAAACGTCACGCTTGTTCACGGGCGCGGTACGGAATTTGCCGACCATCGCCTCACCCCTGGTGGAAAAGTCCGCCAGGTCAAGCATCTCAACCTTGTAGAAAATGTCCTGGTCAGACGGCAAACCTGTCAGCGGCAGCTTGCCGGCAAAATCTGTTCCATCGATCAGGTCGAGCGGCTGAACTGCCGTGGAACTGGCAAAGCTCTCGGTTGTGGACCATTCCACCTTCATGCGCGCAGGCCTGTCAGCGCGTGCCCAGACGACACCTGACGAGCCGGTAACGTCGCCTGACTGCAGCCCGTGGCTTATGACCGGCCTTGATGATGCCCGGCTTATGGAAGGTGCAAACAGCCCGCCTGCGACAAGGCTGGCTGATGCAGCCGCGCCAGTACGCAGCACGTTGCGGCGGGTGAGGGAAAGACGATCAATCTTGATGGACATGGGTTTAGCCTCTTTCGTGGAACAAGATGCTCAAACCTGCCTCGCAATCATCTCAGTTGTTCAACCGGTCTGTGACAACTCCATGATGACTGCATGAAGCAATCTCATTCATATACCTGCTGCATCAGTTTCGACAGGCGCTCGGCAAATCCGGCTGCATCTGCCGGCACCTCGCCTTCCAGGATGACCGCCTGGTCGAGCAGCAACTTCGCAGCCTCGCCCATGTCCTCACCCTTGCCGGCACGTTCGGCCAGCTTGGCAATCAGCGCATGGTCCGGATTGATCTCCAGCACCGGCGCGGAAATCGACGTCTTGCCCTCCTGTTGCGCCAGGTACTTCTCCAGGGTGCGGTCAAAGCCCTGGTCACCGGCCACGATACACACGGGAGACGATGTCAGCCGGTTTGACTTTGCCACGTCCTGTACCGTGTCCCCCAGTGCCGTTTTAAGAGCCGTGACAAGGCTGGCGGTCGCCGCGTCGTCGGTCTGGTCCTTGTTGTCTTTCTTGTCTTCCAGCGGCACCTCATCCAGGTCAGCGCCGCCCTGGGTCACCGACTTGAACGATTTGCCGTCATAGCCCAGCGAGGTGCGTACCCAGAATGCATCTACCGGGTCGGTCAGCAGCAGGACCTCGATACCACGTGCCCTGAAACCTTCAAGCTGCGGGCTGACTTCGGCTTTGGCGGCATCGTCACCGGTAAGGTAGTAAATCCCTGACTGGTTTTCTTTCATCCGCGAGACGTAATCCGCCAGCCCCACTGTTTCCTTGCCGTCGCTGGTGGTGGACCGGAACCGGCAGATGTCATAAAGCTGATCACGGCGCTCCATGTCTTCATACAGGCCTTCCTTGATCACCGGACCGAATGCCGACCAGATGTTTGCAAACACCTCCGGCTTCTTGTCAGCGCATTTCTTGAGTTCGTTGAGCACGCGCTTGGTGACCGCCTTGCGGATCGTGTGAACCGTCGGATTGTCCTGGAGCATTTCGCGGGAGATGTTCAGGGGCATGTCTTCGCTGTCAATCACACCGCGCACGAACCGCAAGTACGACGGCAGCATCTCCGCTTCATCGGTAATGAAAACCCGGCGCACATACAGCTTCTGCTTTCCCTTGCGCTCGGGATCAAACAGGTCAAAGGGCTTTTCACCGGGCACATACAGCAATACCGAGTATTCGTTTCGGCCTTCGGCCCTGTAGTGAATTGTCATGGCCGGATCACCGATGACACCGGCGACATGGCCAAAGAACTCACGATGCTGCTCCTCAGTAACGTCGGACTTGCCGCGCGCCCAGATTGCGCTGCCGGAATTGACCTGCTCTTCGCCGAGATAGATCGGGTGGCTGACGTGGTCGGAGTAGGTGCGTACGATGTACTGCAGGCGCTGGTCTTCCAGGAATTCCTTTGCATCCTTGCGCAGTTTCAACCGGATCGATGTTCCACGTTCCGGTGCATCATCGCCCTTGTAGTCGGAAACCGTATAGGTGCCGGTGCCGTCGGAACTCCAGACGGTGGCTTTCTTCGCGCCTGCCTTGCGCGACACCACGTCAACCTGTTCGGCGACCATGAACGAGGAATAGAACCCGACGCCGAACTGGCCGATCAGGTTGACGTCCTTGTCTTCCTTCTTTTTCTTGGCCGTCTCCAGCTGCTCCATGAAGGCTTGCGTGCCGGAGCGCGCGATGGTGCCGAGATTGTCCGCCAGCTCCTTTGCATCCATGCCGATACCGGTATCGGCAATGATCAGTGTCTTGCTCTTTTTGTCCAGGCTGATGGTGATGCGCAGGTCACCGCCAGCCTGCATCAGCTTTTCGTTCTTCAGCGCCTCATAGCGAAGCTTGTCGCAGGCGTCTGAAGCGTTGGAGATTAGCTCACGCAGGAACACCTCTCGCTCGGAATAAACCGAATGCACCATCAGGTGCAGGAGCTTGGCAACTTCGGCCTGGAATTCCTTAGGCTTGGCGCCCGACTGTGTTGTGCTGCTGGACATGTTGAACAATTGCCTCCCGGTTGAACACACCAATGCACTGCACTCCCGACCGGTCTCCCGGTCAGAGTTGCAGAAATGAGTCTTCGGTGTAGCAGAATATTGGAATATTGCGAGTTCAGATCAAGCCCGGCACAAAACTTATGCGGGCAAAAGAAAACAGCGGCCCCATCAGGTGCCGCCGGATCTTACTAAACTTTACTGACTAACTAGCCTTACAAGGCTGAAAACAAACACAACTCACAAACTCACTAACTTAAAAAACAGGCCCGGCTCCGAATTCGCCACGGGGGGCTGGGGGGCTGAGATATCCGAAACGATCTGGAGCCGGGCCTTGAGGCAACAAGTGAATACTGTTCCGCGTTCCTGACGATTCTTGGGTCTATTTGTGTCTGGAATTGGGCAGTTTCATTATCTTTGCATGACAGATCGACCGGTTTCAGCACCCAATTCCATCAAACGGTCTTGACTGAATTTACATTCGCGCCAAAGATATTACAGCCTTAATACAAACAGTTAAGCGGAGGTTGGATGAGCGAAGAGCCAGAGATTGTTGCGCTGGGGGCGGCTTTTGCCAGCCCGCAGGCGAACGATGATACGCAAGAAAAGCAACCCCTACATGCAAAAAAGGCCACCCAGATCGCATTTAACAGGATGGAACTTGCAACAATCCTGAATCTCTACGGAAGCAAGGTAGCAGCGGGAGAATGGCGTGATTACGCCATGGATTTCACCAGGGACCGTGCCGTGTTTGCCGTGTTTCGCCGCAGCTCCGAACAACCGCTCTACCGCATCGAAAAGAACCCCAAACTCGCCCGCAAACAAGGTGCGTATTCGGTTACAGCACCCGGCGGCCTGATCCTGCGCCGCGGTCATGATCTCGGGCAGGTTCTCAAAGTCCTGCTGAAACGTCCAAAGCTGGTCGGCGCCTGATCTTCCGGCTTGCTGCAAGGCTTGCAATACCCGGACAGCAAAACCCCCGCCGTGCAGCAGCACGACGGGGGTTTATAGTTTTTGCTTGATCAGCTTGCCGGCGTCAGTCCGAGTTCATGATCCCGAGAATGTTCAGGATATGGATGAACATGGTGATAAAGCTGCCGTACAGCATGAAGGCACCGAAGATCGACTTGCCGCGGGCTGCGACGGTACCATCGCCTTCCACGTACATTTCCTTGATCATCTGGGTTTCATAAGCAGTGATACCGGCAAACAGCAGCACCGTAATGATAGAAACAACCAGGCTGAACCCGATCGATCCGATGAACAGCGCGTTCACGACCATGGCGATAATGATGCCGATGGTGGCGATCATGAAGAAAGTGCCAAGACCGGACAGGTTACGCTTGGTGACGTAGCCAAACAGGCTGGTGGCGCCAAACGTGGCAGCGGCGATACCGAAGGCCTGGACGACCATACCGGGGCTGACCCCCATATAGTGGCCGACCATCGGCGCGATGCCCATGCCCCACAGGGCGCAGTAGGCCCAGAAGGCACCATGGGCAACAGCCGCACTGTTTGAGAAAATCAGGCGCGGAGCAAGGAAACCCAGGCCCAGAATGCCGATGAAGAACACCCACTTCAGTGAACTGGCCACCGCAAGCAGTGCAGGTGAAGACGCCACGAACAATGTTATGATGGCCGTAGCCGCCACGCCGAGCGCCATGTAATTGTAGACGCCGAGCATGTAGGACCGCAGGCCCTCGTCAATCTCTTGCGCCCGCCTGCCTGCAGGTGCCTGGGATTGGTATTTAAGGTCTGCCATTTTCAACTCCCTTGGAGAACGGATTTATACAAGGTTGAATATGAGGATAAACTGCATGCCTGACAAGTCCGGTCAGGATTAAGTTTTATTTAGGGTGAATTCACCGGATGGTTACGCATTTATCCATGAAATGTGCCAATTTGACATCAAGATCAGTTACCCCGCCTGCATCGTGCGTTGCAAGCGTTACTTCAACGGTTTTGTAGACATTACTCCATTCCGGATGATGATCGAGTTTTTCCGCCTGCATGGCGACACGGCTCATCCAGCCGAAAGCCTCGTTGAAATTGCTGAATACGAAGGTTTTCGAGATGGCATCGCGTCCGGCCACTTCCGTCCATCCAGTCAGGTCCGCCAACGCCTTGTCCCGATCCGGGCCTTGAAGTTTTTCTGCCATTGCTGATGATCCTCTCACATAATCACACAAGGGTATCGAAAATTCCCATGAAAAGCATCCTTCTCGTCTGTCTCGGCAACATTTGCCGCTCGCCCATGGCGCAAGGCGCTGTGCGCCTGGCTCTCGATGAGGCCGGTATGGCCGGCGTAAAAACAGACAGCGCCGGCACCAGCGGCTGGCATGTCGGTGGCCCGCCTGATCCGCGCGCCGTCAAGGCCGCCCTGATGCGCGATATGGACATATCCGGCCAGCGCGCCCGGCAAGTCGAGGCTGCAGACTTCGACAGGTTCGACATCATTGCCGCCATGGACCGGGACAATTACGCCCGCCTGCGCGAATTACAGCCCGATGGCTCAGCAGGCAGGGTGCACCTGTTCCTTGAATTCGCCGGAGAACTGCCGGTGCGTGAAGTGCCTGACCCCTATTATGGCGGTGAGGACGGCTTTGACCACGCACTCGACCTGATAGAACTGGCTGCCCGCGGCCTTGTCACTCACATAGCGGCCCGTTCGAGATCAGGTTCCTAAAGTGTTCGAGCAACTTTATGGGTTCCACCGAACCCATGTTGCTCGAGAGGATAAACCTCTTCCCGCCCGTAGGGCCCGCCGCCGCGCGATGAACGGGCTGAAAACAGCACGAACTGGCTGACATCGAAAATCCGCGAACGATACAGGTTATGCGCTCCGACATAAGCCTGCACCTGGCGCGGTATGGCTCCGCGCAGGCGGGCAATTGTCACGTGCGGGGTGAATTTGCGCTGCTCCGGCGGCATGCCCAGTGACTGACACACACGCTCATGTATTGCCTGCAGACGCCTGAGATCCGGGCTTTCCTCGACTTTCACATAGAGGGAATGGGGCTTTTTGGTTCCAAATACCCCCATGCCGGCAAGCCCGATATTGAATGCAGGCATGGCAACGACCCGTTGCAGTTCGCCCGTCAGTTCATCAGCCGCCCGGTCGGGAATATCCCCAATAAACCGCAAGGTGAGATGGTAGTTGTCCGGATCAATCCAGCGCGCACCTTCAATGCCGCCTTTCATGATTGCCAGGTCCTGGCCCACATCTGGTGGTAGTTCTACGCCAGTGAACAGTCGAGGCATGGTAAGTCCCTCCTGTGCTATCGCCGAATCAGTGTACGCATCCCAAGGCTAAACCTCCCCACATGACAATCTCAAGTCACGATGCCAGCAAGCGTACCAGCTTGTCGACAGTTGGAGACAATCGCTCGACAATCACGGTAGTACCGGCCGCATTGGGATGAATACCGTCTGCCTGGTTGAGTTTCGGGTCCGCCACGACCCCATCCAGAAAAAACGGATACAGCTCCACACCGTGCTTTTCTGCCAGTTTCGGGTAAATCGCGTTAAACGCAGCCTCGTAATCCTTGCCCATGTTCGGCGGCGCCAGCATGCCGGTCAGCAGCACACCGATGCCACGCTGCTTGAGACGGGCGATAATCGCATCCAGGTTTTTGGCGGTTTCTGCCGGCGAGATGCCGCGCAGCGCATCATTTGCGCCCAGTTCGACAATCACCAGGCCGGAACCATCCGGCACCGACCAGTCAATGCGCGCCAGCCCGCCCTTGCTTGTGTCTCCTGACACACCAGCATTGACAACCTCGACATTCAGCCCGTTTGCCTTCAGGCGCTGTTCCAGGCGCGTGGTAAACGCATCTTCCGGCGGCAGGCCATACCCGGCGGTCAGGCTGTCGCCCAGGGCAACGATAGAGAAGGTCTGCTCCGCCATTGCAGGCGTGACCAGCGGTATCAGGGAGGCTGCCGCCAGCAGTTTTACGGCCTGCCGTCGAGAATGTGATTGCATGATGCGTCGGAATCCCTTGCATGATTACGTCTGGTACACACATAGATCAGGATGACTTTTGATTATTTCAATCAAAAAGTCATAAGCCTGATCGACGACAATAATCTGAAGCGGGATGCGGGCGCAAAACCGCGCGCACTTTTGCTCATCCCGCTTCGGAAACGAAACCTACCTGCAACAAGACGTGGTCTGAACCGGACACACAAACGTTAGGAAGCTCATGGACGCTCGTGTAGACAAAACCGAACCTGGCATTTCAGGACTTGCCGACAAAGGTGGTGCCGTGCGCCTTGACGCCGTGAAGGTCACGCTTTCGTCACGGGCTGGACCCGTCGAAATCCTAAAGGGTATCGATGTCGCCATCGCAGACGGTGAGGCTGTTTCCATTATCGGCCCGTCAGGTTCAGGCAAAACCACGCTTCTCATGGTGATTGCAGGTCTCGAGGCGGCGACCGGTGGTACCGTGCAGGTGGCATCACAGACCCTGAACGGGCTCAATGAGGACCAGTTGGCGGTGTTTCGCCGTGACAATATCGGTATCGTGTTCCAGTCGTTCCACCTGATCCCCGCCATGACCGCGCTGGAAAACGTTGCTGTGCCGCTGGAACTGCGCGGCACCGGCGATGCCTTCGATATGGCCCGCCGGCAACTCAAGCGCGTCGGCCTCGATCATCGCCTGGATCACTATCCCGGCCAGTTGTCTGGCGGTGAGCAGCAGCGCGTGGCGATAGCCCGCGCCCTGGCAGCCGGAGCCAACATTATCCTGGCAGACGAACCCACCGGCAACCTTGATCAGGAAACCGGCCATACCATCATGGACCTGTTGTTCGATCTGCAGGCAACCGGTGAAACCACACTGGTGCTGGTAACCCATGATCCCAACCTGGCGGCACGATGTTCAAGGACCATCGAAATCAGGGATGGCCTGATCCACTCAGACAGCGCTACGCGGTCATGATGCATATTCTGTCAACGGCGCTGCGCCTCGCTTTGCGTGAACTGCGGTCCGGCCTTCAGGGGTTCCGGATATTCCTGGCCTGCCTGATCCTTGGCGTCAGCGCCATTGCCGTGGTTGGCGCGCTGTCGTCGGCGCTCAACACCGGCATTGCCGATGAAGGCCGCTCCCTGATGGGCGGAGACATAGAATTTTCCACGCTTTACGACACTCCAAGCAGCGACCAGCGCAGTTTTATCGCTGCCGCCGGACGGGTCAGCAAGGTGGCCACGCTGCGTGCCATGGCGGCTGTTCCCGACCAGTCATCCGCCCTCGTCGAGGTCAAGGTGGTGGACGGCGCCTACCCGCTTTACGGCAAGTTGCAGCTCAAACCGGAAATGCCGCTCAGCGATGCCTTGCAGCGCGATGCGTCGGGCCGGGCCGGCACCGTGGTCGAAACAGCCCTGCTTGCGCGTCTCGATGTGAAGGTTGGCGACATTGTGCGGGTGGGCACGTCGGATCTGGTGATCAACGCGGCCATCGTCCGCGAACCGGACCGCATATCAGACGGGTTCGTGCTTGGCCCGCGCCTGATGATCTCAACCGACGCCCTGGCCCCGACAGGCCTCTCGCGCCCCGGCAGCCTGATCAACTGGCGCTACCGGGTGGCGCTGCCGCAACCGGCAAACGATACCATGGTGAAACAGCTTGTCGACCAGGCAGGTCCCCTTCTGCAGGACCAGGGATGGAAAGTGCGTTCCCGCGAGAACGCGGCACCCGGCGTACGCCGTTTCATAGACCGGCTCACCTTCTTCCTGTCTCTTGTCGGCCTGACATCGCTTATTGTCGGCGGTGTCGGCGTGGCAAATGCGGTCAAGGCGTTTCTGGAACGGCGCACCAAAAACATTGCAACACTGAAATGCCTTGGCGCATCTGCGCGTCTGGTGTTCTGGACCTATTTCATGGAGGTGCTCATCGTCGCCACCGGCGGGATCATCATCGGCGTGCTGGCCGGTCTCGCCACGCCACCGCTGGCAGCGGCATTGCTGTCGGGCCTGCTGCCGATCCCGGTATCAGTCGGCATCGAGTTCTGGCCGGTCATGCGCGCAGCCTTGTTCGGTTATCTGATCGTGATCGCATTCGCGGTATGGCCGCTGGCGCGCGCCGGGCGCATCCCGCCCAGCGCCCTGTTCCGCGACATGCTGACCAGCAGGATCGCCTGGCCAGGACCTGCGTCATGGCTGGTTATTGCCACCGCGCTTGTGTGCATCTTCATCCTCACACTCACGGCTTTCCCGGATCCACGCGTCACCTATGGCTATGCTGCCGGCATCGTCGCCAGCTTCGCCATTTTGACCGGCATGGCACGATTGATGATGTGGATTGCAGCGCGCACCACGCGCGCCAGATCAGCAGTGATGCGCCTCGCCATAGCAAACCTGCACCGGCCCGGCACCCCGACGCCGTCCGTCGTGCTGTCACTTGGCCTGGGCCTGACCCTGTTTGTCAGCCTGGCGCTCGTCGACAGCAATATTTCCAAGGAGCTGCGGGACAACCTGCCTGATCGGGCCCCCAGTTTCTTCTTCCTGGATGTCCATTCCAGCGAAGCCGACCAATTCGGCAAGACGCTGGTACAGTCAGGCGCTTCAACAGTCAGCCGGGCTCCCATGCTGCGCGGCCGCATCGTCAAGGTGAACGGCGTGCCGGCCGGTGAAGTCAAGGTCAGCGCTGATGCGGCCTGGGCCTTGCGCGGTGATCGCGGCATCACCTATTCGGCCACAGCACCCGAAGGCGGCCAATTGACCGAAGGCGAATGGTGGCCGGCGGATTATTCAGGCAAACCGCTGGTGTCATTTTCCGCCGACATCGCAGAGGGTGTCGGGCTCGAAATCGGTGACACCGTCAGCGTCAACGTGCTGGGCCGGGAAATCACAGCGGAAGTGGCAAATTTCCGTGCCGTTGACTGGCGCTCCCTCCAGATCAACTTCGTCATGATGTTTTCGCCAAATACCTTCGCAGGCGCGCCGCACATGTTTGTGGTGACGGCACAGGCAGATCCAGCACGTGAACTGGATATCCTCAATGCGGTTTCCAGGCCCTACCCGACCATCACGTCGATCCGGGTTCGTGACGCGCTGGATGCGATAAACTCGCTCATGGGCAAGCTCATCACCGCAATCCGTGGCGCCAATGCCGTTACCGTGCTGGCCGGCATTCTGGTCCTCGGCGGCGCACTGGCAACCGGCCTGTCCGGCCGCATCTATGACGCGGTTGTGCTGAAGACCTACGGCGCCACCCGCTCGCAATTGTTGCGGGCGCTGGTCATCGAATATGCGCTGCTCGGCCTGGCAACAGCGGGTTTCGCCATTATCGCGGGCGGCCTGAGCGCCTGGGCGGTTATCACCCAGATACTGGGCCTTGAATGGCAATTTTCCGGCCTGATTGCCATTGCAACTGCTCTGGTGGCACTGGTTGTCACGGTAGCTGCGGGACTGATCACGACCTGGTCGGCATTGCGTGCCAATCCGGCCCGTGTTCTGCGGGTAGACTGACCTGATCCAGATGCGTACAGTCCGGCCAAACTGCACAACGACAATCCGACAGGCAGGATGCTGGCATCATGGTGGTTCTGAACAAGATTTATACCAAGACCGGGGACGACGGGACCACGGGGCTGTCCACCGGCCAGCGGCTGCCCAAGTTCCACGCCCGGATCGCCAGTTACGGCACGGTAGATGAGGCCAACTCTGTGCTCGGCGTCGTGCGGCTGCACACTGCCGGCGACGAGATGAGCGAACTTGATGTCATGCTGGCACGCATCCAGAATGACATGTTCGACCTCGGGGCCGATCTGTGCACACCGGATAACGGCGAGGAACTCGCCTGGGAACCGTTGCGTATCAAGCAGACCCAGGTCGATCGCCTGGAAGCCGAAATTGACCAGCTGAACGACAAGCTGGAGCCATTGCGGTCATTCGTCCTGCCCGGCGGTCACCCGGCGGCAGCCTACCTGCATCAGGCCCGAACCGTGTGCCGCCGCGCTGAACGCCATATTGTCGAACTTGCCTCCATTCCCGGAGAGCAGGTATCGCTGGAAGCTTCTACCTATCTCAACAGGCTGTCTGATTTCATGTTCGTGGCCAGCCGCTGGGTCAATGCCCGTCATAATGGCGATGTGTTGTGGCAACCCGGAGCAACGCAAGACTAACCGGAACCAACCACATGTTTCTGCCACTGCACGACAATACGCCTCTGACGATCATACGCTTCCAGTTTGTAACCGGCGCGCTGATCCTGGCCAATGTAGGCGTCTTTCTGATGATGCAGTACGGCAATCTCGGCATGAGCCAGCTTGCCTTTGCAACATCACTTGGCCTGGTGCCCGGCGAAATCGGCGATCTGTCATTCAGCGAAATGTCGCTGGCCAATATTCCCGAACCGCTGACGCTGATCACCTACACGTTCATTCATGGCGGCTGGATGCACCTTCTGGCCAACATGGCGTTCCTGTGGGTATTTGCCGACAATGTTGAAGATGCATTCGGCCATTTCGGATTTCTGGTGCTGTACTTCGTGTGCGGCATCGTTGCCGCGTCGGCCCATGTGATCGCCAATCCTGATTCGGCCGCACCGCTGGTCGGCGCGTCGGGTGCCGTTTCGGGGATTTTGGGAGCCTATCTGGTACTGTTTCCAAAGGCGCGCGTGTGGGTGCTGCTGTTCATGAAAATCCCGCTGCGCATATCCGCCGGCTGGGCGCTGGCAGCCTGGATCGGCTTTCAGTTCCTGTCGCTTTACCTGGACGAGTCCAAGGGCGAGGTAATCGTGGCCTGGTGGGCGCATATAGGCGGGTTTGCAACCGGATTCCTGATAACCGCCCTGTTCAGGAGCACCCTGGGCGCACGGGCAGCGTGACCGTCAGGCGCTGTCATGCCAATTATGCCGAAAAATTGTGACCAGACGTCGCAATTGACCCCAAATTGACGAATATCGCATTGACGGACCCGATAACTCGCCAATAGGGTCCCGTCCACGCCTCGCACATTTTTGCTTGTGGCGGCTGAATTCACGGGCGCTACCCAATTGGGCGGCTGTCACCATTAATGAAAGAGATTGCCTCAGATGAAAGTACTGGTCGCTGTCAAGCGGGTGGTTGACTATAATGTCAAGATCCGCGTCAAGGCCGATGGTTCGGGTGTCGAACTGGCCAATGTCAAAATGTCGATGAACCCCTTCGACGAAATCGCCGTGGAAGAAGCCCTTCGCCTCAGGGAAGCCGGTACTGCAACAGAGGTTATTGCGGTCTCGGTCGGCCCCCAGCAGGCCCAGGAAACCATCCGCACCGCACTTGCAATGGGCGCTGACCGCGGCATCCTGATCAAGCATGACGAGTATGTTGAACCGCTCGGTGTCGCCAAATTGCTCAAGGCCGTCATCGAAGAGGAAAAGCCCGACCTGGTCATCCTCGGCAAACAGGCCATTGACGACGACTGCAACCAGACCGGCCAGATGCTGTCCGCTCTGATGGGCTGGTCGCAGGCCACGTTCGCCTCCAAGATCGAACTGAACGGCGACAGTGCCGACATTACCCGCGAAATCGACGGTGGCCTGCAGACCATCAAGGTCAAGATGCCGATGATCGTCACCACTGACCTGCGTCTCAACCAGCCGCGTTACGCGTCGCTGCCGAACATCATGAAGGCCAAGAAAAAGCCGCTTGATGAAAAGGTCGCCGCTGACATGGGTGTTGATCTCGCACCGAAACTGAATGTTGTAACGACCGTTGAACCACCGGCACGCCAGGGCGGCAAGAAAGTGGCATCGGTTGCCGAGCTTGTTGACAAGCTGAAGAACGAAGCAGGAGTAATCTGATCATGGCCATTCTCCTCATAGCCGAGCACGACAATGCCGGTCTCAAGGACGCAACCCACAAGGCACTGACCGCCGCCACCCAGATGGGCGGTGATATCAATGTGCTGGTGGCGGGACACAATGCTGACGGTGCCGCCAAGGAAGCCGCAGCACTTGCCGGCGTGGCCAAAGTTCTGCATTGCGATGACGCAATGTTTGAACGGCCACTGGCTGAACCAATGGCGGCGCTCATCGTCGGCCTGATGGCAAGTCACGATGCCATGGTCGCACCGGCAACAACCAGCGGCAAAAACGTTTCCCCGCGCGTTGCAGCCCTGCTCGACGAAATGCAGGTTTCCGGCATCATTGCGGTGAAAAGCGCCGATACGTTCGAACGTCCGATCTATGCCGGCAACGCCGTGCAGACCGTGCAGGCAACAGGTGCCAAGAAGATCGTTACGGTCCTGACAGCCTCATTTGACTCCGCCGGCACCGGTGGTTCCGCGGCAATCGAAAAGATCGATGCACCTGCAGATCCGGGTCTTACATCCTACGTCAGTGAAAACCTGTCCAAGTCGGACCGGCCGGAACTGACCTCTGCCGGCATCATCGTGTCCGGCGGGCGCGGCATGCAGAACGGTGAAAACTTTGCCATGCTGGAAAAAGTCGCCGACAAGCTCAATGCCGCCGTTGGTGCGTCACGCGCCGCGGTCGACGCCGGCTATGTGCCGAACGACTACCAGGTTGGCCAGACCGGCAAGGTGGTTGCGCCGGACCTGTACATTGCCGTCGGTATCTCCGGCGCCATTCAGCACCTTGCAGGCATGAAGGACTCCAAGGTCATCGTGGCGATCAACAAGGACGAAGAAGCACCGATCTTCCAGGTCGCTGATTACGGCCTGGTTGCGGACCTGTTCGAAGCCGTGCCGGCTTTCGACGATGAATTGGCAAAAGCCGGTTACTAGAGCGACATGGGTTCAATTGAACCCATAAAGTTGCTCTAGCACTTTGGAAACGATCGGCTTTGTGGTTTTTGATTGAGCAAATCAAAAACCATGCTGATCTATTGGGTAAGACCCGAGCCGGGAAAGTCTCAAAAAAACACACTTCAACCCGTCTGATGGAAACGTCAGGCGGGTTTTATATTGCACTGCGATAAACTCTCTTGCCGCGCGGCAACACCCGCGATAGGCTCCCGAACTTCGCGGTATGAAGAGACATAGAAAAATATGACGATCAGAAAAATCGGGGTTATCGGTGCGGGCCAGATGGGCTCTGGCATCGCACATGTTTGCGCGTTGTCGGGCTATGATGTGGGTTTGTACGACGTTTCGACAGACAAGATCGAAGAAGGCCTTGCAACCATCAACGGCAACATGGCCCGCCAGGTCAAATCGGAAAAAATAACGGAAGCCGACCGCAAGTCGGCGCTTGAACGGATCGCGCCCTATGGCAGTTTCGACCAGTTTGGTGATGTTGATCTGGTTATTGAATCAGCGGTTGAAGACGAAGACGTAAAACGCAAGATTTTCAACGATCTTTGCCCACATCTCAAACCGGAAGCCATGATCGGCTCCAACACGTCGTCAATTTCCATCACCCGGCTGGCTGCCGGAACGGACCGCCCGGAGCGGTTCATGGGCATCCACTTCATGAACCCGGTACCGGTGATGGAACTGGTAGAACTTATTCGGGGCATTGCCACGGTCGACGAAATTTTCCAGGAGGTGCGCGAGTTTGTCGGCACCATGGACAAGTCGGTAGCTGTTGCGGAGGATTTCCCGGCATTCATCGTTAATCGGGTCTTGCTGCCCATGATCAACGAAGCCGTTTACACGCTATATGAAGGGGTCGGATCGGTGGAAGCCATCGACAAGGCCATGAAACTCGGCGCCAATCACCCGATGGGACCGCTGGAACTGGCCGATTTTATCGGGCTTGATACCTGCCTGTCCATCATGCAGGTGTTGTTCGACGGACTTGCCGACAGCAAGTACCGGCCTTGTCCGTTACTGGTGAAATATGTTGAGGCTGGATGGCTTGGCCGCAAAACCAATCGTGGGTTCTATGACTATCGTGGCGAGACGCCCGTTCCAACCAGATGACGAATTGCCCAAAAGGCAGTTTTGTGGTCAACTGGCTGTGAGGGATTTGGTACGGGGGTACATATATGTCTGAAGAAGTGACAACCGGCCGCGGTATCGCCGGTCTTGTGGGGGCGTTGGGATGGCTGGCCGTGCTCGGTGGCGGCGGTCTTCTGGGTTACGGCGTTTATCTTTTGATGCAGAGTGATTTCGGCGTCGCTGCCGGCGGACCGTTGATGGCCGGTGGTGCTGCAACGCTTACTCTCGGCCTGCTGTGCGTCATCAATGCGACGATGGCGAAGGCGATGATCATAACCGCCAATAACACGGCAAAACTGTTGGACAGCAGTCCGGTTGCAGGCAGTGCGATGATGGTCGCCCCGACCGGTGATGACGATCTGCCGCCAATGAAACCGATACCGGATGCGGATGGCGAAGCGGCGGCGCCTGAACCCGATGGCACTGAAGACCAGAGCGCCGGGGCGGATGAGGCATCTGCGCAAAAGGCGTTTGAACCCGCACCCTACGCTCCACCGCCGGCCCCGATCATTCCGGATACGTCTGATCCGCGCGGATGGCCGCTTGCCATAGATGAATTCAATATTGACGGGCATCTGGCCATGACGCTGGAAGACGGCACGGTTGCGGTTGAAACGCCGCTCGGCTGGCGCCGCCTGCAAAACCTGGACGCAGCGCATGGCTGGCTCGCACAACAACCCCGCTAGGACGGCACAGGGGTTCAATTGAACCGATAACGTGTTTCTGGCACTCTGGAGATGATCAGGATTGCGGATTTTCCGCAATCGCTGCTTCTATCAACCGCTTGGCTTCTTCTCCCGCCCAGTCAGCCGGGCCGAGCAAGCGGCCGATTTCCCTGCCGTCACGATCAACCAGGACCGTCAGGGGCAATCCGTACGCACCCAGTTTTTTCATCGCCTTGGTAGTCTGGTCGACATAAAGCGCAAGATTGTCGGCCTTGATCTCCTTCAGGAATGCAGATGACGCTTCTGCACCTTTCAGATCAACGCTGAGCGCCACGACTTCAAACTGATCGCTGCCGTAAAGTTCCTGGAGCTTGGCCAGGTGGGGCATTTCTGCACGGCACGGCCCGCACCAGGTCGCCCACAGGTTGACCAGCGCAACCCGGCCTTTCCAGTTGCTCATGTCGATTGTGTTGCCGTCGGCATCCTTGAACTCGCCGGTCACGACCTCGGGCCGGTCTTTCTTGAACACAAATGCCGCCATTGCACCGGCGGACAGGGACTTGTCCAGTTGCGACGGTGCGCTGCCCGGCGCGGCTGGCGCAGTCACCGCGACAGCTTTTTGGCTAACCTCTTCATTGCCATTGCTGCCCAACATCGCGTAAACCCCGGCTACGGCAACAGCAAGACCGGCCGCGACAACGCCGAGCATCTTGCTGCGTGATGATGAAGATTGCGGCTTGGGGTTGTTACTGGTCATGGTTTTCCGGGCTCTGGGTTTTTGAACATGCAAACTGATGGCAGGTCATAGATGACAAATAAGATGTGGGGCGGCAGGTTCAACACCGGTCCCGATGAGATAATGGAAAAGATCAATGCCTCGATCAGCTTTGATCAACGTCTTTTTGCACAGGATATCGCAGGATCGATAGCCCATGCCACCATGTTGGGGGAATGCGGCATCATTGCCAAATCAGATGTCCGTGACATCGTGCGCGGGCTCAAGGCCATCGGCAAGGATATTGAAGCGGGCCGGTTTACGTTCTCCGCAGCGCTCGAAGACATTCACATGAACGTGGAAGCCGCCCTGAAGGACCGCATTGGCGATGCTGCCGGCAGGCTGCACACGGCGCGCTCGCGCAATGACCAGGTGGCGACGGATTTCAAGCTTTATGTCCGTGACTGCATGGACATGTTCGATGAGCAGCTGTCGGGCCTGCAGCGCGCACTTGCCGAAAAGGCGCTGGCCCACGCCGATGCCGTGATGCCGGGCTTCACCCACCTGCAGACCGCGCAACCGGTCACTTTCGGTCATCACCTGCTGGCCTATGTGGAGATGATTGCGCGTGACCGCTCACGGTTCGCCGACGCCCGCAGGAGAATGAACGAAAGCCCGCTCGGCGCAGCGGCACTGGCAGGCACATCGTTTCCGATTGATCGGGCCATGACCGCAAAGGCGCTCGGGTTTGACCGCCCGACACGCAACTCGCTCGACAGTGTGGCAGACCGTGATTTTGTGCTGGAAACCCTTGCCGCGGCCTCGATCTGCGCCATGCACCTGTCGCGATTTGCCGAGGAGCTGGTTATCTGGTCGACACCGCAGTTCGGCTTTATCAGACTGTCGGACCGCTTCACCACCGGTTCATCCATCATGCCGCAAAAGAAGAACCCCGATGCAGCCGAACTCATTCGCGCCAAACCGGGCCGCATTCTGGGCGCATTCACCAGCCTCCTGCTGGTCATGAAGGGCCTGCCGCTGGCGTATTCCAAGGACATGCAGGAAGACAAGGAACCGGCTTTCGACGCCATTGACGCACTTTCGCTGGCAATTGCCGCCATGACCGGCATGGCGTCAGACATGGAACCTGTGACCGCCAGGCTCGCAGACGCTGCCGGTTCCGGATATTCAACCGCAACCGATCTTGCCGACTGGCTGGTTCGGGTTCTCGCCATGCCTTTCCGGGATGCCCATCATGTCACCGGCACGCTGGTTGCGATGGCGGAAAAACGCGGTGTGGCGCTGGACGAACTGAGCCTTCAGGACATGCAGGCAGTAGAACAGCGCATGACTTCAGATGTATTCAAGGTCCTGACGCCGGGTGCATCTGCGGGTTCTCGCAAGAGTTTCGGCGGCACGGCACCGGCAAACGTAAGGCGCGAGGCCAAGCGCTGGTTGAAAATCCTGGCCTGACCGGCTGGGCCTGCCGGTCACACTGCGGCGCTCTCACCCAGCTCCAGCATGACGATCTCGGGCGGAGAACCAAATCGTACCGGTGCAATTGAGCACCCGAGCCCGCCGGAAACGACCAGGTGGCGGCCATTTTCAACAACATGGCCATAGGCATAACGGTTCTTGTACCGCGACGGCACCACAGGTGAATAACCGAACAGCCGAACCTGCCCGCCGTGAGTGTGGCCTGACATTGTGACAGATACGCGATCCGGAACAGTGGGGAAAACGTCCGGCTCGTGCGCCATCAGCAATACCGGCGCGGTGTCGGTTACCTTGGCCAGGGTGCCCTCAAGATCATCCATTCCCTGCCAGTGATGCCGGCCATATTTTTTATGTGGCAGCAAAGCCAGTTGATCTCCCAGGCCGGCGATCCAGAAGGCCTTGTCGTCCTTAAGGAGCCTGACGGCGTCATTTTCCAGAACCGGAATTCCTTGCCCTTGCAAGGCGAGCTGGCCGAAAGTGGGCCCGTGACCGGCGCGTTGCGCGCTTTTGTCCTCCCACCAGTCATGATTTCCCAGAACGGAGTAAACCCCCAAAGACGCTTTCAGCTTACCCAGGACCGGTGCCCACGCACTGGAATGCACGTACTCCGTCACCAGGCGCATGCCGGCACTGTAGTCCCCCAGCAGCAGGATTACGTCGGGTCTGAGATCGTTCGTCCTTGCAACAATCTCCTCGATGCGCTCGATGGTCATCCAGGGTTTGCAGGCATGGATATCGGCAATCAGTGCCACCCGCAGTTTCAGCCCGGCAGACCAGTTTGGCGGTGTAAACCTGTATGTCGCGAGACGCAGCCGGTACATTGGCTCAATTGCAAATGCATAGGTGCTCAAGGCGGCCGAAGCTATGAAACCGCCTCCCACAAGCCTGAGGAATTGCCTTCGTGAAATCATTCTCACAATCCAGAAACCCCAAAATACCCGTTATCACAAAGATATCATCAATGACGGGTTTTCAAACATGTTCGCCATGAAGGATGTTTGGCCGCACTTTACATGAATTGCATACCGAACGGTAAGTGATTAAGTGATTGGTACCGAGCAGCAACTTATTTGCCGGGAAAGAGGTAACGCATGCGCTGGCTGATAATTTATCTGCTGCTGATCGCTGTAATCTGGCTGTTTGTCACCAATACGGTGTGGCGGCGTGGCCTGCTGGCATTCTCCACCATTGTGTTTGGCGTGTTCATGCTGATATTCACGCTCACCCAGCGGGATATCGAAGCAGATATCAAAACCGCTGACCGGTTCTCCGAGGTGCGCAAGCAGGAAAGCGTGACCTTTGGCGCGGTGAAATCAACCGACATCGCTATCGGCAAGACAAGTTTGACCAATCCGAGCCGGACTGTTTTTGACAGCGCCGGCAGGGAGCGTGTTGAAGCTGACCTGTTCAAATGGCAGTTGCGGACACTGCTCACCAACCGCTCGACGGAATTCACGGTCACCAGCCTGACCCTGCAGGTCACATTGTATTCCTGCCCGGTATTTTATGATGTGGTGCAGGCCGATATCGACCCTGGCAAACTCAACGCCAATTGCACCGTGATCGGCACACGCACGGTCGGCTTTGACCCGATACAGCTGAAACCCGCTGGAAACTACCAGGGCGAGCAGATTGTCACCTTCCCCAACCAGCCCGAACCCCGCAATCCACGCTATTGGATCAAAGTACAGACGGTTACCGCAAAACTGGGGGATTAGACCGGGATGATTTTGGGTGTAATCGCCAGAAATCATAAACCTGACCACTTATGAGGTTTCAGAGCAACTTGCCGCTTTGCCTGTACCCCCGGTTTAGGGTACAAGAAACGAACTGAAAGAAATATCGTCTGGAATCGGATCCATGGAACTGCGCAAACTTATCGTTCTTGCCCTGCTGGCAATTTCGCTGTCGGCATGCGGTATCCGCGGTCCATTGGAACCACCGCCCGGTGTTGCAGCTCCCGATCCGGATGAGCCTGCCGCCATTGACCCGCTAATAAAACCGAACTGAACATCGGACCCCATCATTCGTGTTCATGCGGTTTCTCCAGCCATGACACATATGTAGGGCGACATGCATTCGGACGAGCGCACGATGTTGCCCCCACACTTTTTGATCCAGCAGTTTGACCGGTTGTTCCATGCATCATTTTTCCTATCGAAACGGCACCCTTCACGCGGAAGACATTGATCTGGCCGAACTGGCTGAGGACGTGGAAACCCCGTTTTACTGCTATTCGACGGCAACGCTCACCCGGCATCTTGAAGTCCTGAAGGCGGCTTTTCACGACCTCGACCTGACCATCTGCTATGCCATGAAGGCAAACTCCAACCAGGCCGTGATCAAGACGCTTGCAGACCTTGGTGCCGGCATGGACGTGGTGTCGGAAGGCGAATTGCGCCGTGCCCGTGCCGCCGGCGTGCCGGCCCGCAAGATCGTTTTTTCCGGCGTTGGCAAAACCGCAGCAGAAATGTCCTATGCGTTGCGTGAGGGGATTGCCTGCTTCAATGTCGAAAGTGAACCCGAGCTGGAGCTTTTGTCTGAAGTTGCCCGTCGCCTGGGCGAAACGGCAACCATCTCCATCAGGGTAAACCCGGATGTTGATGCCAAGACCCACGCAAAAATAACCACTGGCAAATCGGAAAACAAGTTCGGCATCTCCATGAGCCGGGCACGGGAAATCTATGCCCGCGCGGCATCGTTGCCGGGCCTGCGGATCAGTGGCGTCGATGTACATATCGGATCCCAGATCACAACCCTTGAGCCTTATCACGAAGCCTACACCCTGCTGGGTGAACTGGTGCAGCAACTGCGCGAAGATGGCCATACCATCACCCACATTGATTTCGGCGGCGGCCTGGGCGTCCCCTATCGCGGCACCAATGACGTACCGCCGCATCCGGACGAGTATGCTTCCGTCGTGCGTGACACCCTGGGCCATCTTGACTGCAAGTTTGTCATGGAGCCCGGCCGCATGATTGCCGGCAATGCCGGTATTCTGGTCACTCGCGTCATTCACGTGAAAGAGGAAGAAGGCAAGAAGTTCATCATCGTGGACGCGGCGATGAACGATCTGATCAGGCCGACACTGTATGATGCCTGGCATGACATCATCACCGTTGCAGAACCGGACCAGTCAGGTGCGACATCAATCGCCGATGTGGTGGGCCCCGTATGTGAATCCGGCGACTATCTCGCCCAGAACCGTCAGATGCCCCCGGTGAAGGCCGGTGACCTGATTGCGGTCATGACGGCCGGTGCCTACGGTGCCGTACAGGCCGGAACCTATAATTCAAGGTTGCTGGTGCCGGAAGTCCTGGTCAATGGCGAGCGGTTTGCCATTGTCCGGCCCCGGCAATCCTACGAAGCATTGATCGGCATGGACAGGCTTGCCGGATGGCAGCAATAATCCCGGCTCGCAATCCGCACTGATCACTTTTGCGTTTACCGCAGTGCCAATTGGCCAATAACGGCCCTTGCTTTCGCCTTGTTATGCTAGAATGATCAGGCAATGAAATTTGATCCGGCACAGATAATTGCCCGCAAGCTCTCGCTGGCCAAGGTCTCGATCTTTTGGGAACGGCTGCTGGAGCGGCTTTTTCCCGCAATGATGATTGCAGGAATTGTGCTGCTGTGCGTGTTGTCCGGCGTACTGAACCTGTTGCCTGTCTGGTTGAAATTGACCCTGTTTGGCGCAGCCGGTGCAGGGTTTTTATACTCATTGAAAAGCCTGGGCAGCCTGTCCTGGCCTTCGCAAGCAGCAGCCCTTTCACGCATTGAACGCAGGTCGGGCAAAAAGCACCGCCCGGCCTCTGGCTGGACCGACACCCTGGCTGATGAGCCTTCTGCCAGTTCTGAACAGAAAGCACTGTGGCGAGCCCACCGTCAGCGCATGGCGAAACAATTGCATGATCTGAAGGCCGGGGCGCCGCGATCACCATTGCCGCGCATCGATCAGAACGCCCTGCGCAACGCACTGGCGATTGCATTGATCGCGGCAGGCGTCCTGACCGCAGGTACCTGGCGCGAGAAAGTTGCAGAAGCTGTTGCCGTGACCGCGCCGGCTCCTGTCAACGCAATAGCAATGGATGCGTGGCTCAATCCGCCTTCCTACACCGCCAAGCCGCCTGTCCTGCTGACACGCCGTGCGCAGGCTGCTTCAGGTGCCAGCGAAGTCGCGGTGATTTCTGTTCCGCAAGGCTCAGAACTGGTGGTCCGGCTCAACGGTGCGGACGATCTCAAGGTTACCCTGTCTGATCCCGCAGCAACCACCGGAGCACCTGCCGTCTTTGACACTCTTGAAGCCCAAACACCCAGGGCCGACGCGGCAGACAAGAAAGCGGCACCTCCGTCTGCGACACAGGAGTTGCGCACAAAAGTCCAGAAATCAGCAATTGTATCCGTTAGCGGAGCAGGCCGTGAGTTGGGCATGTGGACCGTAAACGTCATCCCCGACCTGCCGCCTGTCGTGACCGTACCCGAGCAGATACAGATCACCCCGTCCGGTGCATTCTCGCTGCCGTGGAAAGTGGCAGACGATTATGGTGTGACGTCTTTGTCCGGCAAGGTTTCACTGAGGCGAGACGGCCTGGATGTCGACAAGATCGATATTGACAGTCCGTTCCTGTCGCAAGCACCGGAATTCGCCATTTCGATGCGCAAGGTCAATCCCAGGCAGGCCGAAGGCAAGAGCTTCCAGGACCTGACAGCGCATCCCTGGGCGGGTTTGCCGGTTGAAATTGTCATCGAGGGCATGGATCAGGCAGGCCAGTCCGGCCGCAGTGATGTGGTGAAGCTTGCCTTGCCGGAACGCCAGTTTTCCAAGCCGCTTGCCCAGGCCCTGGTCGAGCAGCGCAAGAATATCTTCTTCCAGCCGGACAATCAGCGTGACGTCGTACGCGCACTGTCCGCCATCCTGGTATGGCCGAAAGGCGTGGTCGAGAAGTCAGGCGTCTATCTCGGGATCCGGCATGCGGCGGCCAAGCTGTACCGCGCACGCACCCATGAAGAATCCCAACAGGTTGCCGACACTCTCTGGGAAATTGCACTGACCATAGAAAGCGGCAATCTGCATGACTCGCTGAAAAAGCTGCAGGCGATCAAGAAAGAACTTGAAAAAGCCCTGGCGGAAGGCGCGCCGGAAGAAAAAATCGCAGACCTGATGAAGCAGTTGCGCGAAGCCATGAACGAGTACCTGCAGGCCATGCAGCAGCAGATGCAGGAAAACCAGCGCAACAATCCGCAGGCGCAGAACCAGCAGCAGCAAAACCGCGCCCAGCAGGAAGTGCGTTCGCAGGACCTGCAGCGCATGATGGACATGATCGAGAATCTCGCCAAGTCGGGCGCGCGCGATGCCGCACAGCAAATGCTGTCCGAACTGGAAAACATCCTCCAGAACCTGCAGCCCGGCCGGCGCCAGGCCAATCCGCAGCGCACATCGCCGATGGCGAAAATGCTCGACCAGCTGTCCGAGATGATGCGCCGCCAGCAGCAGCTGATGGACCAGACCTTCCAGATGCCGCAAAACGGCCAGCAGCGTTCGGGCGACCAGAACCAGTCCCAGCAGCAGGGCGAGCAGGGCCAGGAACCGGGCGGGCGTGGCCAGTCCGAACAGCAAGTGCCCGGCAACGGCCAGCTGTCGCAACAGCAGGGCGATCTGGGCAAAATGCTTGAACGCCTCATGGAACAGATGCAGCAGCAGGGCCTGCAGTCACCTGACGGTCTGGGACGGGCCGAACAGCAAATGGGCGAGGCAGCCGGTGAATTGGGCCAGGGCCAGCGTGATGAGGCGCTGGGCAGCCAGGGCGAAGCCATGCGCGGACTTCGCGAGGGCGCACGCAACATGGCCCAGCAACTGATGCAGCAGGGCACCGGCAACGAAGGCAATGTCGGTCGCCACGGTGAAGGCCGCGGCGAGCAGCGCGATCCCCTGGGCAGGCCGCTGCCCTCGCAAGGAGAAGAATACGGCCAGCGCGACAACATGGTGCCCCAGGAAGCCGAAGTGGAGCGCGCCAGGCGAATCCTGGATGCTCTGCGCTCGCGCGCCAATGAGGCCGGGCGGCCGAAACTGGAACTGGACTATATCGACCGCCTGCTCAAGGGCCTGTACTAGAGCCAGCGGGTATTTCAACCCGTAAACCTGATGAATTTCAACATCTTAAGCAAACCGCCATGCGCTCTTGCAGCCTGTGTGACCGTTGCCCGGCACCAGCCCCGGCCATGTGATTTCATCTCAGGTTTGCACCGGTTTCAGAGCACCATGTCTGCGATGTGATAAAATGCACATCTGCAGAAGCAGCGTGTTCCTATGGTCATTACCAACAGAAACGCGAACAGCTCTTGCCCCTCAAGCGACAGCGTTTCTTAACCCTCTCTCCGGTTTCCCCTGGCCGGACAGAAAATGAAGGTCCCGGCAGGTTGCCCCTCTCCTGCTGGTCCCAAAACGGAAAAGGCAGCTTGTCCTCCACGGAAAAGCTGCCTTTTTCTGTTTTGCCGCGGCCTGTGCCTCAACAGGTCCCGCGCCGGCCTTTCAGGCCATTATTTGGGATTTGTGACATAGCCGACAAACGGCAGTTCGCGGAACGCATGCGCCATGTCCATGCCGTAACCGACGACAAACTTGTCCGGGCATTCAAATCCGGTGAAATCGGCATCAAGTTCCGCTGCCCGGTGACCCGGCTTGTCAAGCAGCACGGCGGTCAGCACCTGGCTGGCTCCACGTGCGGCCAGCAGGTCCTTGGCAAAGGCCAGTGTCCTGCCGGATTCGAGTATGTCGTCTATCAACAACACATCGCGTTCCGTCACGTCTGTCTGAATGTCGCGCAACACCTCGACCTGCCCGGACGACGAGGTTTGCGCGCGATAGCTCGCAAGCATCATGAAATCCACTTCCGGTGACAGCCCGGCGCCATGCATGGCACGCAGCAGGTCGGCGGCAAAAATGAAGCTGCCTTTCAGTACCGGAACAACGAGAAGCCGTTCAGGGTCCCGGTCGGCAACCGCATGGGCAATTTCCGCGACCCGGGCTGCGATCTCGGTTTCGCTGAACAAGATCTCGATTGAATGCCCGTCAATTGTAATACCGGTCATGGCTGCTCATCCCGCAATCAGAAGTTGTCTCATCTGACCACAGACAAGATCGTTGCAAATATTCTAGAGCGTCACGGGCTCAATTGAACCCATAAAATTGCTCCAGAACTTGGGAAACGATCAGTTTAATGGTTTTGGTTGTTCCGGTTAAAACCATGCTGATCCAGGTCAGAATCCCGGACGGCAGTTCAGCCGATTTCGCCAGGTCTGGCAAAGCGAATCTCGACACTCTCCACACCTGCCGGCGGCGCAGCGAGCCGGGTCACGAACGTCGACACCACGCCTGCCCCAATCGGACCCTTGCCCACGCTGTTCAGGGTCCAGGTATGGAGCTGTTTGCCGTTTGCGTTCCGGAGCACGAATCGCAGCGGCGGCACACGTCGGTCCTGCTCGGTGATATTTGCAATACGCCCGCGCAGCGCCAGCACCGGCTGGCCATTGACGATCATGTACTGCTGCTGGATCGATGAGATATTCAGGCCGTAGACATTCACCGTCTTGCCGGCAAGCGAGTACAGTTTTGCTGCCGCAGGTGCCGCCTGCACGATACGTTCGGGCATCGCGACCACAGCTCCAAGCACCAGGCATATGCCGGCCGCGAGTCCGGTCCAGCCCCGCATCTGTGCGTTTCGGCGATGGCGTGCAGTCCTGGCCTTGTGCTCCGCAACCTGCGCTGCCCGGGCGATCTTGCGCGCTTCGGCGATGATCCGGTCTTCGGCATCTTCATCAGCGACATCAGGTTTACTGGGCTGCGCGTGAACCGGCACAAGGTCGCTTACATCGGTCGCATGCGCCTCGATCCAGCCATGCCCGCAGCTTCCGCATCGCATCACGGTCGCATCAGAGCCTGATTCATTTGGCATTTCAAACTTGGTTGCGCATGAGGGGCAGGAGACTATCATCTGTTACGTCCGGTTCCGGTGATTCGGCTCATTCTGGTATAAGGCGCCAGTGATTGCGGCTTTTTCGCCTGACCAGAGAAACCTTGCTTCTCGATACTGACAGTAAAACGGAAATACGGTTAATTCGGCGTAAATGCCTATCCGGTATCAAACCATTGTAGAAATGGCAGCCTGATCTTGAGGAACCCGCTTGTCGATCGTTCGATTTGAAAATGTCGGTTTGCGTTATGGCAATGGACCGGAGATCCTGAAAGATCTCAACCTGACACTTGAAACGGGGTCGTTCAATTTTCTGACCGGCGCATCGGGTGCCGGCAAGACGTCGCTCATGCGCATGCTGTTTCTGGCACTCAAGCCGACCCGCGGCATGATCTCGCTGTTCGGAGAAAACACCAACGGGCTGCGGCGCGGGAAAGTGCCCGATGTACGCAGGCGGATCGGCGTCGTGTTTCAGGAGTTCCGGCTGCTGGATCACCTGACTACATTCGAGAATGTTGCGCTTCCCTTGCGGGTTCGCGGCAACAAGCTCAAAGACTATCGCGACAATGTGCTTGAGCTGCTCGACTGGGTCGGCCTCGACCAGCACACCAATGCCTACCCGGCTGTGTTATCCGGCGGCGAAAAGCAACGCGCGGCCATCGCACGGGCGGTCATTTCCAGCCCCGAACTGCTGCTTGCAGACGAGCCGACCGGCAATGTGGACCCTGCCCTGGCACTGCGTCTGATGCGCCTGTTCCAGCAGCTCAACCAGTTTGGCACGACGGTTTTGATCGCAACCCACGACACTCATTTGCTGGACACCATCAAGGCTCCCGTTCTGCGGCTCGAAGACGGCAGGACGACATGGCAATGAACAAGAACGCCGGTGCAGAGAAATTCGAGGGCCATGCGTCCGGTTTCAGTGACGGCGACAACCGGAAATTGCAGGTGGTCGGCAAAGGGCGCTCCAAGGTCATTCCGCAGGCAACAGCGCCGCACATGACACTGATGACGGCAATGGCGGCGATGTGTTACCTCGCCGTGCTGGCAATCGGCGCCCTGCTGATGACGGATGCCGCCGTCAACAGCTGGACGTCACAAATCGCCAGCCAGGTCACTGTGCAGATCACCGCGGCAGATGGGGTCGACGTTGACGGCGACGCCGCAAAAGTTGCCGACATCCTGACCGCCACAAAGGGTATTGCCGGCATTGATGTCGTCAGCCCGGATGCGGCACGCAAGCTGCTTGAGCCGTGGCTTGGCGAAGGCGGCATCCTGGATGATCTGCCAATACCGCGCCTGATCAATGTCAGTATCGATCAGTCGTCGCCGCCTGATCTTGAATTGCTGCGCGCCACACTCGCCACCGAAGTTCCGTCCGCCACCCTCGACACGCATCGGCGCTGGCAGGCCGAGCTGATCAGCATGGCCGGTTCGCTTACATGGCTGGCCATCGCGGTGCTCAGCCTGATTGCAACAGCGGCAATTGTACTTGTCATTTACGCGACACGCGCCGCGATGGAGGCAAACCGGGAGGTCATCGAAGTCCTGTATCTGGCAGGCGCACGCGACAGCTTCATATCGCGCGAGGTTTTGTGGCGCTTCTGCCTGACCGGGTTGAAAGCCGGCCTGATCGGATCCCTGTTGGGTTTTGCGACCTTCGTTGTCCTGGGTTTGGGCAGCGGCCGGCTGTCGGAGCCGGTCAAGGCATTCCTGTATCACCCGCTGGACAGCGGCAGCGCGAACTACGCCGCCTTTATTGTCGTGCCGGTTGTTGCTACAATGATCTCACTTATCACGGCGCGTATTTCCATATCACGGGTCTTGAAGGCCATGTTCTGACACGGCATAAACCTGTGCTGCGCCGTGAATGACCATGGAGCAGCAGGCCAGGGCCTGGAACGTTATTTCACCCGGTGATGTTTTTTGATGTCTGACCCTTCCGGAAAATCCAGTGCCGAGACGCATGACAGCGACACGCAGCGACGGCGTGGCAATAGCTGGTGGGTCGGACTGGGTATCGTTGTGTGCATGCTTCTTGCTGCAACAGCAGGGTTTGCGTCATTTTCCGAAAAGTCGCGCAAGATTGCCGGACCGGCCAACCTGTCGGTGGATGGAATTGTGGTTCTCACCGGCGGGCCGGAACGTATTTCCGCAGCGGTTCGCCTGCTTGAACAGAAAACCGCCAGACGCCTGTTGATTTCAGGTGTTTACCCGGCAACCACGGCCCGGCAGCTGAGCCGGATTACACAGGCCGAAGCCAGTTTGTTCAACTGCTGCGTGGATCTGGACAAACGCGCTCCCGACACCCGCGGCAATGCAGCAGAAGCAGCCGACTGGGCAACCAGGCATAAATTCAGAAAAATTGCGGTCGTAACAAGCGACTATCATATTCTGCGCGCCATCGTTGAGTTTTCGCGTGCCATGCCCGACGTTGAACTGGTGCCCTATCCGGTTGCCAGTGATGACACCGGGAAGACTGCACGTTCGTTTTCAATGCTGCGCCTGTGGATCAGCGAATATGTCAAATACCTGCTTGCGCTGCTGCTCTGAAACTGCGGCGACAATCAGGATGCGGTACGGGAGAATTGGGTGTGCTGGCGTTTCGGTCCTTACTGTTCAATCTGGTTTTCTACATCAATCTGGTGCTGTTTCTGGTGCTCGGGTTCTGGTTCATGTTCACGCCGAGAAGCTGGTCCATAGCCGCCCTGAGGGTCTGGGCGAGAACGTCATTGTGGTGGATGAAGCTGATCACCGGCACCAGGATGGAAGTCCGTGGCCGCGAGCACATACCGCAAACAGGCGGCCTGCTGGCCGGCAAGCACCAGTCAGCCTGGGACATATTTGCCCTGCTTCCCCTGCTGGCAGACCCTGCCCTGGTGCTGAAGCGCGAGTTGACCTTCATCCCCGTGTTCGGCTGGTTCTGCCTCAAGTTCAAGATGATCTCGGTGAACCGGTCGGCAGGTCCGTCTGCCCTGAAAAAGATGATTGCCGATGCAAAACAGGCCATTGCCGCTGGACGCCAGGTCCTGATATTTCCCGAAGGCACGCGAATGGGTCCGGATGCCGAGCCGGACTACAAACCGGGCGCAACCGCGCTCTACATGCAACTTGGCGTGCCATGCACACCATTTGCGCTGAATTCCGGCCTGTACTGGCCCAGACGCCGGTTCATCCGGCACCCGGGCACCATCATCGTGGAGTTCCTGCCGCCGATCGAAGCCGGTCTCACCCGCAAGCAGTTTTCAGCCCGCCTGCAGGACGTCGTTGAAGAAGCAACCAGCCGGCTGGTCGCCGAAGGGCGCGCAGGTTAACCGGCTGGCAATACCTTTTGGCTAGAACAAACCATGAATATGTGTGATGATGTTCCGTCCATCACACCAGTTGTGGGTAACCATCGTGGCTACAGACACCGCACTTGATCCGATTTCCCGCGAAATCTGGGACATGAAGTACCGCTTCAAGTCGCCGGACGGCTCAGCCATTGATCAGACGATCGACGACACATGGGCCCGTGTCGCCAAGGCACTGGCGGCACCTGAAAAGGCAAAAGTCCGAACACGCTGGGAGAAGGCCTTTGCCGAGGTCATGTCCGGCTACAAGTTCCTGCCGGCAGGACGCATCATTGCCGGTGCCGGCACCAACCGTTCGGTGACGCTGTTCAACTGCTTTGTCATGGGCACCATCGAGGATGACATGGGCGCGATCTTCAATGGATTGCGCGAGGCCGCACTGACCATGCAGCAGGGTGGTGGCATAGGCCATGACTTTTCAACGCTTCGGCCCAAGGGCGCGCCGGTCAGGGGCGTCGGCGCGGACGCCTCCGGGCCACTGAGTTTCATGGACGTCTGGGACGCCATGTGCCGCACCATCATGTCGGCGGGCTCGCGGCGCGGCGCCATGATGGCGACCATGCGCTGCGACCATCCCGACATTGAAGATTTCATTACAGCGAAACATGAAGCCCAGCGCCTGCGCATGTTCAACCTGTCGGTGCTGGTCACCGATCCGTTCATGGCGGCCGTGAAGGCCGACGGGGACTGGCCGCTGGTGTTCGGCGGCACCGTTTTCAAAACCGTACGGGCCCGTGACCTGTGGAACCGGATCATGCAGGCGACCTATGCCTATGCCGAACCCGGCGTGATTTTCATCGACCGGATCAATTCGCGCAACAATCTTTCCTATTGCGAGACCATTCACGCCACCAACCCGTGCGGGGAACAACCGCTGCCGCCCTATGGCGCCTGCCTGCTCGGCTCGATCAACCTGGCCAGCCTGGTGACAACCCCGTTTTCAGATGCAGCTCACCTGGACATGGAAGAGCTTGTGCGCATAACCGGCATCGCCGTGCGCATGCTGGACAATGTGGTGGATGTGTCAAACTACCCGCTGGAAGCCCAGGCTGCCGAGGCCCGCGCCAAGCGGCGCATCGGCCTGGGGGTTACCGGTCTCGCCAATGCACTCGCCATGTGCGGGCTGCGCTATGGCTCTGAAGACGCCGCAGCGGCTGCAAAAATCTGGATGCAGGCAATCGAGCGCGCTGCCTACCTGGCGAGCTCCGGACTTGCTGCGGAAAAAGGCTCCTTCCCGCTGTTCGATGCTGAGGAATACCCGGCGTCGGGTCATGTCCGCGACCTTGATGATGACGTGCGCGGCGCAATTCGCGAAAACGGCATCCGCAACGCCCTTCTCACGTCGATTGCGCCGACCGGCACCATCTCCCTGTTTGCCGGAAATGTGTCGTCCGGCGTCGAACCGGTGTTTTCGCTGAACTACAACCGCAAGGTCCTGCAGCCGGACGGCAGTCACCGGATCGAGCAGGTTGAAGATTACGCGCTGCGGGCTTTTCGCGCGCTGCGCGGCGACGAAGCCGACCTGCCGGATGCATTGGTAACCACGGCAGACCTGTCACCGCACGATCACCTTGTCATGCAGGCCGCCCTGCAGGGCCATGTCGACAGTTCCATTTCCAAAACCGTCAATTGCCCGGAAAACATCTCGTTCGAGGACTTCGGCAATGTCTATATGGAAGCCTGGGAGCTCGGGCTGAAGGGATGCACGACCTACAGGCCCAATGACATCACCGGATCAGTGCTGTCCGAGGCGCTGGCTGACGAAGGGGCCGAAGCGCAAGCCGCCCTGCCGCTCGAAGCCCCTGCCGCACCGGTTGGGCAAACCGAAGCGGGCATTGTCTACATGCGCCAGCCGCTCGACCGCGATCCTGTGCTGCCGGGCTTTACCTACAAGCTGAAATGGGGTGACAGCGATCACGCCATATACATCACGCTCAACGACATCATCGAGAACGACCGCAGGCGGCCGTTTGAGATCTTCATCAATTCAAAGAACATGGAACACTATGCCTGGACCGTGGCGCTGACCCGCATGATCTCTGCCGTGTTCAGGCGCGGCGGCGATGTGTCCTTTGTGGTCGAGGAACTGAAAGCCGTGTTTGACCCGCGCGGCGGTCACTGGATGGAAGGCAAGTATGTCCCCTCGCTGCTGGCTGCCATTGGCGGTGTTATCGAAAAGCACATGCTGGCGACCGGGTTCCTGAAGAATGTGGAAAACCTGTCTGCGGCTGATCCGGCTTCGGTTGACGCGAAACGCCTGGCCGTCGGGGATGATGCGGGGCCCGCCGGTCCGCAATGCCCCAAATGCAACGAGTTTTCCCTGGTTTTTCAGGAAGGATGCGCCACTTGCATGTCCTGCGGATACTCGAAATGCGGTTGAACCGGCAATTTTCATCTTGACCTCAGAGATTTTTTGTTCTACTTTTGTTCTCATCAAGAGAGCAGGAGAAAAGTCATGGGATTTAGCGTAAGTGCCGAGCTGGAAAACGAGTTCAGTGACAGATTCTGGTTCTGGACCGGCGTGTCCGGCAAGCGTTACATCCATTCGGTCTACAGCACTGAAAACTGCCCGCCCTTGCCGGGTGCCATTTATGTAATGGTCCGCCGGCTTGAGAGCGGTGCGCGGGCGCCTGTTCGCATGGGGCGGTTTTCACCCTTGTGGGATTTCCCGCTGCCAACAGAAATGACCGACGGTGCCTGTGAAATTCATGTGCACCTGCTGGCAGGCGATGAAAGCCAGGCATTGCGTGTTTACGACGATCTCGCTGCGTCCCTTGAGCTGGATGCAGCCGATGCGCCGGCCATTTGCCGCCCCTTGCCTGCGCGCGACACGGGCCGCTTTGTTCAGCCCGTGCTTCCTCTGTTTTCAGAAATGGCAGCCTAGTTCAAAGCCGTTTTCCAAGGTTGGCTATAATCGCTGGTTTCGGGCAAGCGTCATGACTTCCGAAAGATGCCTGTCCTTGAAACCCAGTTCCTCAATGTGATCCAGCGTTGAGGCAATATAGTCGATGCACGGCCCCCCCTTGCCGTGTCCCTGCAGGACAAACGGCAACAGGTCTTCGGCAGACCGCTTGCCGGCATATTGCACATGGTCCTGATCAACCAGGTACACAAGTGCATTCACCTTGTGAGGTGTGCCGTCACGGTCGACGAACATTTCGCGCCACCGTTCCTTGTAGATCATGGTTACCTGTTCGCGTTCGCGCAGATAGGCAATCGTATCATCCCGTCTGCCGACAGCCACACGATATCCGATACCCCTGCACGAACCACCCCGATCAAGGCCCAGGACCATGCCGGGTTTTTCCGGTGTACCGCGATGCACGTGCGAATAGATACACAGCCGGCGATGAACGCCGTGCATAATGGCGCCACAGCGTTCCTCGAACTCAAACCCCGGCCGCCACATCAGCGAACCGTAACCAAATACCCAAAAATCCAAGTTCATCCGCTTACCAAATGTTTATCGGTTTGAATGCATAGCAGACACATTCATTCCGCTTCAACAAACACCATGATAAATTGACCGAGAATCAAACGCCCAACCAATCAACCGTCCCGGTCCTGCAACCATGAGCAACCCTCTCGAAGTCAAACGCACCTCGCCGTTAAAGACGATGGCACCGCTGATTGTGTTTCTATGCATTGCATTGGCCTGGAGTGTCTACTGGTACATTGCCCTGGGCAAAGCCAAACAGAAACTGGCCGCACTGGAAGCCGCACATGTCACATTGAAATGCGACCAGCGCAGCTGGGGCGGTTATCCTTTCCGTGTCCATTTTGACTGTACCGGCGTGAGCGCCGACCTGTCGGGAACCGACCTTACAGCCGACAAACTTCGCCTGATCGGCCAGGCCTGGAACCCCAGCCATATCATCGGCGCCCTGTTCGGCCCGGTAAACATCAACGGTCTCAAGATCAGCGGAGACCCGGTGCGGTTCAGTTATCGCTCCAAGAACGGCAGCCTGGCGCTCGCCTCGCTGCTGGCCGAAAAACAATCCATTGCGCTGAGTGCAGACAAACAGCTGACAATCGCAAAAACCGAAGCTCATCTGCGACCGGCAGCAGACACGCCGCGGCTCGACCTGTCCATCACCTTGTCCAACCTGTCCACCGGCGAAGCTCAACTGGACAGTTTCACTGTCACCGGCGCCCTGGATCAGACAATACCCAGAGAAGGAAGTTTCGAGCTCCTGTCGGAACCGTCCAATTATTTCGACGCAGTATGGATTGCCCGATACCTGGGAGACCTGGATGATGCCGAAATGAATGCGGCTCAGGCGGTTATCAACCCGCTGCTGAAAGCCAACGACAACAAACTGCCCATCCAGTTGAAAGACCAGACCTGGTATTGGGGACCCTTTGCCGTCGCAACATCAAAGTGAGGCTTCAGGGCAAAAAGCCCGGTTATCAATCCTGGCCGTCTTTGGTAGCGATCGCCTCGCCATGCTGGCCACTGCGCCCGAAATCCGGCTCGTCGGTATCCTGACCAGCCTCGATAATGCGCTGACGAATACCCCGCGCCCGGGTAAACGTGTCAAACAGCATGTCGCCGTCGCCCCAGCGGATCGCTCTTTGCAGGGCCGACATGTCTTCCGAAAACCGGCCAAGCAGTTCCAGCACGGCCTGTTTGTTGTTCAGGTAAACATCCCGCCACATGGTCGGGTCTGATGCCGCAAGACGGGTAAAATCCCTGAATCCACCGGCCGAGTACTTGATGACCTCCTGCTGGGTCACTTCTTCAAGGTCTGCCGCCGTTGTCACGATGTTGAAGGCAATCAGTTGCGGCAGGTGAGAAGTGATGCTCAACACCCTGTCATGATGATCGGCGTCCATTATGTCGACATCGCTACCACAAGCCTGCCAGAACGCGGTCAATCGCGCTGTGGCGCCATCATCGGCTCCGCTGAGGGGTGTCAGGATACACCAGCGGTTTTCAAACAGGGAAGCAAAACCGGAGTCCGGACCTGAATACTCGGTACCGGCAATCGGATGTCCTGGGACAAAATGGACATTGTCCGGAATATGCGACGACACTGCACTGATAACCGCCGCCTTGACCGATCCCACGTCAGTGACAATCGCACCCGGTTTCAGCGCCGCACTGATGGCCTTTGCCACCGGCCCGCATGCACCGACCGGCACGCAAAGCACCACCAGGTCAGCATCGCGCACAGCGTCTGCAGGGTCCTCATGCATGGTATCAGCCAGGCCCAGCTGCATGGCGCGGTCGCGGGTTTCAGCAGACCGTGCATGCCCCGATATCGCCTTCGCCAGATTTTCCCGCCGCATGATGTGAGACAGCGATGAGCCAATCAGGCCCAATCCGATCAGGGCGACTTTTTCAAACGGGTCAAATGCCATGCCTGCTCAATCCGCCACAAAGGACTGAAGCGCGTCGATAAACGCGCCGCACCCGGCCTCATCACCGATGGATACCCGCAACGCACCAGGTAACCCGTAAGCGTCCATGCGCCGCACGATCACATTGTTTGCCGCCAGAAACGCGTCAGCTTCCGCAGCGGTCTTTGTGCCGTCCTGCGGAAATTGAACCAGCACAAAATTGCCGACACTCGGTATTACATTCAGGCCCATCGCCTCGACCGCAGCCGTGACCTTCGGCAACCAGATGTCGTTGTGCTCAACCGCTTTCGCCAGATGGCCGGCATCGCGAATGGCCGCCGCACCGGCGGCAATGGCCGGCATGGCCACATTGAACGGCCCGCGAATGCGGTTCAGCACATCGGCCACATTGGCCGGGCAGTAAGCCCAGCCCAGGCGCAGGCCCGCCAGCCCGTAAGCTTTTGAAAAGGTGCGGGTCATAACCACATTCTTCGACGTTGATACCAGCTCCAGCCCGGCTTCGTAGTCGTTGCGGCGGACATATTCCGCATAGGCCGCATCCAGCACCAGCAAACAGTCTGCCGGCAGGCCGACGTGCAGCCGCTTGACCTCGTCAAAGCTGACATAGGTCCCCGTCGGGTTATTCGGGTTGGCCAGAAACACCATGCGCGTGCGAGGTGTGACCGCGCCAAGAATTGCGTCTATGTCAGCCGTGAGATTGCGCTCGGCCACCACCACCGGCGTCGCCCCGTTGGCCCGAATGACGATCGGATAAACCAGAAACCCGTGCTCTGTGTGAATAGCCTCATCACCCGGCTGCAGGTAGCCGCTCGCCAGCAGTTGCAGCAGTTCGTCAGACCCGGCACCGCAGACAATGTTTGCCGGATTGATTCCATGAGTCTCGGCCAGTGCCTCACGAAGCGCGCCCGAACCGCCATCAGGATACAGCGCCAGGTTCTGCGTGCATTCGGCATAGGCCTGCATCGCTTCCGGGCTGGGGCCCAGCGGCGACTCGTTCGATGACAGTTTATGAACCTTGCCTTTCCCTGACCCGCCGGACTTGCCGGGCACATAGGCTGCAATCTCCAAAATACCATCGCGTGGCCGGGGCATGTCCGCTGCATTGCTCATGGTTTGCTCAGCTCCATCGCACTGGGGTATCTGCCGGCGATCCTGAGCCCCAGGCCGGTATTGCCCTTCAGGCTGACCAGTGGCTGTTCCGACATGTCCAGGTAACCCGGTATCGACGTCAGGTACACATCATCGGCAAGCTTCAGATGCCAAATGGGTTTGGGGACAAAATCACGCGGCAGTTTGCCAGTCGTCACCAGAAGCGTTTCATCTTCTCCGGTCGGTTCACTGGCCGCATGGCCAAGCACTGCCAGTGACCGTCCCGGTTTGTCGGAACCGGCAGCCAGAACCGCAACCACGCGCGCCGGTTTGCCCTCGGGCGTCTGCTCCAGCACACTGCGCCAGTCGAGTTTCATCGGCACCACCACCAGCACCTGCTCACCATCCGAGAGCGCGGCGAGCGCGGCTTTCATCGAGCTCGCCTTCTCCACCGGCAACAGCGACGCGAACAGGTCTGTCGCCTGTCTGTAGCGCAGGTCGCTCATCACTTCAGGAATGGTGACAATACGGACGTCCGCCTGGGCCAGAATGGAAGCGGAAATAACCGTGCGCCAGACCCGCTCGATAACTGCGACAGGAACTTGACCGGCAGCGACCTCAACCAGTCGGCGAAGTATGACGGCTTCGCGGCCCGGCCGGTATGGCATTGCGCCGGTCAGCAGGTCTGACGTCTTGGCAAGCCGCACTTTTTCGCTGGCCGCAAACCGGGCGCACAACAGTTCGACGATCTGCTCGTCGATGCTGTCGATCTCCTGCCTGATACCGCTAAGCTCAGGTGTTTGAATGTCCGGTTTTTCCATCAGGGAGAACTGCCCGTGCACGTTACATTCCACGTCGGGGGTTCAACCCCGCCATGCAGATATGCTCTAGAGAGTCCTTGGCAAAAAATCAAAGACAAACAAGTTTCACAAAACATCAGGTCTGGGACTGGGATCGCACATTCAGTCCCGTGCGCGCCGGTTGCGGGATGATATTCGGCCGCAATGACGGCACCAGCTGGCGTTTCTGCTTGCCCCCGGTAACCGCGTAAACCTGCTTGATTGCCTCAACCATGATCAGCCCCGAAAACCCCGGACCGATCCACGATCCCATCCGTTCACACAGTGTGGCGCTGCGTACCATGAAACGGCGTTCGCTTGGCGGCATGAACAGCATCGAGGTCCACCCGGCCGGCGAAAACTGCGCATTGCGCAAAAGCGTTGTCAGCTGGCCGCGTGAAAACGGCCTGCCGTGACCAAACGGCGTGTTGTCAAAGCGGGCCCAAAGGCCGCGCCTGTTCGGAACGACAAACACCGCGCGCCCCTGCGGCGCCAGCACGCGCCATAGTTCGCGCAGCATGTCCGGCAGCTGATCGGTGAGTTCCAGCCCATGCACCACCAGCACGAAGTCCATGCTGCCGTCTGCCAGGGGCAGGCAGGCTTCATCCACCAGGGCGCTGGCGCTGTTGCCCCTGGCCGGCCAGTGCACGACCCCCTGACGTGCCGGCATCATCGCCATCACATTGCGCCCTTCATCGAACAGGCCGTCCAGATAGGGTGTGCAATATCCGAGCCCCAGCACGCGCGCGCCCTTTACGCCGCGCAACCGCGCACGAAGCCGTGACACGATAATGCGACGCGTTGCAAGCCCAAGCCTGCTGGCGTAAAACTCTTTGAGATCGACAACATCCATAGTCTTTTCAACCTATCCGAAATTCACCCCGTTACAACAGGATCAACATGTCCAGTCTCCAGTATCATCTGTTCCCGGCCCTCAGCGACAATTACGGCGTGCTGATGCATTGTCCCGATAGCGGGCAAACCGCGTCCATTGACGCACCGGAAGCAGCCGCGGTAGAAAAGGCATTGGCGGATACCGGTTGGCAGCTCACTCATATACTGGTCACCCATCATCATCATGACCATGTCGGCGGCGTGCTTGAACTCAAGGACAAATGGAACTGCGCTGTTGTCGGCTCTTCCGAAGAGCCCAATGCCCTGCCCGGCCTGACCGACACAGTGACACCTGGCGGTACATACGATTTTGCCGGTCATGTCGCCCGGATCATCCATACACCCGGACACACGCTCGGCCATATCACCTGGCATTTCGCAGATGACGGAATTGTATTTGCCGGAGACACGCTGTTCACACTGGGTTGCGGCAGGGTGTTTGAAGGTACCATGGAACAGATGTGGTCGTCCTTGCAGGTTTTCGAGGCCATGCCGCCTGAAACAATCGTATACAGCGGCCACGAATACACCGCAGCCAATGCGGAATTCGCATTGAGCGTCGAACCTGACAACACGGCATTGCGCGCCCGTGCCGGGGAGATTGCTAAACTCCGGGCCGACGGCAAACCGACCGTTCCGACAACCATTGCCGAGGAAATGCAGACCAATCCGTTCCTGCGTGCCGGCTCTGCCGCCCGTTTTGCGGAAGTGAGAAGGGCCAAGGACAGTTTTTAGATCATGCGACAACAGCATAGATGAAGGCGGCATAGCCTGCCAGGAAGGCGAAGCCGACGCGCTTGCCGAACCGCTTTACCACCACGGCGAGGAAGAACAGCACCAGCGACACACCGATCATCACCGGTATGTCGACCTTGAGCATTTCATCTGAAACCGGGATCGGCGAAATCACCGCAGTGATCCCGGCAATGCCAAGAACATTGTAGATGTTTGACCCCAGCACGTTGCCCAGCGCGATGTCCGAGTGCTTTCGCATGGCGGCAATGATGGATGTCGCCAGTTCCGGCAGCGACGTACCTATGGCAACCAGCGTCAGGCCGACAACTTCATCAGACACTTCAAAAGACTTGGCAACTACAATGGCATTCTCGACGAGAAGCTTGCCGCCGAACAAAACGGCTGCGGTGCCGCAGGCCACGAACATGATGTCCAGCCAGAGCGCCTTGGATGGTTTCGGCAGGTCATCGTCCGGTTCCACCGGCTGCTTGCCGTTCTTGCGGCGGTCGGAATACAACAGGAAACCCATGTATGTGACCAGAATCGCAATGAAGATCAGCCCCCAGTGCAGGGACAAGACGCCGGAATAACACGCCACGCCAAGCAATGCCGCGGTGAAGATCATGAAAAAGCCGTCCCGGAACACAGCCGCCTTCGAACATACGATCGGGTAGATCGCCGCGCCAACGCCGAGGATCAGCAGTATGTTGGCAATGTTCGATCCCACGACATTGCCCATGGCGATACCGGGGGCGCCGGCGAGCGCGGCCTGGATCGAGGCAACCAGTTCCGGCACGGAGGTGCCGAACCCGACAATGATGATACCGACCACCAGATTGGACAGGCCGAGACGAAGGGCAAGCGCGGCAGCACCACGCACCAGAAATTCACCACCGGCCAGCAGCAGAACGAACCCCGCCAGCAATCCGAGAAATATTATCATGAGCCCCTTGCCTGCATGCCCCTGAAATCGGAGCAACGTGAGGGGCTGCACCCCTCACGTTGCTCTTGGTGTTATCTAGGTAACCTGCTGCCAAATTAAAAGGGCGGCAGATCCAAATCTGCCGCCCTCGATCGTTCCACCGAACCGCCTGGCCGGTTACAACATGTACTGGCCGCCATTGGCGGAGATGGTCGAACCGGTGATGAAACCGGCATCGTCTCCCACCAGGAACAACACGCACTTGGCAATTTCTTCCGGCTCACCCAGCCGACCCACCGGAATATGCGGCAGGATCGCCTTGTCCAGCACATCCTGCGGAATGGCACGAACCATTTCCGTGCCGATATAGCCGGGGCATATCGCATTGACGGTAATACCCTTCCTGGCGCCTTCCTGGGCCAGTGCCTTGACGAAACCGATATCGCCCGCCTTGGCAGCGGAATAATTTGACTGGCCCATCTGGCCCTTCTGGCCGTTGATCGAGGAAATGCACACCACTCTGCCGAAGCCACGCTCACGCATGCCTTCCCAGACCGGGCGCGTCATGTTGAACAGTGAATTGAGGTTGGTATTTATGACGGCATTCCAGTTTTCCGGTGTCATCTTGTGGAACATCGCGTCACGTGTGATGCCGGCATTGTTGACCAGAATGTCAACCGGGCCGAAATCGTTCTCGATGGTTTTCAGTGCGGTTTCGCAGGCACCATAATCACCAACGTCCCACTTCATCACCTCAATGCCGGTCTGTGCCTTGAAATTGGTGGCTGCTTCATCATTGCCGGCATAACTGGCAACAACCTTGTAACCGGCATCCTTCAGCGCTGTGGCAATGGCTGCACCAATACCCCGGGTTCCCCCGGTCACGACTGCTATACGTGACATGTCATCATACTCCCTGTTCTATTGAATTGTCTCAGTCGCGCTCGACACACATGGCAACACCCATGCCGCCACCGATGCAAAGCGTGGCGAGGCCCTTCTTGGCGTCACGCTTCTGCATTTCATGCAGCAGGGTCACGAACACGCGCGCGCCCGAAGCCCCGATTGGATGGCCAATCGCAATGGCACCGCCATTGACGTTCACGATGTCCGGGTTCCAGCCCATGTCCTTGTTCACTGCACACGCCTGCGCTGCAAATGCTTCATTGGCTTCTACCAGGTCGAGATCCTCGACCTTCCAACCGGCTTTTTTGAGCGCCGCGCGTGATGCCGGGATCGGACCTGTTCCCATGATAGCCGGGTCAACACCGACATTTGCCCACGATGCGATCCGGGCCAGCGGTGTCAGGCCGCGCTTCTTGGCTTCCGCCGCACTCATCAGGATAACCGCGGCAGCGCCATCATTGATGCCGGACGCATTGGCGGCCGTAACCGAACCTTCCTTGTCAAAGGCCGGTCGCAGTTTGCCGACTGACTCTTTCGTTGTGCCGTGCTTGATGTATTCATCCTGGTCAACCACGATGTCGCCCTTGCGGGTCTTGATCGTAACCGGGCAGATTTCATCCGTGAACTTGCCGGCCTTCTGGGCTGCTTCCGCCTTGTTCTGCGAAGCCACGGCAAAATCGTCCTGCTGTTCGCGGGTGATCTGCCACTGCTTGGCGACGTTCTCGGCGGTCGTGCCCATGTGGTAGCCGTTGAAGGCATCCCACAAGCCGTCCTTGATCATGGTGTCGATCATCTTGTAGTCGCCCATCTTCACGCCATTGCGAAGATGCTGGCAGTGCGGTGCCTGGCTCATCGACTCCTGGCCCCCGGCGGCAACCACGTTCGCATCGCCATTGGCAATCTGCTGCATGCCCAGTGCAACCGCCCTGAGACCGGAGCCGCACAACTGGTTCATGCCCCATGCCGGGCTTTCGACCGGGATGCCGGCATTGACCGAAGCCTGGCGGGCCGGGTTCTGGCCTGCGCCTGCAGTCAGGATCTGGCCCAGGATCACTTCATCGACGTCCTTGCCTTCGAGACCGGCACGTTCCATAGCGGCCTTCAGCGCCGTGGTGCCAAGTTCAGACGCCAGCACCGGGCTCAGCGCTCCATTGAAAGAACCGACCGGGGTGCGGGCGGCCGAGACAATAACAACATCATTATCGGAAGTGGACATGGGCATCATCCTTTTCAACTACGTAAAACATGCTTTCAGGGTTGCGGTACACTTGCCCCAACGAAACCCATTGTGCAATGCACAATTGGTCGCGGTCTGTGCGGCATATGAGCCGCCGCGAGGGCCAAGCAAAAACACAGCACACACGATTTACCCCAATCCAGTCAATGGAAAGTCGTCATCGCGTTGCTCGACAAGCTTGCAATGGCGTGTATATGCTGCAATGCAAAGACAGCTTCGAACAGGAACCGGCTGTCCCCTTCATCTCAAGACCACAGAGTAGCAAATATGTCCGACGACAAGAGCGACCCGATTGTCATAAAAAAATACGCAAACAGACGTCTCTACAACACCGCAAGTTCGGCCTATGTGACGCTTGATGATCTCTCGCAGATGGTCAAGGACGGCAGTGATTTTGTCGTGCATGACGCCAAGAGCGGTGAAAACATCACCCGTCAGGTACTGACCCAGATCATCTTTGAAGAAGAAGCAAAGGGCGAGAATCTTCTGCCGATCGACTTCCTGCGCCAGTTGATCCGGTTTTACGGCGACAGCATGCAGGCGTTTGTACCCAGCTACCTGCAGTTCTCCATGGAACACCTGACCCGCGAGCATGAGCGGCTTCGCGAAGAGATGGTGGGCACCGCGGGAACCGAGATGATAAAATCCATGGAGGACCAGGCGCGCAAGAACATGGCCATGTTCCAGGACGCCATGCAGTTGTTCAATCCGTTTGCCGCCATGCAGAATGTAAACGGCGCTGCGCCCGAGGCTGCGGAAGAATCTGCCAAGCCGGAGACCGAGGCCGAACCGGAGGCATCGTCCGAAACGGATCTCAAGGAACTGCAGAACCAGATCAAGACAATGCAGTCGCAGATCGAGAAGCTGGCCGGCAAGGACTGACCTGGCGGCCTCTGCCTGAGTGAAGCTGCCGGTTCCGGGTCAATACCCGACAGCAAAACCGTCCTTGCGCGGTTCAGAGCCTGCACACAGCATATTGCTGGCAGGGTCGATCGCAATGATCTGGCCGCCACCATAGGGTTCTTCCGGGCGATGCACCCTATGGCCAAGCGCGGTCAGCCCGTCTGCCACGTGCTGCGGCACACCCTGTTCGAGCCCCACCTGCCCGTCCTCGTGAAACGCCCTGGGAAACTCCAGCGCTTGCTGCGGGTCCATGCCATAGACATAGCGGTTCACCATCATCGCCACATGCCCCATCGGCTGGTACGCGCCGCCCATCACGCCAAACGACTGCACGATGCTGCCGTTTTCGCGCACCATGGCGGGAATGATCGTGTGCAGCGGCCGCTTGCCGGGACCGATACAGTTGGGATGGCCCGGCACGGCGGAAAACCCCGCACCCCGGTTCTGCATGGTGATGCCGGTTTTCGGCGTGACGACACCTGAGCCGAAGCCGTGATAGATCGAGTTGATGAACGACACCGCCATGCGGTCCTTGTCCACGATACTCAGATAGACGGTATCGGAGCCTGGCAGCGGTACGACATCTTCAGGTTCGGGGATGACGCGATCCATGGCAATCTGCGCCGCCAGCTTGTCCGTCATGGCGTCGGAGAGAAGCTCTTCGACGGGAATGTCTGAGAAATCCTGGTCGGCAATGTGGCGATTGCGAATGACCCAGGCCAGCCGGATGGCTTCAATTTCCAGGTGACGCCGCTCAACGCTTTCAGGCGCGTACTGCGCCAGATCGAACCGGCTGAGAATATTGAGCGCCACAAGAGCCGTCAGCCCGGTGCCGTTCGGTGGAATCTCCAGAATTTCACGGCCCTGATACACGGTGCTGATCGGCGTGACCCACGAGGCTTTTGTTGCTGCCAGGTCTTCCATGGTGATCAGGCTGCCCTTGGCCTGAAGCGTTGCAACAATGTCTTCAGCCACTGTACCTGTATAAAACCCGGTGCGCCCCTCAGCGGCGATGATTTCCAGTGTATCGGCCAGTGCCGGCTGTTTCACCAGTTGTCCCGCTGCCGGTGCCTTGCCGTCGGGCAGGTAATGCATGCGACCGCCTTCATCCAGCCCGATGAAGTCCGCAAGCCCGGCCCAGTCGTGCGCCGTTCTCGGGCCGACAGGATGTCCTTCGCGGGCCAGCGCGATGGCAGGCTGCAGCATGTCGCCCAGCGGCCTTGAGCCGAACCGTTGCAGCAGCGCCGCCCAGCCATCCACGGCGCCGGGCACCGTAATGGCGTGCACATTGTCTGCTGCGATTTCTTCCAGACCTGACGACTTCAGCCAGGCATCGTCCGCATGCATGCTGGAACGCCCGGATCCATTGAGGCCTGTCACCTCACCGTCAGGCGTACCGATCAGAGCAAAACAGTCGCCGCCGATCGCCGTCATTTGTGGCTCGGTTATGCACAACACCGCCGATGCTGCGATGGCGGCATCGGCTGCATTGCCGCCCGTCCGCAAAACATCAAGCGCCGCCAGTGACGCCTGTGGCGACGATGTAGCCACACAAGCCTCGGCCGCATACACCGCAGACCGTCCAGGTACATGAAAATTTCTCATATCAAGTGCCTTTTCATCATCTATTGGCAGCAACCGTGACTTACGCGTATTAAAGATGCCTCAAACTAGGCGTCTCATCGGCATGGTCAAGTTCGTTAACAACGGTTTCACGCTCCGGGACACGCTTTAGCCAAGCGCGCACATTCATTATCAACCGCAGAATAGCGGTAAATCACGTCAAAACAGCCACGACAGCCGGAATTCAGGAGGACTACCAAATGGCATCGGTGAAATCAGATATCGAGATCGCCCGCGAAGCAACCATGAAACCAATCATGGAAATTGGCGCCAAGATCGGCATCAACGATCAGCATCTCATTCCTTACGGTCATACCAAGGCAAAAATCTCGGCAGAATTCATCAAGTCCGTCCAGGGCAATGACGATGGCAACCTGATCCTGGTCACCGCCATCAACCCGACACCGGCCGGTGAAGGCAAGACCACCACCACGGTCGGCCTGGGCGACGGCTTGAACGCCATCGGCAAGAAGGCCATGATCTGTATTCGCGAAGCATCGCTGGGTCCATGCTTCGGCATGAAGGGTGGCGCGGCCGGCGGCGGTTACGCGCAGGTGGTTCCCATGGAAGACATGAACCTGCACTTCACCGGCGATTTCCACGCCATCACGTCGGCCCACAACCTGCTGTCAGCCATGCTCGACAATCATGTCTACTGGGGCAACAAGCTCGACATCGATGTGCGCCGGGTTTCCTGGCGCCGGGTCATGGACATGAACGATCGCGCCCTGCGCCAGATCGTGTGCAATCTGGGCGGCGTGGCCAATGGCTTCCCGCGCGAAGCCGGTTTCGACATCACCGTGGCATCAGAGGTCATGGCCATCCTGTGCCTGGCAACCGACATTGAAGACCTGCAGCGCAGGCTGGGCGATATCATCGTCGCCTACAAGCGTGACCGGTCACCGGTTTACTGCCGCGACATCAAGGCCGACGGCGCCATGACCGTTCTGCTCAAAGATGCCATCCAGCCGAACCTGGTGCAGACACTGGAAAACAATCCGGCCTTTGTGCACGGCGGCCCGTTCGCCAACATCGCCCATGGCTGCAACTCGGTGATGGCAACCACCACGGCTCTGAAGATCGCCGACTATGTGGTGACCGAAGCAGGCTTCGGCGCAGACCTTGGTGCGGAGAAATTCTTCGACATCAAGTGCCGCAAGGCAGGCCTGAAACCAAAGGCCGTTGTGATCGTGGCAACTGTTCGCGCCATGAAGATGAACGGTGGCGTTGCCAAGAACGATCTCGGTGCAGAGAACGTCGATGCCGTGAAGGCAGGCTGCGCCAACCTTGGCCGTCATATCGAGAACATCAAGAAGTTCGGTGTCCCGGCTGTTGTCGGCATCAACCATTTCATCACCGATACCGATGCCGAAGTCGAAGCCCTGAGCGAGTTCGTAAAATCACAGGGCGCTGAAGCGGTTCTGTGCAAGCACTGGGCGCACGGCTCGGACGGCACAAAGGACCTTGCCAACAAGGTGGTGGAGATGGTCGAAGGCGGCACCGCCGACTTCAAGCCGCTGTACGGCGACGATCTGAGCCTGTTCGACAAGATGGAAGCCATCGCAAAGGGCATCTACCGTGCCGACGGTGTTGTCGCCGACGCCAAGATCATGAACCAGCTGAAAGCCTGGGAAGACCAGGGCTATGGCAAGCTGCCGGTGTGCATGGCCAAGACCCAGTATTCTTTCACCACCGATCCGAACATGCGCGGTGCGCCGACCGGGTTCACCTTGCCGGTGCGCGAAGTGCGTTTGTCTGCAGGAGCCGGTTTCGTGGTTGCCGTGTGCGGTGAGATCATGACCATGCCGGGCCTGCCGTCGGTACCGGCCGCGGAATCGATCATGCTCAATGACGATGGTCAGATCGAGGGTCTGTTCTGATCAGCATCGCCCTCGTGGTTTGACAAATTAAAGGGCGCGCAAGGTTTCACACCTTGCGCGCCCTTCCTGTTTTCAGATGATGCGTCTTCAGGCCGCCAGCGTGCCGCGCACCGGATAATCGTTGTCGATCACGTATTTCAGAACACCGGCAAGTTCCGCCGCCTTGGCCCGGCCGAACGGAGCGGTCTGGACCGACCAGTGATACAGGGTGCCGTCCGGGCGCACGATGGCCATGCCGGGTTCGGAAAACACATCCGGCTCGCCTTCCCTGATCGACGATGACAGGAACAGGCCCCAGGTCCGGGCCTGGTCCCTGGTCAACCCGTAACCGAGCTTCAGTCCGGATACGTCCCAGTCGCGCGCTGTCTGTTCCGCCAGTTCCTGTGTGTTCATACTGAGGGCAACGACATCAATGCCGAGACCTGAAAATTCATGCAGCCTGGCGCGAAAGTCCGTCAGCTGTCCCTTGCAGATCGGGCAATGCAGGCCACGGTAGAAAATGACAATGGTGAAGTTTTCCGGCTTGTCCGCGTTCAGCGTGAACTCACCGCCGCCGACCAGCGGCACTGTAAGGGCTGGTACGGGCTGTCCGGGAACGAGTGTCGAGTGCATGAGTTTGTCTCCAGCAAAAAGGGCAATGTCCGTTTAACTGGACACTGCCCTCAAAAGGATCAACACACAACCGTGTGAGACGCCTGTGAGCTTAAGCCCTCAGGCACTCGTTGTCGGCATCAAACGGGCTTTCTGCAATGACCGTCGCCTGGAACATCTCACCGAGGATTTTCACCTGCAGCTTGCTGCCCTCGGCGGAATTCGCCGGCTTGACCATGGCCAGCGCCAGCGACTTGCCGACCCGCCAGCCATAGGAACCCGTGGTCACCCGCCCGACCAGCGTGCCCGATGCATCATAGACCGCTTCCGACCCGCGCGCGTCGCAGTCCTTGATGTCGTGCACATCCAGCGTGACATAGGTCCATTCGTCACCGGCAGCATGGCGTTTGACAAGCTCGTCACGGCCAATGAAATCTCCCTTGTTAGGGTGCACGAACCGATCAAGACCGGATTCATAGGCCGAATACTCAACCGACAGTTCGCGGCCGACGAGACGGTAGGATTTTTCCACCGCCATTGCGCCCATGGCCCGGATCCCGAACGGCTTGATGCCGAACTCCTCACCGGCTTCCATGACCAGGTCAAAGATCAGGTTCTGCATCTCGATCGGGTGATGTAGTTCCCAGCCAAGCTCGCCGACGAAGTTCACCCGCAAGGCATGCGCCTGGGCAATCCCGACATTGATGAACTTGCCGGTCAGCCACTTGAAACTGTCATTGGACAGGTCGGTGTCGGTCAGCTTCTGCAGCACGTCACGTGATTTCGGACCGGCCAGGACCAGCACGCCCATCTGTGTCGTAATCTTTTGCAGCTCGACACCTGTGTCAGGTTTCAGCTTGGTCAGGTAATCCCAGTCATGGCGTTCATAAGCGCCGGGACCAACCAGGTAGAAATCGTTTTCGCCGCGCTTGTAGACAGTGAACTCAGACCGCACGCCGCCCAGCTTGGTGAGCAGGTGGCACAGGCCGACACGGCCGATTGTCTTCGGAATCCGGTTCGCCAGTATCGAATCCAGCCATTCCGCCGCGTTCGGTCCGGTCACCTCGTACTTGGCGAATGCCGACATGTCCAGCAGGCCGCAATTCTCGGTGACATTCTTCACCTCGTTGCCGACATGCTCAAAGTAGTTGGACCGGCGGAACGACCATAGTTCCTTGACCTTTTCACCGGGTTTGACCGGCGCATGATTATCTTTGGCAATCACATCAGGGCGCACGATTTCATCGGGTTCAAAACCATAATCGGCACTTGGCGCAAACCAGTTCGGGCGCTCCCAGCCATAAACGGAACCGAACACCGCACCGAGCGCCTTCATCCGGTCGTAGCACGGCGACGTCTTGAGCGGGCGCGCATCCCAGCGCTCTTCATCGGGGAAGTGCGGCGTGAAGACATTGCGGTAGGCTTCTTCGTTCTTGCGCTTGAGATAACCACGCGATGCGTAAGGCCCGAAGCGGCGCGGGTCCACGCCGAGCATGTCGATCGAGCTTTCACCTTCGACAATCCATTCAGCCAGTTGCCATCCGGCACCGCCTGCTGCGGTGACGCCGAACGAATGGCCTTCATTGAGCCACAGGTTCTTCTTGCCCCATGCCGGACCGATGATCGGCGAGCCGTCCGGCGTATAGCAGATCGCGCCGTTATAGACTTTCTTGATGCCGACCTCGCCGAAGGCGGGCACGCGATGGAACGTGCTTTCAATGTGCGGTGCGATCCGGTCCAGGTCTTCCTGGAAGAGCTCGTATTCAGCGTCCTCATCGGGACCGTCCACATAACAGACCGGCGCGCCGGCTTCATACGGACCGAGGATCAGGCCGCCTGCCTCTTCGCGCATGTACCAGGCGGAGTCCGCATCACGCAGCACACCCATTTCAGGCAGGCCGTCTGCATGACGCTGTTTGATCTCCGGATGGGCTTCGGTGACGATGTACTGATGCTCGACCGGGATAACGGGAATGTCGAGACCCAGCATGTCTCCGGTCTGGCGGACGAAATTGCCGGTTGCCGTTACCAGGTGCTCGCAGGTGATGTCGCCCTTGTCGGTTTTCACCAGCCATTCGTCATTGGCCTTCTGCTCGATGGCGATCACACGGGTGTTGCGATAAATCTCTGCACCCTTGTCGCGCGCGCCCTTGGCCATGGCCTGGGTCAGGTCGGCCGGTTGCACATAGCCGTCGGTCGGGTGCTGAATTGCACCCAGCAGGCCTTCGGTATTGCATAACGGCCAGATTTCCTTGACCTGTTCCGGCGTCAGCAGGTTGACGTGAATGCCGATGGTTTCAGCAACACCGGCATAGTACATGAACTCGTCCCAGCGATCCTCGGTCTGGGCCAGCCGGATGTTCGACACCTGACGCAGGCCGACATGCTGGCCGGTTTCTTCCTCGAGCTTGGAATACAGGTCAAGCGAGTATTGATGCACCTTGCCGACCGAGTAGGACATGTTGAACAGCGGCAGCAACCCGGCAGCATGCCACGTCGAGCCGGACGTCAATTCGTTGCGCTCAACCAGCACAACATCCGACCAGCCCTTTTTGGTCAGCGCATAAAGCGTGCCGACACCGACAACACCGCCACCAATAACAACAACACGTGCATGCGACTTCATAATCCAACCCTCCGGGTCCAGAGCGACACTTTATGACCCGAACCATAGTGAAAACAACTCAACACGTGTGAAGTCAAACGACCGGGCAGCGCAGAATTACGACACATGGACGTGTCTCAGACAATCACGTCATGCGAGCGCAGATCGTGTCTCAAACGGTCAGGATTGCTGAATTGCACCGAATGCCAGCCGGCATTTTGCGCTGCCTCGACATTTGCGGCCACATCATCGATGAACAGGGTCGCCTCGGGCACAAGGCCGAAAGCCGTAACGTGATGCCGGAAAATGTCCGCTTCCGGCTTCAGCATGCCGACCCGGCCGGACACCGTAATACCCCGGAACAGCTTGAGGAAATCGAAGCGCTGCACGGCCTCATCAAAGGTTTCGCCATTGAAATTGGTCAGGGCGGTTACATCCAGACCGGTGCCGGACAACTGTTCAAGTATCCCGACACTGTCTGCGATGGCATTCGGCACCATGTCATGCCAGCGCTCACGAAACGACCGGATCAGAGCTTCCCTGTCCGGATATCGTGCAATCAACTCTGCTTCGCCCGGTGCCCAGGCGTGAACCCGGTCCTGCGCGGTTATCCAGGCGCGCGAACAGACATCGCGCAGGAATGCATGCCGTTCCACCTGATCCGGTATCTGATCCAGGTAGGCCAGTTCGGGATCAAAATTCAAAAGCACATTGCCGATATCAAAGACGACGTGCCGGATTGCCATCAACTGATGCCGAATTCGCTGAACGGTATAAACCCGAGCAGGTCGCCGTGGTTTACCGATGAGGTTTCTTCAGGCACCTCGATGAGCCCGGTTGCCTGCCGCAACCCCGATATCAGTCCGGAGCCGTCACGCTGGAACTTCTGCAACACTGGACCCTCGTCCGTATTGTCCACCCAGCCGCGCCAGAATTCGCGGCGGTCGGTTTTCTTCTTTGCAATGGAAAACCCGGCCGGCAGCGGATAGCGCTGCGGCATGTGCCATGCGGCTCCCTGCAGACGCGCCAGCATCGGCTGCGCATACAGAAGGAAGGTCACGAAGGCCGCCACCGGATTGCCCGGCAGGCCGAAGAAAACAGTGTCTGCGATCTGCCCCATTGCCAGCGGCCTGCCGGGTTTCACCGCAAGCTGCCAGGCGTGAAGTGCACCCATTGACTGGATTGTCTCGACAATGAAATCCGCTTCGCCGCGGCTTGCGCCGCCGGTTGTGAGGATGACGTCGCACTCATGGGCCGCCGATCGCACGACCCGTTCGACCCTGACCCGGTCATCGGGTATCACGCCATAGTCCACCGGTTCGGCCCCGACCGTGCTCAGCAGCCCGCGCAACAAATGATGGTTGCTGTCATATACCTGACCGTCGCCCAGAAGGATGCCGGGCCGGACAATCTCGTCCCCGGTTGAAATCAGGCCCACCTTGAGACGGTTGAACACCCTGACACTGCCGGCGCCGCCCGATGCAATCGCTGCAACGTCCTGTGGCCGCAATCGCTCGCCGCACGGCAGCATGACCTCGCCCTGGCTGACATCTTCACCGGCAAGGCGCGTATTGGCGCCGGGCTTCAGGCCTTTGGGCACAACCAGCTTGGTCCCGTCAACACTGGCATCCTCCTGCATCATGCAGGTATCGGCACCTTTCGGCATGACGGCACCAGTGAAAATACGGGCTGCCTCGCCCTTCCTCAGCGCCCGTTGCGGCGTGTGGCCTGCCGCAACACGGATGACGACCTTGAACTGCGTATCGCCGTCCGGCTTGAGAGCCTTGCCGGCAAAGGCATAACCGTCCACGGCCGCATTGTTGAAAGCGGGGATGTCGCGAGGGGCGGCATATTGTTCGGCCAGCACGCGGCCATGCGCCTGGGAAAGCGGGATCGTCTCTACACCGGCGACCCGCGACATGCGTTCCAGGATGAGTGCCACCGCATCGTCATGGCGCATCCGGTCCTTGTCATGCAGAAAACAGTCATCGAGCAATTTGCGGGACATGGCCTCAAGGTACCTCGACCAGACCGGTACGCCCACAGATAAAATCAGCCAGTGCAAAAATATTGTCCCGGTCATAGACCGGAACCGGGCAACCGGTAACCTCGCCATTGGCGGCAACGGCTACGATGGTTTCATCCTCATCGCTCAGGTTCGGGTTGGTGTTTTCGAGGTTGCGTACCTCGATCTTGTCGTGGCCATCCCGCTTGTAGCCTTCGACAATCACCAGGTCGCACGGATCCAGCTTGGCCAGCATCTCATCAAGCGGCGGTTCCGCATCATCGCGCAATTCGGAAATTACCGCCCAGCGATGCCGGGACACCACTGCCACCTGCGCAGCACCCGCCGCGCGGTGGCGAAAGCTGTCCCGCCCTTCATGGTCGATATCAAAGGAATGGTGCGCGTGCTTGATTGTCGAGACCCGGTAGCCGCGGCCGGTGAGCTCGGTCACCAGCCGTTCCACCAGCGTCGTCTTGCCTGAGTTCTTGAACCCGGCCACCCCGATGACCCGCTGTGTCATGCCGCCAGTCCTTTGGCAATGCGTTCGGCTTCCGACACGTCGTCGGGCCGGTTCACATTGAAAAACGGATCAAATCCGCTGGCCGTAAATTCGACCGCGACCAGCTTGTGCCGTGCCGTCCACAGATCAACCTTGCGGATATCTTCGTCGACCAGCGCTGATTGCAGGTCATCTTTCAGGCGCACCGGCCACAAGCCGAAAACCGGATGATTGCGCCCGTGCGAGGCGGCACACGCCATATCGGCGCCCTGATCCTCAATCGCGGCCAGCAGGCGGGTAACAAAATCGGCCGGGAAGAACGGCGTATCTGTTGCAGCCGTCGCCACCCAGTCGGCATCGGGTGCGTGTTCCTGAGCCCATGACAATCCGGCCAGCACGCCTGCAAGCGGTCCTGCAAAGCCCTCAACCGTATCGGGCATGACCGGCAGGCCATAATCGGCAAACCGGGCAGGGTCACCGTTTGCATTGAGTATGACATTGCCGACCTGGGCGCCGAACCGGTCAATGACGTGATCCAGCACCGGTCGCCCGGCAAGTTCGATCAGGCCCTTGTCGCCGCCGCCCATGCGCCGGGCAAGGCCGCCGGCGAGTATGCACCCGACTACCTTATTCACCGCTGGCCCCTTTGCGGCGATGCTTGCGATCTTCATCCTCGATCTGCGAGACATCGGCATCAAACTCGATACGCTCCGCACCCGACAGCGCCAGGAAGCGCTTGCCGCGGGCCCGGCCGATGACGGTCATGCCCACCTGGCGGGCAAGGTCAACACCCCACGCGGTAAACCCCGAACGCGACACCAGGATCGGAATGCGCATGGCGGCGCACTTGAGGATCATTTCCGATGTCAGCCTGCCGGTGGTGTAGAACAGCTTGTCGTCCGGAGACACCTTGTGCAGGAACATCCATCCGGCAATCTTGTCGACGGCATTGTGCCGGCCTACGTCTTCCAGATAGACCAGCGGCGTGTCGCCCTTGCACAGTACGCAACCGTGAATAGCACCGGCCTTGAGGTAAAGTGACGGCGCGGTATTGATCTTTTTCGTCAGCGCATAAAGCCATGACGTCTTGATCCGGGCATCCGGAGACAACTTAATGGTTTCAAAGTTTTCCATCATGTCCCCGAACACCGTGCCCTGCGCACAGCCCGAGGTCCGGGTCTTCTTCTTCATCTTTTCTTCGAAGTTGGTTTCGCGCACGGTGCGCACCACAATCACTTCAAGCTCGTCATCATAGTCGATGCCGGTAATCTCGTCGTCGTGCTGTAGCATGCCCTGGTTGAGCAGGTACCCCACCGCCAGCCAGTCCGGGTGATCGCCAATGGTCATTGACGTCACGATTTCCTGGGCATTGAGGTAAATGGTCAGCGGGCGCTCGTGCACCACGTGGGTATCGGTTTGCGCACCGGTCTGGTCGATACCGGTGACCGCGCGCGAAAGACGCTCATCGTCCGGATCAGGCACGATGGCAAATTCCGATATGTCGCGCGGCGTATTCATGCGTGTTTGTAGATCCTTTGCGGAGGCATGTGCAGAACGATTTCGTCACCCACCGAAATGCCGCCTTCGCGCTCCACCCATGCCACCAGTCCGCGCTTGTTGCGCGCCAGTTTCGGAAACGCCATGCCCTGGTCGGGATGATGTTTTTCGATAACGTCACCAACATAACGGCACGGCGCATTTTCACCGTCGACCACCAGTGTTGCGCCTGACGCAAACATCATGCGGGTTGATGGCGGCAGGAAGGTAAGGTCGGGAATGCCCGAGGTGACCAGGTTCGCGCCGACCCATTCCGGTTTCAGGTCCGGGATTCCGAGCAGGCCGGCCACTTCGCGCAACTGCTCGACCGACAGAATCGACACCTGGCGCGTGTTTGCCACCGGCGTGCCGCGCTTGTATTGCGCCAGCATGCGGCTGTCCGACTCGTATCCGCGACCGGCATGGCAATCGCCGACAATGCCGTCAAACACCATGTCCATCCGGTTTACATGGGCTTTTTCCAGCCCTGTTTCACGGTCAGGACTGGACAACAGTGCAGTGACCCTGCCGGTCAGTTTCGATTTCTCAAGTACTGCCATGATACGCCCTTTTCGATTGCGGGCCTGTGTATAGCACCTTCGCGCGTCAGCGAAACCATTAAGCAGAGCATACCAGCTACTCGGCTGCCACGCTCTGCGGGCTCCCGGCAGGCTCAACCCTGGCAGCGCAGAACTTGAACTCTGGAATTTTGCCATAAGGGTCAAGTGAAGCATTGGTCAGCAGGTTCGCGGCAGCTTCAACAAAGGCAAACGGGATGAAGATGGCGCCAACCGGCACCTGATCGTCCTGCCGCACCATGATCTCCACTTCACCACGGCGCGTTGTGACACGCACCTTGTCGCCTGCCTGAATGCCGAGCTTGGTAATGTCCGCCACATTCATCTGGACCACCGGCTCCGGGTTCACCGCATCCAGCACGAAGGACCGCCGGGTCATGGCGCCGGTGTGCCAGTGTTCAAGCTGGCGGCCGGTTGACAGAATGTAGGGATAGTCCGCATCGGGCGTTTCATCCGGCGGCAACACCTTGGCCGGCACCATCTTGCCGAGGCCGGTCGCCGTCGGGAACCGGTCGGAAAACACGATGTCCTCGCCGGGATGATCGGGCGCAGGACATGGATAGGCAACCACGTCTTCACTGATCAGCCGGTTCCAGGTGATATTGTCCAGCGACGGCATGGCCAGTTTCATCTCGGCAAACACATCGGCCGGGCTGTCATAGGTCCAGTCAAGGTCGAGCCGGTTGGCGAGATCGCAGGTAATGGCCCAGTCCTCGCGCGCCTCACCCGGCGCCTCGAGCGCCTTGCGGCCCATCTGAACCTGGCGGTTGGTGTTCGACACTGTGCCGTTCTTTTCCGGCCACGCCGATGCCGGCAGGATGACATCTGCAAACATCGCCGTTTCGGTCAGGAAGATGTCCTGCACCACCAGGTGGTCCAGCTTGGCAAGTGCAGCGCGGGCATGGTTCACATCCGGGTCCGACATGGCCGGGTTTTCACCCAGAATGTACATGCCGTTGATCGCGCCGTCGTGGATGGCATGCACAATCTCGACGACTGTCAGGCCGGGTTCCGGGTCCAGTTTCGCATCCCAGAGTTTTTCGAACTTGGTCAGGTTTTCCTCTTCGACGACTTTCGAATAGTCCGGGAACACCATCGGGATCAGGCCCGCATCGGATGCGCCCTGCACATTGTTCTGGCCGCGCAGCGGGTGCAGGCCGGTACCGGCACGCCCGGTCTGGCCGCACATCAGAGCCAGTGAAATCAGGCACCGGGCATTGTCGGTGCCGTGGGTATGCTGCGATACGCCCATACCCCAGAAAATGATCGCCGCATTGGCCTTGGCGTACTTGCGCGCCACGGTACGGATTTCGTCTGCCGCAATGCCGCAGATGTCCTGCATGGCTTCCGGGCTGTAGTCCGCCAGATGGTCTTTCAGCTTGTCGAAGCCTTCGGCATGGGCCTGGATATACTGTTCGTCATACAGGCCTTCTTCCACGATCACGTTCATCATGGCGTTGAGCAGCGACACGTCGGCGCCGTTCTTGAACTGCAGCATGTGGCTGGCATAGCGCTTCATCGCCGTGCCGCGCGGATCAAGGATGATCAGTTCCGCACCACGCTGGGCCGCCTGCTTGAAGAACGTTGCGGCAACCGGATGGTTCTCGGTCGGATTGGCCCCGATAACTACGATGACGTCGGAATCACGAACCGCGGTGAACGGCGCGGTCACCGCACCGGACCCGATTGTTTCCATCAGCGCCGCTACGGAAGAGGCGTGGCAAAGCCTTGTGCAGTGATCGACATTGTTCGACCCGAAACCGACCCGCACCAGCTTCTGGAACAGGTAGGCTTCCTCATTGGAGCATTTGGCCGAGCCGAAGCCCGCCAGCGCTTTTGGACCATTGGCGTCGCGGATGTCCTTCAGGCCGTTGGCGGCCACATCAAGCGCTTCTTCCCAGCTCGCTTCGCGGAAGTGCGTCATGGGATTGGCCGGGTCCATGTTCAGGCCCTTGGGCAGGCCCGGCTTGCGAATAAGCGGCTTGGTCAGGCGTTCAGGCGAGGTGATGTAGTCGAAGCCGAAGCGGCCCTTCACGCACAGCCGGTTTTCATTGGCCGGCCCGCCCTTGCCCTCGACAAAGGCAATATGATCCTGGCCGGTCTTCTCATCCTTGCGGATGTTGTAGGTGATCTGGCACCCGACACCGCAATACGGGCAGATGCTGTCAACCTGGCGATCCGCCTTGCGGCTGCCGCGCCCTTTTTCATCAACGATGGTAGAAGGCATCAGCGCGCCCGTCGGGCACGCCTGAACACATTCGCCGCACGCCACACAGGTCGACGCGCCCATGGGATCGTCAAAATCGAAAACCACCTTTTCATGTGGGCCCCGGAACGCCATGCCGATCACGTCGTTGACCTGTACTTCACGGCACGCCCGGACACACAGGTTACAGTGAATGCAGGCATCCAGGTTGACCGCCATGGCCGGGTGCGACACATCCGGTACCGGTGATGTGTCACGCGGGAAGCGCGATACATCCACCTCCATCGCGTCGGCCCATTTCAGGAATGACGACTGGTCATCATGGGCATCAGCGCGTTCAGGCTGGTCTGCCATCAGCAGCTCGATCACCATTTTGCGGGCATTGGCCGAGCGCTCGTTCTGCGAGTTGACAACCATGCCTTCAGAAGGTGTCCGCACACACGACGCCGCCAGGACGCGTTCGCCTTCGACTTCGACCATGCAGGCGCGGCAGTTGCCGTCCGCGCGGTACCCCGGCGCGTCCTTCCAGCACAGGTGCGGAATGGTGGTGCCTTCACGCTTGGCGACTTGCCAGATGGTTTCGCCGTCCTGGGCCTCGACTTCGCGTCCGTCGAGGGTGAACTTGATTGTGCTACCGGACATCAGGAAACGTCCTCCTTGAAGTGCGTCATGACAGTACGAATCGGGTTTGGCGCAGCCTGGCCGAGGCCGCAAATGGATGCATCGGCCATGGCGGTCGTCAGTTCTCCCAGCAGGGCTTCGTCCCACGGGCCTTTCTGCATCAGCTTGACGGCTTTCTCGCATCCGACCCGGCACGGCGTGCACTGGCCGCAGGATTCATCTTCGAAAAACTTCAGCAGGTTGACCGCCGCATCGCGCATGGAGTCCTTGTCGGACATCACCACGATTGCGTGCGAGCCCACGAAACAGCCAAGCTCGGCAAGCTCTCCGCCGAAGTCCAGCGGCACATCGCCTTTCGAGGCCGGCAGGATACCGCCGGACGCACCGCCGGGCAGGTATCCCTTGAACGTGTGGCCGTCGGCCATGCCGCCGCACATGTCGATCAGTTCGTTGACCGATGCGCCTGCCGGAGCCAGCACCACGCCGGGGTTCTTCAGGCGCCCGGACACGGAGTATGACCGTGGTCCCTTGTGGCCGTCCTTGCCCTGTGAAGCGAACCAGTCCGGCCCCTTTTCCAAGATCGGCGGCATCCAGTACACCGTCTCGATATTGTGCACCAGCGTCGGACACCCGAACACACCGACCTGCGCCACGTAAGGCGGCCGGTGTCGCGGCAGGCCGCGCTTGCCTTCGATGGATTCGATCATCGCGCTTTCTTCACCGCAGATATAGGCACCCGCACCGCGGCGCACATGCACATAGCCTTCCGGCACGATACCGTCAGCCTCCAGCTTGCCGATCTCGTCTTTCAGCAACTGCACCACTGCCGGGTATTCGTCGCGCATGTAGATATAGGCCGCAGATGCATCTACGCCCCAGGCTGCGATCAGCATGCCTTCAAGAAACTGGTGCGGACGGGTGTGCAGGTAATAACGATCCTTGAACGTACCCGGCTCGCCTTCATCACCGTTGATGCACAGATAGCGCGGGCCGGCACCGGCACGGACGAATTTCCACTTCTGGCCGGACGGGAAGCCTGCACCACCGAGTCCCTTGAGACCGGCTTCAAGCAGTGTGTCGATAACCTGCTCCGGTGTCTTCGAGCCGCTTCGCAATGCGGTCAACTGCTCGTAGCCGCCTTCAGCCTTGTAATCGTCCAATGACTGGTAAGCCGGCATCTCAGGGCTGGTTTCCTTGTTCCTGGCCATGATGGTCAGCCTTTCAACGCTGACATTGCCGACATAATTGTGGCCCACGGCGGCTGCCGGCGCCACGTCGCACAATCCCATGCACGGTCCGTGCACTACCCGCACATTGTCCGGCGCGTTGTCGCCCAGCGCCTTGATGATGTCCTGGGCACCGGCCATTTCGCACGACAGTGAATCGCACACCCGGATGGTAATCTCCGCCGGTGCGGTCTCTCCTTCTTTCACCACATCGAAATGATGATAGAAAGTCGCGACCTCGTAGACTTCCGCCATCGGCAGCCGCATGACGCTCGCCAGTGCGGCCAGGTGGCCGGCGGAAAGATGCCCCCATTTGTCCTGTACCAGATGCAGGTACTCGATCAGCATGTCGCGCTGCAGCGGCTGATGCGCCTCGAGCAGGTCTGCAACCTCCTGATTGGCAACCGGATCGAGTTGGCGACCCTTCGGAAACGCCCTGCCCTTGCCCTTGCCGCCCCGCCCGGGGCGGATCGGTTTGAAACCGTCACTGCCTGCGTGCTTGTTCATGTTCGCCATACCTTTTGCGAATTGTTGCTGGACCAGCGCTTCGAGGCCCTTTACACCGCCATCATGCCGAATTTGAGCGCCGCATTCACCGGCACATCAAACCTTGGCATTGACCGGAGAGCGCAACTACACTGGTCAAATCTGCCAGTCAGAAATAAATGTTATACCTGAAGGTGTCCAGTTTAATGCAGGATTTCGACTATGAAATTGATGTAAAGGGGTTGCAATGCCCGCTTCCGGTATTGAAGGCCAGGAAGCGGTTGATGTCTCTCAACTATGGAGAATCATTGAAAATTCTTGCGACAGATCCGGCTGCAGCCATTGATTTCCCGCACTATTGCGCCGAGAGCGGCAACGAGCTGGTGAGCCACTATGAAGAAGCCGGGGTCCTTGTTTTTATCATCAGGAAAACTCATGCCAAGTGAGCTTTCTGCATTACTCGGCGTTCATGTGCGCCATCTGAAATAACTGTTCTTTAGCGCGCCAGCGCTGTTTGCACGTCAGCCGTAAACCCGACCAGCACATCACTGCCAACAACAAAAACCGGCCGCTTGATCAGCGCCGGATGCGCCGTCATCAACCTTACCGCGCTGGTCTCGTCGACACTCTCCTTGTCCGCTTCCGGCAAACCGCGCCACGTCGTACCGCGCCGGTTGAGCAGCGTTTCCCAACCCGCCTTGCCGGCCCAGCCGGCAATCACCTTTTCATCAAGGTCTGCTTTGCGAATGTCATGAAATTCGTGCTCGATTGCCTCAGCCGCCAGCCACTTGCGCGCCTTGCGGCATGTGTCGCAGTTGTTCAACCCGTATACGTCAATCATCAGCCACCTCTGCGCAAAGACAATGTATCATCGGAAAACGCTTCCGCGCCGCCGGTGATCGGATCCGTGAACGCCTTCAGAAGTCCATCCAGTTCATCACGGCGGATATCTCGGGTGATGAACACCAGCCGGGTCCGGTGATCTTCGTCAGGCCACCGTTCCAGCCGCTCCGGCGGATGCAGCACATGCTGCACACCGTGCACAACCACCGGACGGTCCTCATCGTCTGCAAGCTTGACGATACCCTTCATGCGTAAAAGGTTCGGCCCGTGATAGCTCTGCAGCAGTTCCAGAAACAGCTCGAACTGCATCGTCCCGATGGCCTTGTCGGTAGCGATGGAAAAGGAGCTTATGTGCTCATCATGCCGGTTCACATCGTGTGAGTGGGCATGGTCGTGCGAATGATCATGACCGCCACCATGGGAGTGGTCATCACCTGTTTCCGCCGCGCCGCGCCGCGACCGGCGCCGGCCTGCCCGCTCAGGCGCTTCGAATGCTTCAGCACCCAGCCATCGCCGTATCTGGTCGGGCCTGGCCTCACCGTCTGCCGCTGACGCCTCAAAAAGCCGCTGCGCGGTTGCCTCGCCATTGTGTGTCGTCAGGATACGGGCCGCCGGCGCCAGTTTACGCAGCCGCGCAATGATCTCATGCAGGGCGTCTTCGCCGTCTGCCCCCGACAACAGGTCCGCCTTCGACAGGACCAGCTTGTCGGCAACCGCGACCTGCCGGACCGCCTCGTCGTGCTGATCCAGTGTCGAAGGCCCGTTCACCGCATCGACCAGGGTCACCACCCCTTCCAGCCGGTAGCGCTGCAGAAGCTCCGGGTGCGACATCAGCGTTTGCAGGACCGGTGCCGGGTCCGCAAGCCCGGTGGTCTCTATGATAACTCGGTCAAACGCCTTGATAGTGCCGCCATCACGCCGCGCCATCAGGTCAAGCAGCGTATCGACAAGATCGCCGCGAATGGTGCAGCACAGACAGCCTGACGCCATCTCGAACACATTGCTGTCGGCGGTCTCCACCAGCAGGTGATCAAGCCCGATCTCACCGAACTCGTTGATGATGACGGCTGCGTTCGACAGGGCCGGATCCTTGAGCAGCCGGTTCAGCAGGGTGGTTTTCCCGGCGCCCAGAAAACCTGTGAGAACCGAAACCGGAATGGATGGAAGTGTTGCCATTTTTGTGAACTCGTTTGAGGCGATGTCTGCGTTACATCGGCAGACACTATCGCGTTCGAGATGCCGGTAGCAATGCCGCCGCACTTTCGGCCGTACGTTCGGCAGGCATTATTTGTCGGAGGCCGGCTTGCGGCGCTTGCGGCGCTTCTTCTTTGCGGTCTTGCGTGCAGATTTGCCGCCCTTGGCCTTTTCACGTCCGGACAGGCTGGCAAAGGATGCAAACACCGATGGTGTTACCACTTCGCACTTGCCGCCGGCTCCCTTGACCTGCTGGCACAATGACTGGCTGGTGCTTTTCGAGATATTATACGTGACCGGCACGAAATCCTTGGTGAACGGTATCCGCACCACGCCGCTTCCGGCTTTGCTGAAGGCGTTTACCTTGACCGCCTGGATGCCGTTGATGACGGCTTCGGCTTCAGCCGCGCTCTTGAATTTGCCGAAGGTCGCGCCCCAGCCGGAAAACTTGTCGGCACTTACCATGCGCAGGCCGGTGCCGCCGCAAACCCTCTTGCGCAGGTTCGGCGGCGTACCGCCCTCATTCTGCAGTGCCGTTATCGAAGTTGTCGCCGGATAGCCTGCCGCGGTCTCCATGACAACCTTGGCCTTGTGCGCCCGCGCCCGGCCGCTGCGGGTGCCGAACACCACGCCGACCACCAGCCGGCCGTTTACCTTGGCAGTGGCGACCAGGTTGAAACCGGACGGGCAGATGAAGCCGGTCTTCATGCCGTCGGCCTTGTCCCATATGCGCAGCAGGTAGTTGCGGTTGCGGAGCCTTTTCTTGCCGAGCTTCAGGTGCGGCGCGGAATAGTATTTGCGCGCCTGCGGGTATTTGTTCAGCAGCGCATAGGACAGGATCGCCATGTCGCGGGCGGTCGTGTACTGCTCCTTGTGGTACAGGCCGTGCGGATTGACGAAGTGCGAACCGGTCATGCCGAGGTCGCGGGCCGTGGCGTTCATCAGCCGGGCGAAGTCTGCCTGCGTGCCGGAAACGATTTCAGCCAGAAGGGACGCCATGTCATTGGCCGAGTAGATCAGCAGCGCCTTCAGCGCCAGATCAACCGACACCTTCTTGCCCGGCCTGAACCCGATCTTGCTGGGCGGAGGCGCCGAAGACGTCTTGGTGACGGTACCCTTGGTCTTGGCTGTGATCTTGCCCTGTTCGATGGCCTGAAAAACGATATAGGCCGTCATCAGCTTTGTCAGGGAAGCGGGGAACCACGGTTTGCCGGCATCCTTGGCAACCATGACCTTGCCGGTCTTGCCGTCATAGACCACAACCGGATTTGCGTTAACCGCCGTCAGGCTGGCCAGGAGGATCAATCCGGATGCCAGCAAAACCCGGATCATGGTCGTGAATGAAGTTGCCAAAACATGTTCCTGTAAACTCACCGCGCCCCCGGGGTCAGTTATGCCTAACACCTCGACGGCAGGTGGATCAATGGGACAATTCACTGCTCATCCAATTGTTACACAGCTCAGGCAGCGCGCCAGGAAAAATCAGCACGCAACCGCGACAGTCAATCATTTCATCGAAAACTTTGGTGCCCCCAGCCGGACTCGAACCGGCACGCCCTCACGGACAACAGATTTTGAGTCTATCGCGTCTACCAGTTCCGCCACAGGGGCCTCAAATCGAGCCGGATAATAGGCAACAGCAGTCACCCGTCAATATCAAACATCGCCACAACCGAAATGAGTCATCCCCACGGCAGTCAATTCACAAGTTCGATGGACAAATCGCAGCTCCCGGCGTATTGCCTTCGCCCATGTTAAGACGACTCTATGACTGGTTGATGAGACTTGCCGGCCACCGCCATGCGCAATGGTACCTGTCGGTTGTGTCTTTCGTTGAAAGTTCAGTATTCCCGGTACCCCCGGATGCAATGCTGATCCCGATGACACTGGCAAAGCCTGCAAATGCATGGCGCTATGCCACCATCTGCACCATCGCCTCGGTACTTGGCGGGCTGATGGGGTATTACATCGGCTATGCGCTGTTTGACACACTCGGACAGTGGATCCTGAGCGTCTATAACCTTGACGACAAGTTTTTTGACTTCCAGCAGAAGTTCAACGAGTGGGGTTTGCCGATCGTGTTCTTTGCGGGCCTGACACCGTTTCCCTACAAGGTCATCACCTTGATGAGCGGTGTTACTGAAATGGCATTGCCGGTATTTATTGCAGCGTCCGTGGTTTCGCGCGGCCTTCGGTTTTATCTGGTTTGCGGCCTGCTGTACTGGCTGGGAGAGCCGATGCGCGAGTTCATCGAGAAGTATCTCGGCTGGCTGACGCTGGCTGCCGGCACTGCCCTTGTGGGCGGTTTCGTTGCCGTCAAGTTCCTGCTGTGAAGCAATCGAGGAGGCCCCAGTGATCAAGACCAATTCTGTTCGGGAACTCGCGCTTAACGCATTCCTGATCGCGCTGGCAACCATTACCGCCGCGTGGGCGTTCGAAATCATTGGCGGTTACAAGCCTTGCGCCCTGTGTCTGCAGCAGCGCTGGGCCTACTACTTCTCGCTACCGGTCCTGGGCCTGATCTGGATTCGCATGACAACGCAGCAGGCGGACCTCGACGTCGTGCGCTGGGGTCTGATTGCCGTTACCATTGCCATGGCGATCAATGCCGGCATGGGGTTTTATCATTCCGGTGTCGAATGGGGCTGGTTTGAAGGCCCTGCCGCATGTTCATCCGGTGCCGGTCTGTCCGGTGGCCTGCCGGATCTCAGCAAGGCGACCGTCATTAACTGTTCCGACGTGCAGTGGCGCATGCTTGGCTTGTCGTTCGCCGGCTGGAACATGGTCATTTCCGCTCTGATCGCCGGCGTCGCAGCGCTCGGCGTCAAGCGGACCTACGGATCAAGTTCGGTATCCCAGTAGAGATAATCCTGCCAGCTTTCGTGCAGGTAGTTGGGCGGGAAATGCCGGCCATTGGCATGCAGCTGATGCACCGTCGGCTTGATCGGATGCATCGCGGGATGCATGCCGCAGTCCCGGGCCATCTTGTTGGCCTTGCGCAGATTGCACGGGCTGCAGGCAGCCACGACATTGTCCCAGGTTGTCTGCCCGCCCTTTGACCGCGGGATCAGGTGATCAAACGTCAGGTCTTCGCCCTCGCCGCAATACTGGCACATGAACTTGTCGCGCAGGAACACGTTGAAGCGGGTGAACGCCGGGTAGCGCGCCGGCTTCACATAGGTCTTGAGAGACACCACCGACGGAAGCCGCACTTCAAAACTGGGCGAGCGCACAACCGTATCGTATTCTGAAACGATGTGGACGCGTTCCAGAAACACCGCCTTGACCACATCCTGCCAGCCCCACAGCGACAGCGGATAATAACTCAGCGGCCGGTAGTCTGCATTCAGCACAAGAGCCGGGCAACTGTCCGGCGCAACATTCGGGTGCAGCACGTCCTGTCCTTCCAGGTTGGTTACAACAGATGCGAGCAACGATTCGTATCTACTATATCTTGTGCGACGGGCGTGTGAAGGGTGCAAATTTGCGACTTACCCGCCCGTCAGCCGTGACATGCCAGGGTATCAGATCCCCACCTCGCGCTGGCGGTTGCTCGCATAAAGACCCCATAGATAACACGCCGCAACCGCGCGCCAGGGCCGCCAGCGTTCCGCATGAACCGGCATGTCGGCGATGGATGGTACATCACCAAGTTGTTCAAAAAGCTGCACCCCGACCCGCACCGCAAGATCGCCGGCCGGCCAGGCATCACAACGGCCAAGGCAGGTCACCAGGTAGATGTCGGCAGTCCATTGGCCGACACCACGCAGCTTCTTGAGTTCCGCCGCAGCGCCGTCGTCGTCGAGCCCCGCAAGCAGTTCGAAGCTGAAAGCGCCTTCATTTTCAGCTCTTGCCGCATTGATGATGGCCGTCGCCTTGGCGCGGGTCAGGCCATGGCTGGCCAGGTCGGATACCTGCATTTCGCTGATGCGCGCCACGTCGAAGGGCGACAGTGCGGTTTCAACCCTTGCCCAGATCGAATTGGCGGCCTTTGTGGAGATCAGCTGCCCGACCACGATGTGGGCAAGACCGGCCAGTCCGCCTTCACGCCTGCGCAGCCTCGGCAATCCGTTCTGCTCGTGCAGCACTCGAAACCGGGGATCAAGCTCGAACAGGGCTTCCGCTCCGGCGGCAAGGTCATCTATCGTATTGATGGTAAAGGCGGGTTGTCTCATGAAGGCCAGTATAGATCCTTGCTGATGTCTGGCCAGACGGTTGGCGTGAAAATCGAGTTATGAAAGTTGAATGATGGCAGGATCGTTTTTTCGCTTTGCCCCCAGTCCCAATGGCAGGTTGCATCTGGGCCATGCCTATTCAGCCCTGTTTACAGCGCAGCAGGCCAAGGATCACGGCGCTCAATTCCTGGTGCGCATCGAAGACATCGACCGGGCACGATGCAAGCCCGAATTTGCCGAGCAGGCCCTGGCCGACCTGGAATGGCTCGGCCTGGACTGGCCGCAACCGGTGCGCCACCAGTCCCGGCACATGCACGACTACACCGTGATCATCGATCGGCTGGAAAGGCTGGGGCTGCTGTATCCGTGTTTCTGCACCAGGGCAAAACTATCAAAGGCGCCGGGCCCGAAAGATCCCGACGGCACCACTGTATACCCCGGCTACTGCCGGTTGATGACGAAAATGGAGCGCAACCGGCGCATGACGGCCGGTGAGCCCTATGCACTGCGCCTCGATATGGCAAAGGCCATTGTCGCTGCCGGGCCTGACCTCAGTTTTTACGAATCCGGCTGCGGCCCGGACGGCGAAACCGGCATCGTCACCTGCACCCCGCAAGCCTGGGGAGACGTTGTGCTGGCCCGCAAGGACATCGCAACGAGCTACCACATCGCCGTCGTTCACGATGATGCCATCCAGCAGATCACCCACATTACCCGCGGCATCGACCTGTTTCACGCCACCGCCATTCACCGGGTCCTGCAGTCCATACTGGAGCTTCCGGCACCAGCCTATATTCACCACAGGCTGATCCCCGATGATACCGGGCGCAAGCTGTCCAAGAGCGCGCGCGACCGGTCCCTCGCAGCCCTGCGGGAAGACGGCGTCACCCCAGAAATGATCCGCGAGCAGTTTGGATTTTAGAGCGCGTCGGACGCACTCAAATGTGCGGCACCAGCGCCAGCACGACACTCAAGGTGACAATCGACAGGGCAGTACCTGCCGCCACGCTGGCTGACAGGGCTGCTTCTGCGGCGCCGTGGCGTTCTGCAAAGATGTAGGCGTTGGCACCTGTCGGCAGGGCTGCGAACAGTACCACGATACCCGCTTGCACCACGGTCAGGTCAAACACACCGAACGCCAATATCGCTGCCACTGCCGGCATGACGGCGAGCTTGAGCAGCATCAGGACACCTGCCGCGAGCCCGCTGCCCGTCAGGCCAAAGCGCGCCAGCGACAGTCCGAGCGCAAACAGCGCCGCCGGCACAGCGGCCTGGGCCAGCATGGACACGACTTTTTCCGCCATCGGGTTGAGGCCGAAACCGGCAAGGTTCCACACGCTTCCCGCCAGCAGCGCCAGCACGATCGGATTGGTGAACAGGTCTTTCAGCAAGGTGCGCAGCAAAATCGGAAGCCCCTGTTTTTCAGCCTGTGAACCCCATTGCGCCAGCAAGGTGGCGGCAAACCATTGCACCGGCAGGTGAATGGATATGATCAACGCCATGGGCAACAGCGCATCCGCGCCGAAATAAGCAACACCCAGCGGCAGGCCCAGCATCACCGTATTGCCGAAACCTGCGCCAAGCGCCGCTGATGCGCCCCCGGCACCTTCCAGCCCCGTCACGAACCGCGATGCGAAGATTGCCAACAACCACACGATAGCCACGGCGGTGAAGAACGCCCCCCACAAGCCCCATGGCGGGCTCGCCGGTATGCCCAGCGTGACCATGGCCTTGAACAGCATGGCAGGAATCGCGAATGTAAATACAAACGTCGACAACCCGCGCGCGGAACCTTCAACAAAGAAACCGAACCGCCCGGCGCCAAATCCCAGCACGATCAGTACAAACACCGGCACCACAGTTGTAATCACACTTTGCAAGCGAACCCCTGCCCCTCGGTTGAGGATGGATATTGTCTCCGCATGCCGATTGGATACACTGAGTGCATGGCAAGCTCCAGCAGAATACCGCCGAATGTCGACAGCAAGTCCGCCGAGTTGCTCGAGCGGGCCTACAAGCTGTCAACTGATGCAGATACCCACGACCTTTATCGCGACTGGGCGGAAACCTACGACAAGACCATGCTGGACGGGTTGGGGTATCTGTCTCCTCGCCTGGTGAGCCGGCTGCTGGCCGATCATGTGTCGAACAAGACCATACCGGTGCTGGATGTGGGCGCCGGAACCGGCCTCGCCGGACTGGAACTGGCGAGCCTCGGTTTCACCGCCATCGATGCCATCGACTATTCAGCAGACATGCTGGCAGTGGCAGCACAACGCGGCATATATGGCAGCTTGCTTGAGGGTGATCTTACCAAACCACTCGACATCACTGACGCCACCTATGGCGCGGCTGTGTGTACCGGCACTTTCACTCACGGCCATGTCGGCCCTTCATGCCTTGCAGAACTGTTTCGCACTATCCGGCCGGGCGGGCTGTTTGCGTTTTCGATCAACACCGGTGTCTGGGTCGATGCCGGTTTCGAGCGCGAACTGGATCGCCTTGAGACATCCCGCGCTGTCCGCCTGGTCACACGTCAGGCCGGTGTCAATTACGAAACATCGTCTGGCGAAGACTCATGGCTCAACCTGTATGAACGGCGATAGCGAAAAAGCCCGCCGCAATCTGCGGCGCGCCCGGGCAATCACCGGCAGTGACGATGCACGTTCGGTTTATGCCGAATGGGCGATCAGCTATGATCGTGATGTGTTCTCCACGCTCAAGGTCACCGGCACCGACACGATTGCTGATCTGCTGTGTGAACATACCGCAGACATTCCAGGCGCCCGGGTTCTCGATGCCGGCTGCGGCACCGGTGCGGTTGCGGCCCGGTTGAAGATTCACGGCTTTGACCAGATTGACGGCGTGGACCTGTCTCCGGACATGCTTAAGATCGCAAGATCCAAAGCGCTTTACCGAACTTTGATCGAGGCTGACCTGAACAGGTCGTTCGACCTGCCGCACAGCCCGTACACCGCCATTGTCAGCGCCGGCACCTTCACCACCGGGCATGTCGGTGCCGCGGGATTTCAAAACCTGTTCGCTCACCTGGCAGCAAACGGCCTGATGGCCTGTGTCATTGCAAACCCGGTCTGGGCGCGCGACCAGTTCGATGCATTGATTGATACTCTGCCGGCTGAGGTGCTGAGCAACCAGGTCAAGGCCACGATCCCCGACGGTGAGCCGGACGCCCACATGCTGGTACTGCGCAGGAGCCGGTAGATGATCGCGATCCGGTTACAGCTTCAGCTTGTAGCCGATATGGCTGGCGACAAATCCCAGACGGTCGTAAAACCGATGCGCATCTTCGCGGGTCTTGTCGGTCGTCAGTTGCACCAGGCTGCAGCCGCGTGACCGGCTTTCCTGGATGGCAAACTCGAACATGCGTTGCCCCAGTCCACTGCCGCGATGCGATGCCGCGACACGCACCGCCTCGATCTGGCAGCGCCAGGCTCCCTTGCGGCTGACACCGGCTATGAAGGTGAGCTGCATGGTCGCGGCAATGACTTCGCCTTCCTGGGCCACCACAAGAAACTGGTTCGGGTCTCCGTCCAGCGCCTCAAACGCGGAAACGTAAGCTTCGTCCAGCGGCATCCGGGCATCCTCGCGGCCATTACCGAGACCATCGTCAGCCAGCAGCGCCACGATAGCCGGAAGGTCCTCTTTGCATGCCTGTCGCAGGACCACTTCCATCACTCACTCCTCAGGATCAGGGATCATCTCGGCCTATGCTGCAGCATCATCAAGACGGCCATCGATCTCTTTCACGATCTCACCCATCATGCCGGTCATGCGGAAATCCTTCGGCGTGTAGACCTTGGCAACGCCCATCTGTTTCAACACATTGGCGTCTTCTTCCGGAATAATACCGCCCACAACCACCGGCACCTTGTCCATGCCCGCAGAGCGCATCCGGTTCATCACGTCGCGCACCAGCGGCACATGGCTGCCGGACAGGATGGACAGGCCAACCACATGTACCTGCTGTTCGATGGCCGCCGACACGATCTCTTCCGGGGTCAGGCGAATGCCTTCATAGATGACCTCCATGCCCACTTCACCGGCCCGCACCGCAATCTGTTCCGCTCCGTTGGAGTGCCCGTCCAGACCGGGCTTGCCGACCAGGAACTTGACCGGGACACCCAGCCGCTCTGACAGGGCTGCAACCTGTTCGCGCACGGTTTCAGAATTCTCCGGTGCCGCCAGGGTGACAACCGTGCCGACACCGGTGGGTGCCCGGTACTCGCCGAACACATCGCGCAGGGTCTGCCCCCATTCGCCGGTTGTCACGCCGGTTTTCGCGCAGGCAATAGAGGGATTCATAATGTTGCTGCCGTTGCGCGCAGCTTCTTTCAGATCGGAAAGGGCGGTCTCAACAGCCGCAGCGTCACGCTCCTTGCGCCATTTTTTAAGGCGGTCGATCTGTTCCTGTTCAACGTGCTCCGGCACCGTCAGGATACTGTCGCCATCGCCGCCGGACAAAGGGGACGGCTCGCTGCTCTCATAGGCGTTGACCCCTACAACGGTTTCGCGGCCCTCCTCGATCGCCTTGATGCGTGCAGAGTTGGACTTGACCAGTTCGGCCTTCATGTAGCCGCTGTCAACGGCCGCCACCGCGCCGCCCATCTTCTCGATAACCGCCAGTTCTTGCAGGGCCGCCGACTTCAGGGCGTCAACCTTGGCACCGATAACTTCCGAACCGTCAAAGATGTCACCGTTTTCAAGCAGGTCGGTTTCGAACGCCATGATCTGCTGCATGCGCAGCGACCATTGCTGGTCCCATGCCCGCGGCAGTCCGAGCGCCTCGTTCCATGCCGGCAATTGCACGGCCCGGGCACGCGCGTTCTTTGACAGCACCACTGCCAGCATCTCGATCAGGATGCGATAGACGTTGTTTTCCGGCTGCTGTTCCGTCAGCCCGAGCGAATTGACCTGAACGCCATAGCGGAACCGGCGCAGTTTTTCGTCCTCGACGCCGTAGCGGGTTCGGCAGATGTCGTCCCACAATTCGGTAAATGCCCGCATTTTCGACAGTTCGGTGATGAATTTGATGCCGGCGTTCACGAAAAAGCTGATGCGGCCCACGATCATCGGAAAATCGTCATGCGGCACCTGTCCGGACGCTTTCACGCCATCCAGAACGGCAATGGCGGTTGCCAGCGCAAAGGCCAGCTCCTGCGCCGGCGTGGCGCCTGCTTCCTGCAGGTGGTAGGAACACACATTCATCGGATTCCACTTGGGGCATTCAATGCGCGACCAGGTGATTGTATCCGTTATCAATCGCATGGACGGCTGCGGCGGAAACACATAAGTGCCGCGCGACAGATATTCCTTGATGATATCGTTCTGCGTGGTGCCTGTGAGACTGGCACGCGATGCACCCTGCTCTTCAGCAACCGCAACGTAAAGCGCCAGCAGCCAGGCGGCCGTTGCATTGATCGTCATCGACGTGTTCATCCGCTCCAGCGGGATGTCCTGGAACAGCGTCCGCATGTCGCCAATGTGCGAAACCGGCACACCGACCTTGCCAACCTCGCCCCGCGCCAGCAGGTGATCGCTGTCATAACCGGTCTGGGTCGGCAGATCGAAAGCCACCGACAAGCCGGTCTGGCCCTTGTCGAGGTTGCGACGGTAAAGTTCATTGCTGGCTTTGGCTGTGGAATGCCCGGCATAGGTGCGGAAAATCCACGGGCGATCACGCTTTGTCTGGTCACTCATCGAACTGCTGATCCGGTTGCTCGTTATCTCATGGGCTTGCATTGAAAAACGCAACGCTCGCAGCACTGCACTTAATCAGGCAATTGCCGATAATCGAAGCATGAAGTTTATTGCAGCGCAACCAGACTTTGAGATTAGTAGGGACAGACGCCTGCCGTCACCAGCAATATTCGCGCAAAATCGGGAACAATGCCTAGCCGGTGGAATTACGGTAGTAAAACAGCAGCATCAGCGCGGCCACGGCCATGCCGATATTGGCCGCCACGGCAATCATCACCATGGAGTCAATACCCGGAATATGATAACTGCGCGCAAAGACATTGGCGACATAGGCACCGGCAAAGAGTCCGGCAAAGTTCATTATCGTATTGAAAAGAGAACTGAATTTTAGATATGAATTGATGATGGTAGTCCCTACCAGGCACATTGCGCACACGATCAGCAACGGTGTCGTGCCAAGATCGCCACTTGTGAACGGCAAGTACGAATTCCAGTGAATGTAAACGCCAAAGAGGCTCAGAAAGTCATTCATGCTCGCTGCCTGATTTCGTCAATTCAGATATGGAACAGAGATAATAGGCCATCGAGGTTGCCAACTGGTAAACGGATTATGGAAAACTTTAATTAGACAAATTCTTTGTTGCAATGCAGCATTATCTACCCGATGCTATGCCGGAAATTTATGCAGGAGATCAATTATGGCTGTATCAGCAATACGCGAAACGGCAGAACCGGCCGCAAATTCCGGAGCTGCGCGCAAGGACCTCTATGAGATCGGAGAGATTCCGCCGCTCGGTCATGTTCCCAAGGAAATGTACGCCTGGACCATTCGGCAGGAACGCCACGGTGAACCTGATACCGCCATGCAGGTCGAAGTGGTGCCCACATGGGAAATTGATTCCGACGAAGTGCTGGTGCTGGTGATGGCCGCAGGTGTTAATTACAACGGTGTGTGGGCTTCGCTTGGCATACCGCTGTCACCAATCGACGGCCACAAGAACCCTTACCACATTGCCGGATCCGATGCGTCGGGCATCGTCTGGGCCGTTGGCCGCAAAGTGACCCGCTGGAAAGTTGGCGACGAGGTGGTCATTCACTGCAACCAGGACGCCGGCGATGATGAAGAGTGTAATGGCGGCGATCCCATGTTCTCTACTTCGCAGCGCATCTGGGGATATGAAACACCTGATGGCTCGTTTGCACAGTTCTGCCGGGCCCAGGCCCGCCAGCTCATGCCGCGGCCGCAGCATCTTACATGGGAAGAAGGTGCCTGCTACACGCTTACCCTGGCCACTGCCTACCGCATGTTGTTCGGCCACCGCCCGCATACCCTCAAACCAGGTCAGAACGTGCTGGTGTGGGGTGCATCCGGCGGCCTCGGATCGATGGCCGTGCAGTTGATCGCCACCTCCGGCGCCAATGCCATTGGCGTCATCTCCGAAGACGACAAAACCGATTTCGTCCTGGGTCTCGGTGCGAAAGGCGTCATCAACCGAAAGAAGTTCGACTGCTGGGGCCAGCTGCCGACCGTCGGCACACCCGAATACAATGCATGGGCCAAGTCGGCGCGCGAATTCGGCAAGGCGATCTGGGACATCACCGGCAAGGGCAACAATGTCGACATGGTGTTTGAGCACCCCGGTGAGGCAACCTTCCCGGTCTCGACACTGGTCTGCAAGCGCGGCGGCATGGTCGTATTCTGCGCCGGCACGACCGGCTATAATATTACCATGGACGCACGCTATGTCTGGATGCATCAAAAGCGCATTCAGGGATCGCATTTTGCCCACCTCATGCAGGCGAGCCAGGCCAACCGGCTGGTCATTAACCGCCGGATCGATCCGTGCATGTCAGAAGTCTATGACTGGAACGACATCCCCAAGGGCCACATGCGCATGCGCGAGAACAAGCATTTGCCCGGAAACATGGCAGTGCTGGTCAATGCGCCGACCACCGGCCTGCGCACCTTTGAAGACGTTCTCGAAGCGTGCGGCAGCTAGGTTCTCAAGCCCCTGGTAAAAACAGTAGCTGAATGGGATGTGGGCGTTTCAACGCCCACATCAATTCCTGTTCAGGCCGGCAGTTTTGCAACTTCTGCTTCAATGTTCCCCTTGAGCTCCGGCGCGAGCTTGAGGCGGGCAGACAGCATTGCAAGGTAGGCCTGTTCGGCGGGGTCGTCCGGATCAATCGCCAGGCAGGACGCCGCATAGACTTCAACCGCCTGTTCGGTGTTGTCGGCCAGCGCGACAATGGCGTCTATGTCTAGAGGCTTGCGCAACTCGTCCATCAGAAAAGCCTTTTCCTCCATGCCGAGGCCGGCCTCGTCAAACTTGCCGAAAATGCGTTGCTGCTCTTCCGCGTCAATGTGCCCGTCGGCTTTCGCCGCCGCGATCATCGCCTGGATGATCTTCACGCCCAGCGCATTGCGTTCTTCTTCGGGTGCGGGAAGGAAGGCCGTGCCTTCAGCTTCCGGTGTTATGTCCTTCATCGGCGCATGCGGTGCCGGACCGGCCGACGACGGGCCGCCGGCAGGACCGCCCGCCTTGGACGATTGCCAGTCATTGTAAGCCTTGTAGGCAAGCCCGCCGAGAACGGCCACACCGCCGATTTTGGCTGCCTTGCCGGCCATTTTGCGGCCCTTCTTGGTTCCAAGCAGCAATCCTGCCAGTCCACCGGCAGCCAGTCCGCCGCCAAACCCCTTGAAGCTGTCGGGGATACCGCCACCGCCGGAACGGGCCGGGGCGTCTCCGTTTTGGGTCTGGGTGTTTGAGCCCAGGAACTGATCAAGAAGTTTCTGCGTGTCGAACATGTAAGCGTGCCTTTCGTACCGAACGGGAAATGTCTGCCTTCTATTGGTAGATGGAATGTGAAATGCACAAGACAAGTGTACGGACTGAAAAACTTTGCGTTTACCCAGCCAAACAGGCTACCCAACGAAGACAGCAACCTGAACGCGGCAGACTCATCAGACCCTCATGACATCCCCCAGCCAGGACAATGCCCAAGGCACCATCGGCGCCGCGCCCAAATGGCTCGGCCTGATACCCGCCGTCTTTGTGATGTTCTGGGCCACAGGTTTTATCGGCTCCAGGCTGTCAGCGCCCTATGCCGAACCGCTGAGCTTCCTGTCGATCCGGTTTGCCATTGTTGCTGTGCTGCTGGCTGTGGTCGCACTGGTCATGCGGGCATCCTGGCCGGACAGACGCACCACGGTGCAGTGCCTGATAACCGGCGCGCTGATCCATGGCGGTTACCTGGGTTTTGTATTCTGGTCGATCTGGAAAGGCATGCCGGCGGGCGTTTCGGCGCTTATCGTCGGCCTGCAGCCGCTGATGACGGCCATACTGGCGGGCCTCATGCTGTCTGAACGTATCACCGCGCGCCACTGGACCGGACTGTTTATCGGGCTGGCTGGTGTGGCCCTGGTGGTCTGGCCCAAGTTCACTCTCGACGCCGCCGGCATTACCCCCCTTACACTGGGCGCAAATGTCCTGGCCATGCTGTCGATCACCTTTGGATCGATCTACCAGAAACGGTTTATGACCAATGTCGACATGCGGACCGGCAACGCCTGGCAGTTTACCGGCGCCGCCATTGTCACCGGCATCGGCGCACTGGCCACCGAAAGCTATCTGATCACCTGGAACGGGCCGGTGATCTTCGCCATGGTGTGGCTCGTTTTCGTTCTGTCGATCGGGGCTATTTCGATGCTGTACATCATGATCCGGCATGGCGAGATTTCGCGGGTCACGACCCTGTTCTACCTGGTGCCGGGTGTGACGGCGGTCATTGCCTGGCTGATGTTTGACGAGCGCCTGCTTCCCGTCCAGATCGCCGGCATGGTTGTGTGCGCAGGTGCGGTCATGCTGGCCACCCGAAAGTCGTAACTCTGGTTATATTGCACCGCAGCAATTCACCGCTATACTGTCGCAGAAAACACGCCGCATCAATTAGTCGCCGTTCGAACCGGCAGCTCCAGAGGATACCCAATGAGCCTAGCTGAAGACATCCGCCCCGCATCCGCCGTCCTGCCAGGTCTGGGCGACATGATGACTTCAGCCGTCAAGGAAGTGGACACACTGTTCGCGCATGCGCGCGCCAACCTGGTTGAGCGCGTGGTGGCCGACGGACGGGTGTCGTCTGCCGCGGTCGAACTGGAACAGCATGCCGTGCACGGTCTTGCCTGGCTGGCAACATATGCCGAAACCTTGCGAAACATCTGCACCTGGCACGATGCGCTTGCAGGCGAGGGACGCCTCACGGAACTTGAACAGCTGATTGCCCAGGTCGTGTTCGGCGAATATCTCAATCACATCGCCGGCGGAATCCCGATGAACGGGCAGGAATTCATCCGTCTGCATGAACTGGGCATTGCGGCAACTGCTGTGGCAAAATTGCAGGATGGACCGTGCGGTGACCTGCTGCACTCCGGGTCCGCGCCCGCCAGCCGTGCGCGTCTGGTCGAACTGATGATCGACAGTCGCGCCAACCTGACCACGGGAGACTGCGGTCTCGACGGCATGCTTGATGAAATGCGCTCGCAGATGAACCGCTTCATCGAAGAAAACGTCGCACCGCATGCCCACGACTGGCACTGCAACAACGAGTATGTGCCGCTTGAGATCATCGCCAAGCTGGCGGATCTTGGCGTGTTTGCCCTCACGTTGCCGGAAGAATTCGGCGGCATGGGTCTGGGCAAGGAATCCATGTGCGTGGTGTCCGAAGAACTGTCGCGTGGCTGGATAGCCATCGGCTCGCTGGGCACCAGGCCCGAAATAGCCGCCGAACTGATTATCGCCGGTGGTACTGACGCCCAGAAGGAAAAGTGGCTGCCCGCCATTGCGTCCGGCGAGGTCCTGCCGACCGCGGTCTTCACCGAACCCAACACCGGGTCCGACCTGGCCTCACTGCGCACCCGCGCGGTGAAGGACGGCGATGTCTACAAGGTGACCGGCAACAAGACCTGGATTACCCATCCGGTCCGTGCCGACGTCATGACATTGCTGGTCCGCACCAATCCGGATGAACCGGGCTACAAGGGTTTGTCCATGCTGCTGGCCGAGAAACCGCGCGGTGATGACGCCGACCCGTTTCCGGCAGACGGCATGTCCGGCGGTGAAATCGAAGTGCTCGGATACCGCGGCATGAAGGAGTATGAGATCCGCTTTGAAGACTTTGAGGTCAAGGCAGAGAACCTGCTCGGGGGCGAGGAAGGCCAGGGCTTCAAGCAGCTCATGCAGACCTTTGAATCCGCCCGCATCCAGACCGCCGCACGCGCCATCGGCGTTGCCCAGAACGCACTTGACCTGGGCCTGCAGTATGCCACTGACCGGGTGCAGTTCGCCAAACCCATCGTGTCTTTCCCGCGCATTGCCGACAAACTGGCCCTGATGGCAGCGGAAATCATGGCAGCCCGGCAGTTGTCATATTTCTCGGCCCGCGAAAAGGACGCTGACCGCCGCTGTGACGTGGAAGCCGGCATGGCCAAGCTGCTGGGCGCGCGCGTTGCCTGGACTTGCGCCGACAATGCACTGCAAATCCACGGTGGCAACGGCTTCGCCCTGGAATATCAGATCAGCCGCGTGCTGTGCGATGCCCGGATTCTCAACATCTTTGAAGGCGCCGGCGAGATCCAGGCCCAGGTCATTGCCCGCCGCCTGCTGGAACAGGGTAACTGATCTCACATGACGGCGCGTACCATCCTCATCACCGGATGTTCGTCCGGCATCGGCTACACCTGTGCGATCGGCATGCAGCAGCGCGGCTGGCGGGTGATTGCCACCGCACGCAAGCCCGATGACATCGCAATGCTCAAGACGAAGGGCCTCGAAGTGCTTCAGCTCGACTACACTGATGCCTCTTCAATCGCAGCCTGCGCGCAACAGGCGCTGAAGCTTGCCGACGGCAAGCTCGACGCAGTGTTCAACAACGGTGCCTACGGGCAGCCGGGTCTGGTTGAAGACCTCAGTGTCGGAGTTCTGCGTGAACAGTTCGAGGCAAACTTCTTTGGCTGGCATGACCTGACAACCCGCCTGATCCCGGCCATGCGGGACCGCGGTTCAGGGCGTATCGTGCAGTGTTCCTCGGTGCTCGGTATCATCGCCGCGCCTTATCGGGGCGCCTACAATGCTTCGAAGTTCGCGCTGGAGGGTCTCACCGACACACTCCGGCTCGAACTGCACGGTTCCGGTATCAAGGTCAGCTCCATTCTGCCCGGTCCGATACGCTCGCGCTTCACGCTGCATGCCCTCAATGCCCTGCGCGACAAAGTCGATACGGCCGGTTCACGCCATCATGCGCTCTATGCAAAACGCATTGCGGAACTGGAAGCCACAGCAGGTGCTGAACCGGCCCCGCTGGAAACGCCCGAAGAGTCGCGGAAAAGCACAGGAAACGGATTGCTGCCGCAATACCGGCTCGGTCCTGACGCGGTCCTGGATTGCCTGATACATGCGACGGAAAGCGCCAACCCCAAACCGCATTATCATGTTACCTATACGACCAGGATGGCGGCGCTGGCCCGCCGGCTTCTACCTGACCGCTGGCAGGAAAAACTGGCTCTCAGGTCATCGTAAACCAAGGGTTTGTCCCTTCAATCTGGCGCTCCGGATGCACAAACCAGTGCGGCGGGAGCAAGCCCGAGAGGCATCATGTCGTTCGTCGATTATCTGGTTCCGATTTCCGTATTTGCAGTTGCCGTTGTTCTCGGTCTCGGGCTGCTCAACATGATGCGCGGGGGTGACAGCAACACGTCGCAAAAACTGATGCGGGCCCGTGTACTGCTGCAGTTTGTGGCCGTTATCGTCATCATGGGCGTGATTTACATCACAGGCAGATAGATCATCAGACCAATCTAGCGCGGCGCCATGCGCAGTGCGCCGTCGAGCCTGATACACTCACCGTTCAGCATGTCATTGTCGACGATGGCCAGGGCCAGCTTTGCGTACTCTGACGCGTCTCCCAGCCGCGCCGGAAACGGCACATTGGCGGCAAGGGCTGCGCGCACCTCTTCCGGCAATCCGGCAACCATCGGTGTGTGGAACAGGCCGGGCATGATGGTGCAGCACCGCACTCCGTCCCGCATCAGATCGCGCGCAACCGGCAGTGTCAGACCGATGACACCGCCCTTGGAAGCCGCATAGGCAACCTGCCCGATCTGACCGTCGGTACCGGCAATTGAGGCCGTGTTGATAATCACCCCGCGCCCGCCGTCATCTGTTACCGGTTCGCTGGCGATCATGCCGGCGGCACATTTGGAAATCATGTTGAAAGTGCCGATGAGATTCACGGCAATGGTTTTCTGGAAGCTGGCCAGCGCGTGAAACCTCGCTTCGCCGGTCTTCTTGTCGATGGCCGCAGTTTTCTCTCCAATGGCAATACCGGCACAATTGACCAGCACCCGTTCCTGGCCATGGGCGGCGCGGGCTTCTTCAAGGCCGGCGGCAACATTGTCGTCGGATGTCACATCCGCCTTCACGAAAACCCCGGCAATGTCGGAGGCAACCTGTTCACCGCGTTCGGCGTTCATATCGAATACCGAGACCCTGGCGCCTGCGGCAGCCAGCGCCCTTGCAGTTGCCTCACCAAGGCCCGATGCGCCGCCTGTTACAACGGCCGCCATGCCCTCAACAATATTCATTCCGCTTCCTTCCTCAATTACGCAGCCTGCCGCGATATCTTGTAACCTGACCTGGCAGTTTCCATATGCAAGTCAGCACCTAGATCAGTATGATTTTTTGATTGAAACAATCAAAAACCATAAAACTGATCGCTTTCAAAGTGCTAGAGCAACTTTATGGGTTCAATTGAACCCATGTTGCTCTAGTTTCAACACCGGGGGAGTGGATCGTGACTGAACAACAGCAATATCCGGACATTGAGGGCGATGATATCCTCATGCCGGGCACATATGATCGCAATGAAGAAACCGTTCGCAAGGGCTTCTGGTCCAAGCTGAAACGCAATCTTGCCCGCGTGCCGCTGGCAGATCAGGTCGTGGCCGCCTACTATGCCGCGTTTGACCCCGCCACCCCGTTTCGCACCAAGGCCATGCTGCTGGCCGCACTGGCCTATTTCGTGATGCCGTTCGATGTGGTTCCCGATTTCATTCTGGGCTTCGGGTTTACCGATGACATGACGGTACTGCTGACGGCTTTCGGCCTGATCCGCTCACACGTAACCGACGCCCACCTTGAACGCGCCAGGGAAACGGTTGAAAAACTGCGCGCCGAAGCAAAAACCAGCGAATAGCGTAATCAGCCTTGATGGGTCCGCTGCTTTTCAGGGTCGTAGATCGGCATGGCAACCACGGTTGCGGTCGTGTCGATATCACCGCCCGCCACGCCCAGCTTCGTACCGGGCTGTGCAGCGCCCGGCGCGACGTGGGCCAGGGCCAGTGACTTGTCCAGCCGGTGCGAAAAGCACGGGCTGTTGACGACGCCGGCCACCGAGCCATCCGCAGTCAGCTCCTCGCCTCCATTGACCATGTCATCATGATCGATCACCAGGCAGACATTGTTGACTTTCTCGCCGCCCTTGGCGCCAGCCAGCGCTTCACATCCCCGGTATCCGGTTTTTGACTTGCTGACGGTGAAGCCCAGACCCACTTCGTAAGGCGTGTGATCGGTGGTCATGTCATACCCGTAAAACAATAGTCCCGCCTCAATGCGAACCTTGTCCAGGGCCGTAAAGGAACACGGCATCACACCGGCTTCAGCCAACCGGTCCCAGATGTCGCCGATGACGGCTGCATCGGCAAAAATTTCATAACCCCGCTCACCGGAATACCCGGTGCGCGAAATGCGGCACGGATGATCAAACAGATCTGTTGCAATGTGTTGGAAGTAAGCCAGACTTTCCAGCCCGGCACTGCAGTGGGCATCCAGAATTCGCAACGCACCGGGACCCTGCACCGACAGGTCATGCAGGTCATCGGTAAACTGCACGGTGACGGATTTACCGGCCGCCGAAGCTTCCAGCAGGCTCATCGTATCGCCGGAGCCGTGCACAATCATCCATTCACCGCCACCGTTGTTGTAGACGATTGCATCGTCGGCCATGGTGCCGGCATCAGTAAGCACCGACAGATAGGCCGCCTCGCCTTCTCCGACGCGGCTCATGTCACGGGTGGTAAGATGGTCCAGGACCACCGCCGCATCGGCGCCGGAAACCATGACCTTTTTCAGCGGCGACATGTCGAACATGCCGGCGCGTTCGCGCACCGCATCGTGCTCGTCATTCGGGTCTGTGTTGTAGGTCCACGCGGTCCCCATGCCGTTCCAATCCTCGAGACCCGAGCCAAGGGCAGTATGACGTGATGCAAGAGCAGACGTGCGGCTGAGTTCTTCAGTCATTGGTATCTCCGATTTCGTTTCATCCTGTTCGCCCGGCCTGGCCATATCTGCGTCCAACCAGGCTGATCCCAAAATCGAGCATCAACCAGTCAAACAACGCCGATTGACAGTTTCTCTCCGGAAAATCCATCTGAAAATCGAATAGTTTTGCACTGAGCGGCTAACAGAATTATACGTTGGCAATGAGGTTCCGGCATTTCGACAACCTGCGCGTCTTCAACATCGTGGCAGAACACGGCAGCTTTTCTTCCGCTGCAGAAGAACTGCACTTGACCAAGGGAGCCGTCAGCCACCAGATCAGGCAACTGGAAGCAGTGTTGGGGTTTGACCTGTTCAAGCGCCTGCCGCGCGGCATCTCGCTCACACCAAAAGGCCGCGATCTACTGGCGGCAACGCAGTCGGCGTTTGAAGGCGTGGAGAAAAAAATCAGCGAACTGCAGCTGTCGAAGTCACGCACATTGACCATTGGCGTAACGACCTACTTCGCGTCGCGCTGGCTGTCTCCCCGGCTGATGGACTTCATGCGCGCGCATCCCGACATCCGTTTGCGCGTGCAGCCGATGATTGATCTGCATAACCTCAAGGCAGAAGGCGTGGACCTTGCCATCCGCTGGGGCAACGGCGCCTGGAGCGACGTCAGGATCGAGAAACTGTTTACCTGTCCGGCCTGGCCGTGCGGAGATGCCGATGCACTCAGCCAGGTCCGCGAACTGGGTCTGGAGGCCGCGTTTGAAAACTACACGCTGCTGCGTGACCGGGAAGACAGCACCGCCTGGTCACAGTGGTTCGAGGCCGCCGGCCTGGCTTATATGCGCCGCACCGACACCCTGATCATCCCGGATCCCAATGTCCGGGTACAGGCGGTGATCGACGGCCAGGGCGTGGCGCTCAATGACGCGCTGGTGGAAACCGAAATCGAGGCCGGCCGACTTCACCGCTTGTCCGACGTCGAGCTTTCCGACTTCGGTTACTATCTGGCCTATCCTTCCGACGCCGCCTCCAACCCGGATGTGGAGGCCTTTGCAGATTGGCTGAAACAGGTTGTCTAGAGGCTGGTCACGCTGCGCAGACCTGCCTTCATGAGCCTCATAACCGTAATCTTACGGCGTCACGATCACCTTGCCGCGCACTTCGCGCCGGGCGATCGCCATTAGGGCATCACTGGTTTCCTCAAGCGGATAGACCTTGTGAATGTGCGGCTTGATTTTTCCGTCCACGACCCAGTCCAGGAGTTGCGACATGTTTGCCCGGTGCCGGTCAGGCTCGCGTACCAGGTGATCGCCCCAGAAGACGCCGACAATCTGGCAACCCTTCAACAAGGCGAGGTTCAGCGGAATTTTTGGAATACCGCCACCGGCAAAGCCCACCACCAGGAACCGGCCCTTCCAGCCAATTGCCCGCAGGGCAGGTTCGGCCAGCTCTGCTCCGACGGGATCATAGATCACGTCGACGCCGCTGCCGCCGGTCAATTCCTTCAGGCGGACTTTCAGGTCTTCATCCGAGTAATTCAGCGTCTCGTCCGCACCGAGCCCGCGGCAGAATTCAAGCTTGTCGTCGGACGAGGCACACGCGATCACCCTTGCGCCCATGGCCTTGCCGATCTCAACCGCCGCCTGCCCGACACCACCTGATGCGCCCAGCACGGCAAGTGTCTCGCCCGGCTGCATGTCGGCACGGTCCTTCAGTGCGTGCAGCGAGGTACCGTAAGTAACGATGAGACCAGCGGCGGTAACGAAATCAAGCGCGTCCGGCATCGGAATAACGGCTTCCTGTGAGATCGCGATCTCAGCCCGCACTCCACCCCACACCGAATAGGCCATGACCCGGTCGCCGACCTTAAGGCCCTCAACACCATCGCCGAGGGATTTCACCTCACCGGCAATCTCGGCTCCCGGAGAGAACGGCAGGTCGGGTTTGAACTGGTACTTGTTCTGAATGATCAGCGTATCGAAAAAGTTCAGTCCCGCAGCCCTGACGGCAACAACAACTTCTCCGGGTCCGGCAACGGGGCTTTCGATATCGGCCACTTCAAGGGTTTCCGGGCCTCCAAATTGCGTACACAGAACAGCTTTCATCGGGTCTCTCTCATAGTGGTTTCGTCGAGTTCGGTTACATTACAATTTCATTGCCGGATGCCAGCTGCCAAATTACTGTCCAATTTGCCAAGCAGTTGTGAAGTCATTGACGGTCAGTGCTGGAAATTTCCAAATTTTGCATTTAGGTTACGGCAGGTTGTGCGCAGTTCGTCAAGCTGCGAGAACGGACGACGAGGCATTTCGAATCCATGAAGGTAAACATGTTGCAGAGCAGTTTTTTTAAAAATTCCACTATGCTGGCTATTTCCGGTGCCATGTGCGGCCTTATGTTAAGTCCGGCACTCGCCGAGGATCCGAAGTTCATTGAAGAGTTCAATGACTGGTCGGCTTACTCCTACAAGGCCGGCGGCGGCCAGGTTTGCTATGTCGTCTCGCAGCCCAAGGACTCAGAACCGAAGAATGTCCGGCGCGACAAGGTCTTCTTCCTGGTCCAGCATCGCCCCAAGGACAAGGTCAGATCCGAGGTTTCGACCATCATCGGGTACAAGTTCAAGTCCGGCAGCATGGCCAAGGTCGACATTGACGGCAACGAGCTGACACTGTTCACAAACGGTGACGGAGCCTGGGCAGAATCCGGATCGGTTGACCGCAAGATTGTGGCAGCCATGAAGGCTGGCAAATCCATGGTGGTGACCGGCACTTCGTCGCGCGGCACCAAAACCACCGACCGCTATTCCCTGTCCGGCATTACCGCTGCCATGGGCAAGATCGACAGCATCTGCAAATAGGCTGGTTGCTGTCAAAGCGCCGGACCTGTTTTATGGGTTCACCTGAACCCGTATTGTTGTAAGGCGCTGGCACAGCAATCGCCGCTTACGTGAAACCCGCTGCAGGGTCTCGCGCCCGTCATCGGTATGTGCTATTGACCCGCGCCATGAGTATATCGCTGGACATAGATCATCGCGCAACAAACGCTGCCGCTGACGGCACGCCTGTCATGGGGCTGCCCGCCCGCAAACCGCTCATTGGTCTGACCCAGCACGATCTGCTGCAGGCACTGTCGGAAACCGCCATCCCGGAGAAGCAGCTGCGCATGCGGGCGTCCCAGTTGTGGAACTGGCTCTATGTCCGTGGCGCCAGTGAATTTGCCGACATGACGAGCATTTCAAAAGAGTTGCGCAGCGACCTGGCGCATATGTTCGACATTTCACGGCTCGAGATTGTCACCGAGCAGATATCCAGCGACGGCACCCGGAAATGGCTGTTGCGGCTACCTGCCGATGACCTGGGCCGCCGGCACGAGATTGAAACGGTTTACATCCCCGAGGAAGACCGCGGGACCTTGTGTATTTCCAGCCAGGTCGGCTGCACGCTTACCTGCACGTTTTGCCATACCGGCACCCAGACGCTGGTCAGGAACCTGACGGCGGGCGAGATCGCCGGGCAGATACTGGTGGCCCGCGACCGTCTCGGAGAATGGCCGCACCTGATTGAAGATGCAGAGAATGCGCCTGCCAGCGGCCGTTTCATTACCAATGTGGTTCTCATGGGCATGGGTGAACCCTTGTACAATTTCGACAATGTACGGGACGCGGTGGACGTGATTTCCCACGGCGAGGGACTTTCCGTTTCCAAGCGCAGGATTACCCTGTCCACGTCGGGAGTGGTGCCGGAAATCGTCCGCGCCGGAGACGAGATCGGCACCATGCTGGCCATTTCGCTGCACGGCACGACGGATCAGATCCGCAATGAACTGGTGCCGCTCAACAAGAAATATCCGATCAGCCAGCTGCTGGACGCCTGCCGCAACTATCCCGGCCTGTCCAATGCCAGGCGCATTACATTCGAGTATGTGATGATCAAGGGGGTCAACGACACCGCGGAAGATGCCCGCCGGCTGGTTCAGCTGCTGAAAGGCATCCCAGCCAAGGTCAATCTGATACCGTTCAATCCATGGCCCGGGACCGACTATGAGTGCTCGGACTGGGAACAGATTGAAGTGTTCGCGCGTATCGTGCTCAAGGCCGGTTATGCCAGCCCCGTGCGCACACCGCGCGGGCGTGATATTCTTGCCGCCTGCGGCCAGCTCAAGTCAGCCTCGCAGAGACTGAAGAAATCCGAGCGCGACGCCCTCAAGGCAGCGGCCAACTAGTCCGGGCCGGCATTACCGCCGCCTCAGGATCCACTCGATCGCCTGTTCCAGCCTGTCGTCACCCCAGAACAATTCACCATCGGGAGTAATGAATGTAGGCGCTCCGAAAATGCCCTTGCGTTCGGCTTCCACACCGCGCTCGACAAGCGCCTTCTTGTTCTTGACCGTCACGGCGCGCTTCACCCAGTAGGCGGGATTGTCGACAAGTCCTTCGAGCACATTGAGAACGGTTTGCCTGTCGGAAATGTCCTGGCCGAGACCGAATTCCTTGTGAAAAACCCGCCTGCAGAATGCCGGCAGCCAGTCCTCGTCACGCCCGACCATCGCCACCCTGGTGGCAAGCAGGCTATGCTGCGGAAACTCGTCCGGCCGGTTGAAACAGAGATTATGGCGTTTGCACAGTCGCTCGACATCGCGCCACATGTACTTGCCCTTGAGCGGATACAGGTTGAACGGCGATGTCGACCAGCCGTGTTTCTGAAAAACAGGGCCAAGCAGGAACGGCATCCAGCGAACCTTGATACCGGCCGAATTCATCCAGTCTTCAAGCCGCCCGGCCGACAGATACGCATACGGACTGGCAAAATCAAACCAGAACTCCAGTTCAGAGGAAGTCATGAAACAGCGCCTCAGCTATGGCATGTCTCGCAAAGCTATGTGCGGTTTTGCGATCGAAGACATGCATAAACAAGAAATTGGAATGCGTTCAACATGTTACGGCAACCGCTTGGCTTCACCGAAACCATGTTGCCCAGCAACAGGCCAAGCAACGTGTTCACTGAACACAAGATGCGCATCCCGCTTCGAACCTTGTACAGCAACCAGATCTCATGCCGACTACGTGTCATGACATCAAAGCACAAAGGCAGCCCTGTTCAAGGGCTGCCTTCTCGATGTCTTCAACCGGCCATGGGACCTGATAACCGGTCAGTCAGCTGACGATTACCTTGGCGCCGATTTTGACCCGCTTGTGCAGATCAATGACCTCTTCGTTCAGCATGCGAATACATCCGGAAGACTGCGCGGTTCCAATGCTGGCTGGTGCGTTGGTACCGTGAATCCGGTACAGCGTGTCCCTGCCGCCCTGGAACAGGTACAAGGCCCGTGCACCAAGCGGATTGTTTGGTCCGCCTTCCATGCGCGCCGGCAAGGTACGGCCGTATTTCTTCTTTTCACGCTCGATCATTTCTTTCGGCGGATGCCAGGCCGGCCACTCAGCCTTGCGTGCAATACGCGCGGCACCGGTCCATGTGAAGCCCTGGCGGCCAACGCCCACGCCATACTCTATGGCCTTGTTGTCGGCGAGCACGAAGTACAGCTTGCGTTTGCGCGTGCTGACAATGATCGTGCCCGGTTTTTCAGTTGTCCTGTAACTGACGGTCTGTTTGCCGCGATACCTTGCGCGGCTGAAGAAACTCCCGCCCGTGCTGCTGCGGCGCCCGCCATTGTTGTTGAAATTGAAATGTGTCCGGCTTTCAGCAAGTGCGCCGGTAGTGGTGGCAGCAAGGGCTGCCAGGCTTGATATGAATGTGCGGCGATCCATTTTCATGGTCTCCTGTTTGCATGTTCAGATGAACAGTGATTCGATTGAAGACCACTCTACAAGTTCGAGAGTGGCGTGACAAAGGGTCAAGCAGCAGTTTTCAAAGCAAAAAACGGCTTAGAACTGCCAATCGCTCGCGCACATTGGGAGCTACAAGTTGGGATGAGAAATCCGTTGTAACCTGGTGTGACAGATACGGCAGCGAGATGACCAGTTGCGCCTTGAGTCCGGCCCAGTCGTCACCGTCGGACGCGAAAGTGCTGGCGGGCAACACAAACGCGTCGTTTTCTTCAACACGCGCACTCAGGCATATGTCCGTGCACGCAGATTCGCTGTTCTCGCTGACTGCATTGTCATCCGACACAGCTATCGAAATATCGGATGCATGTACCGTATCGACCAGAAGCCCCAGGCACGGCTTTGCAATCACTGCTATGAGCAGCGCAGCAACCAGCATGCGGGATAGAAGGCCTCGATACATGTGAGAAAAACTCCTCAACTTCTCGCCGCGTAATATCCTTGAATTTGCCATGCAAATCAACAGTCGGCAGTTCACCAGAACGTGAACGGAATTGACGCAGGCCAGCTGGCCATCATCGGGTGGACGACACCCGATGACTGCCACTTCTGCTTTTCACGCCGGTTATGTGCGATTCTGCCGGTTCTCGATCAGATCATCCACCACTGCAGGTTCCGCCAGCGTGGACGTGTCGCCCAGGCTTGAGAAATCATCCTCGGCAATCTTGCGCAGAATTCGCCGCATGATCTTGCCGGACCTGGTCTTCGGCAATCCGGGTGAAAACTGAATCTTGTCGGGTGATGCGATTGGCCCGATTTCCGAACGTACGTGACCGACCAACTGTTTTTTCAGGTCATCCGACGGTGCCTGTCCCGCCATCAGGGTTACGTAGCAGTAGATGCCCTGCCCCTTGATATCGTGCGGGTAACCAACCACTGCGGCTTCCGAAACCGCGTCATGGGCAACCAGTGCCGATTCGACTTCCGCCGTGCCCATACGGTGTCCGGACACGTTGATCACGTCATCCACACGACCGGTGATCCAGTAGTAACCGTCCTTGTCGCGCCGGCATCCGTCACCAGTGAAGTACTTGCCCTTGTAGGTGGAGAAATAGGTTTGAATGAAGCGTTTGTGATCGCCATAGATGGTGCGCATCTGGCCGGGCCATGAATCGGTCAGGCACAGATTGCCGTCCGTCACCCCGTCCAGAACACCGCCCTCATTGTCGACCAGTTGCGGCTGCACGCCGAAGAACGGCCGTGTGGCCGAGCCCGGCTTCAGATTGGTTGCGCCCGCCAGCGGCGTAATCATGATGCCGCCGGTTTCAGTTTGCCACCAGGTATCCACGATCGGGCATTTCTTCTTGCCGACGGCGTTATAGTACCATTCCCATGCTTCCGGGTTTATCGGTTCTCCTACCGAGCCGAGCAGCCGCAGGTCTTTCAGCGATGCCCGGTTTACAAAATCGTCGCCTGCCCCCATGAGCGCCCGAATTGCGGTTGGCGCGGTATAAAAGATATTGACCTTGTGCTTGTCGCAGATATCCCAGAACCGGCCGGCGTCGGGATAGGTCGGCACACCTTCAAACATCAGCGAAATCGCACCATTGGCCAGCGGCCCGTAGACAACATAGCTGTGTCCGGTAACCCAGCCGATATCGGCGGTGCACCAGTAGACGTCATCCTTGTGGTAATCGAAGACATACTCGTGGGTCATCGAGGCCCACACGAGATAACCCCCGGTCGTATGCAAGACACCCTTGGGCTGGCCGGTAGAACCTGACGTATAGAGAATGAACAGCGGGTCTTCCGCCTTCATTTTTTCTGGCGGGCAAACAGGCTTGGCCGCCACCACGGCCGAATGATACCAGACATCGCGGCCTTCAACCCAGCCGATCTGGCCGCCTGTGCGGCGTACCACCAGCACTTTTTTGACCTTGACGCCGCCCTTGGTGGCAATCTCGATGGCCTTGTCAGTGTTGGCTTTCAGCGGGACCGGCTTGCCGCCGCGCAGGCCCTCATCCGCAGTAATTACAAACGTCGACTTGCAGTCGACAATTCTGCCGGCCAGCGCATCCGGCGAAAACCCGGCAAACACAATTGAATGAATGGCCCCGATACGTGCGCAGGCCAGCATGGCGTAGGCTGCTTCCGGGATCATCGGCATGTAAATGGTGACGCGGTCACCCTTTTTCACGCCGTTCGCCTTCATCACGTTGGACAGCCGGCAGACCTGCTCGTAGAGCTCGTTATAGGTGATCTTCTTGTCGTCGAACGGATTGTCGCCTTCCCAGATGATAGCCGTCTGGTTGCCCCGCTTCTTCAGGTGCCGGTCAACGCAGTTATAGCAGACATTGGTGACGCCATCCTCGAACCACTTGATCGACACGTTGCCGGTATAGCTGGTGTTCTTGACCTTCTTGAACGGCTTGAACCAGTCGATGCGCTTGCCGTGCCTGCCCCAGAACTTGTCAGGGTCCTTGACCGACTGCTTGTACATTTTCAGATAGCCGTCATTGTCAACGAGGGCATTCTTTTTCCAGGCGGCCTGGACCTTGTATGTTTTTCCGGACATGAGCGCTGTTCTCCCTACCAAGTCATATGCGTGCGCGAAATTTTCTGCATTATGCGAAGTACATTGCTTGAGGGCAATGCGTCTTCCGTTCTAGATGAACCGGAGGCGGGACCTTGTATCAGGCAAATCGCCAGACCTTGCTGTTCTTGATCTCCGCATCCTCGAGATCGCGGGTGACGGGCACATCATAAGACGCGCAGGAAACCAGCCTGTCTCGCGGCAGATACGACCTGCCCGGATCGCCGATCAGGACATCAACCCCCTGTTCAGTCGCCGTTTCGAGCCAGCTCGCCAGCCTGCTGGCCACGGACTTCTCGTAAAACAGGTCGCCGACAAGAATGGCGTCAACATCCGGCGGCGATGCGTCCAGCATGTCATCACCACACGATGTGACAGCAGCCTTGTTGGCTGCAGCGTTGATGCTGATTGCTGCCAGTGCGAAACCATCAATGTCAGCCGCAGTCACGCTCGCAGCTCCCGCCTTCATGGCGGCAATACCGACCAGGCCCGAGCCCGACGCAAGGTCCAGTACCGTCTTGCCATGCACGGTTTCAGGATTGTCCAGAATATAGCGGGCAAGCGCCTGACCTCCCGCCCAGGCAAACGCCCAGAATGGCGGCGGCAGGCCCATCTCGCCCAGTTCTTCTTCAGTCTTGTGCCATAAAGGCACCGCCTCATGGGCGACATGCAGGGCGATTTCCGGCACCAGCGGCACCGGCATCAGTCTGGTATTGGCGACAATGAAATCGTGCCGGTGAGCAATACCGGTCACTTGCTGAGCGGTGGCGACGTCAACCCGCCCATGCGGCACACCTCCAGCCATTCATCGTGAAGAACCGGCTGAACCGACAGCCGCATTGATGTCACCAGGGACATTTTCTCAAGCTTGGGATTGGCCTTCACATCAGCCAGGGAAACCGGGTTCGGCATGTCCATGACCGCCTTGACATCCACACACTCCCAGCGCTCGTCGTCGGTGGTGGAATCAGGATGTATCAATGCACAGACTTCGCAAATGCCGACGACGTTCAGGCCCTCGTTGGAATGGTAGAAAAAGCCCAGGTCACCCAACTGCATGGCGCGCATGTTGTTGCGCGCCTGATAGTTGCGGATACCGTCCCATTCTTCACCCGCATCACCTACCGCCTTCAGCATCTCCCATGAAAATTTGAACGGTTCGGATTTGAACAACCAGTAAGCCATGATCCCTCATTTCATTTGTCAGACATTATTCTCAGGGTCGCGACCCTAGAGCATGAACCACCTAAATTGAAACATTTGACCGATTTTTCGCGTTTGCTGGTAAGGCACGGTTCCCGCCGTGGTCTGGTTGACCACAAGGGGACCGTAACGCAATCCGGCGAGCGTGAAAAACCGGCCTTTGGTGGGCCAGATCAGCCCATCGGCGTTGTTGCAAAGCTTGCCCGATGCACAGCATCGCGCCGCACTTTGCGCCTATCCGAATGAGCTGATTTGGCTCCATCAAATGCTCCAATTTAGGTGGATCATGCTCTAGTCGTGTTCGGCCCGCAACGGACGGGACATGAGTTGAATTATTTCATCATCCACATTTGCGCTGCCGGATACAATCCTCGCCACGGCTTCACAAACCGGCATTTCAATATTGTGGGCAGCAGCAATGGCGCACACGACGCCTGCCGTGTGCACGCCCTCCGACACCGCAGTGCGCGACGCAAGAATGGTCTGAAGATCAACACCCTTGCCCAGTTCGACACCAAGTGAAAAATTACGCGACTGGGTGCTTGAGCTCGTCAGCACCAGGTCACCTAGCCCTGACAGGCCGAACAGGGTTTCAGATTGCGCACCGAGCGCTTCCGCCAGCCTTCGCAATTCGGCAAATGACCGCGCAAGCAACGCCGCCTGTGCGGATGCGCCGAGACCCTTGCCGGCGCAGATACCGACCGCTATCGCCAGCACGTTCTTCACTGCGCCGCCGATCTGCACGCCCTTCATGTCGGCGGACACATAGATCCTGAATGACCGGGTGCTGAGCGCATGGGCAATGGCCGAAGTCTGGCGGGTATCTTCACCCGCCAGCGTGATGGCCGTCGGCAGTCCGGCGACGACGTCGGCGGCAAAGCTGGGACCTGACAACACGAATGGCTGCAGGCCGGAACCCTCCTGGACCACGTCTGTCAGAAACTTGTTGCTGTCGCGCTCAAGCCCCTTTGCCGTGACGATTAACGGGGCTGGTTCGCTGATGTGCCTGCGCAGCTTTGCCACAACCTCGCGGGTCGCTTGTGCAGGTGTTGCAAGGATCAGCAGTTCACCGCCGGTCACGCCGGACAAGTCCGCTGTAACCAGCAATTCGTCCGGCAAATGATGGCCCGGCAGGTAATTCTTGTTCTCCCGGTCAGCGGTAATGGCGTCTGCCAGTTCGGCGGACCGGCACCACAAGGTGGTTTGCAGGCCGGCACGTACGCACATGGTTGCCAGCGCGGTCCCCCATGCACCGGCACCAATCACCCATGCTGTCGAAAACTGTTTTGTTGTCATGCCTTGACCCCGGCGAACGGTTGCGGCTCGGCATCCGCATCCAGCGGCCAGCGCGCCCGCGCCGACAGTGCAAACGCGTCAGGATCCCGCCTGACGGCATTCTCAAGCCCGGCCCAGGCGATCATCGCCGCATTGTCGGTACACAGGTCAACCGGCGGCACGCTCAGGCTGAAACGCGCCTCGGCGCAGCAGCGGTCGAGGCACTCGCGCAATGCCAGATTGGCTGCGACACCTCCGGATGCGACCAGCACGCGATGCTGCAAACCGCCGTGCATTTCCTCAAACCGGACCATCGCGCGCTGCACACGGTCAGCCACTGCTGCACAGGCCGCCTCTTGAAAGGCAGCGCAGATATCCGCCACATCTGCTGCAGCAAGCGGTTGTATCGACGTAGCTGCCTGGCGAACAGCCGTCTTGAGGCCGGAGAATGAAAAATTGCAGTCGTCCCGGCCCTTCATCGGCACAGGAAACTTGAACCGCCGTGGATTACCGTGAGCAGCAGCGGCCTCCACTGCCGGGCCACCGGGATATCCCAGGTCGAGCAATTTTGCCGTCTTGTCGAAAGCCTCTCCAAGGGCGTCATCTATGGTGGTTCCAAGGCGAGTGTACTGCCCGACATCGTCGACACTCACCAGCTGGGTATGCCCCCCTGAAACCAGCAGCATCAGGTAAGGTGGACGCAGGCCTTCGGTCAGGCCGGGCGTCAGGGCGTGGCCTTCCAGGTGATTGATGCCGTAAAACGGCTTGCCGGTCGCAAGGGCGAGCGCCTTTGCCGTCATCAGGCCGGTCAGCACGCCGCCTATCAGGCCCGGCCCTGCTGTCGCGGCAATGCCGGACAGATCGTCATAGCTGCAGTCTGCCTCGCTCATCGCCTGTTCAACCAGCCGGTCAAGATGTGCCAGATGCGAACGGGCGGCGATTTCAGGCACAACACCACCGTAAGGCGCATGCAGCGCCGTCTGGGACAACACCACACTCGACACGATCTCACCCGAACCGTCCGGTTTGCGGGCGACAACAGATGCCGCAGTTTCGTCACACGAAGTTTCGATACCAAGCATTAAGTGCGTTTGTTGATTGTTGACGCCAGCCAAGCTACAGACCTTCCCTGAACTGTCCCGGGTTTTGTATATTGCCCGATCAAACCTGCCTGTAACACCGAAAGTAATCCGCTTGCAAACCGGTCGCATCAAAATTGGTACAAGAGGCTCGCCACTCGCCCTGGCGCAGGCCCACGAGACACGTGACAGATTATGCCAGGTGCATGATCTCGATCCGGCATTGATCGATATCATTGTCATCTCGACGACCGGAGACCAGATTCAGAACCGGTCGCTGGCGGAAATCGGCGGCAAAGGCCTGTTCACAAAGGAAATTGAGGAGCAGTTGCACGACGGCAGCATCGATATGGCGGTTCATTCCATGAAAGACATGCCGGCCGAATTGCCGGACGGCCTGGAGATCTGCTGCCTGCTGGAGCGGGAAGATCCGCGTGATGCCTTCATGTCGCCTGTCGCCAAGTCCATTGCTGATCTGCCCGAAGGCGCAGTCGTCGGATCTTCATCTGTACGCCGGGCGGCGCAATTGCTGAACATTCGCCCCGATCTTCAGATCGTGCAGTTCCGGGGAAATGTCCAGACACGGCTGCGCAAGCTGGAGGACGGCGTGGCGGCCGCGACTTTCCTGGCCTGCGCCGGGCTCAACCGGCTCGGCATGACGCACCTCATAACCAGTGCCATTGCGCCTGAAATCATGCTGCCGGCCGTCGCGCAAGGTGCTATCGGCATAGAGATCGCGTCCGGCAATGAGCGCTCGCGCGCCTTGCTGGAACCGCTCAACCACCGGCACACCAGCATCTGTATAGAAGCAGAACGCGCCTTCTTGACGGAGCTGGACGGCTCCTGCCGCACTCCGCTGGCCGGTCACGCCACGCTGGCGGGCAATGTGGTTTCATTCAACGCCATGGCACTGACGCTGGACGGGCAGAAAGTGTTTCGTGCCAGCCGCTCCGGTCAGGCCGGCGAAGCAGGCAGGATGGGGCTTGATGCTGCCAAGGAAATCAGGGCGCTGGCCGGTGCAGACCTGGTGTCGTAATGCATCTGATCGTTACCAGACCGCAATCGGACGGTGAAAAACTGAAGGCCCGGCTGACCGCAAACGGCCACACAGCATCTGTTGTACCGCTGTTGACCATCCAGACTGACGATGACGCCGCCGCACCCGACAAGTCCTGGCAGGCGATCGCAGTGACCAGCGCCAATGCCCTGACTGCGCTGGCCGGCATCGGCATCCCGGAGAAACTGAAGGTTACCCCTGTGTTTGCAGTGGGCCCGGCATCGGCCAGGTTGGCAGGTGAACTGGGTTTCACCGACATTCGGCAGTCCGACGGCGATCTGATCGCGTTGCAGGGCCTTGTGAAACAGGATCTGAAACCGGCGGATGGGCCGATACTCTACCTGACGGGAAAAATTCGGTCCGGCGATCTTGCAGCAGACCTGCGCGCGGACGGCTTCAGCGTCGAGCGGGTTGAGCTTTATGAGGCCGTCGCCGCCAGACAACTTCCGGCAAACGCCAATAAGATCATCCGCTCGGGAAAAGCCGAGGCGGTTGTGCTGTATTCGGCACGCACCGCGGATATCTGGGGGCAACTCATCAAGCAGTCGGAATTACAGGCCGAAGCAGCAAAACTCACCCATTTTTGCCTTTCTCCGGCAGTGGCTGAAAAGATCCGCTCCGCTCTCGGCCCCGATGTTTCAGTTGTAGTATCCGGTAAACCCAATGATGATAGTATGCTGGAAATCATCGACGATACCGCAGCAAACCAATCGACCAACAATGCTACGCCGGGGAAAGGCGCAACCATGGCAACTCGAAAAACTCCGTCGCGCAAAGCCAAGAAATCCACGCGTCCTACCGTGATTGATGCCAAGGCCACGGAAGTCAAGTCCACCGATACGATCAAGCCAACACCGAAAGACGGCGCAGCTCCCGACGCAACGGTAACCGGCAAGACAACGGAGAAATCCAAACCGGCCGATAAGGACAAAGGCACCGGCACCGCTTCCACGCGTGAGACGTCAAAAGGAAAACCTGCCGATGCGCAGGCAACAGGCGCGTCTGCGCCTGCCAGAAAACCGTCCGGCAAGGGAAAACTCATCACCGGTGCCCTGGTTGCGACGTTGCTCGCAGGCATCGCTGTCGGCGGCTATCTTTACCGTGAACACGGTGCGGGACTGTTTGGCGGCACCGCACCTGCGATCGACGTCGGCGCTATTGAAGGCCAGGCACTGGAAGCGATTGGTACAGCAAAGTCAGCCTCGGAAACCGCCGCAAGCGCACTTGACCAGACCAAATCGCTCACCGACAGGATCAGTGGCCTTGAGCAGCAATTGGCCGACGCCGGAAACCAGACTGCTGCACCTGATGCAGACACGCTGGCAACCATCAAGGCTGCCTCGGAGGCGGCCAGTTCCGCCAGGTCCGGGGTTGAGGCACTGTCGGCAAAGACCGGAGAAATCGAAACCGGCATGGCTGACGTCCGCAAATCCGTCGACAACCTCAAGACAGCGCTGCAGACAGCCGCAAGCAGCGGCGGCGGCGCCGGACAGGCGGACGTTAACCTGAAATTAGATGAACTGGCGCAGCGGATCGGGAAGCTGGAAACGGCACAGGCACAGCCAGCCGACGACAGGGTTGCCGGCGAGGTCGCCGCGCTGCGCGACCAGCTCGCCGCGGCAACGGCGCGAATGGAAAAGCTGGAGGACCAGCTCAAGGCGGCGATTGCAGCCCCGAAACCTGCTCCCCGGCAGTCGCCAGGGATTGACACGACCGGGATCGCCACCCAGCTGGCAGCACTGTCGGACATGGTCAACCAGGGCAAACCCTACCAGGCGGAGTTGAGCGCGCTGGAAGAAACCGCCGGTCTGACACTCAGCCTGCCGTCACTTTCCGCAAACGCGGCTTCCGGCATCAAGACTGTCGACCAGTTGAAGCAGGACCTTGCCGGGCTCAAGGCAGGCCTCGATGCGGCCGCGACATCCGAAAGTTCCGCGGCAGAGGGCACGTCGGGATGGTGGAACACCATTACCGGCAAGCTGTCGTCGGTTGTGAAAGTCCGCAAGATAGACGGCACCGGGAATTGGGCAGAGCATCTGGCATCTGCTGTTACGGCATTGGACGCCGGCGGCCCGGGTGCCGCCATCACTGCACTCGACGCCGGCGGCACATCTGCACCGGAACCGGTTGCGGCCTGGATTGTTGATGCCCGCAAGCGCCAGAGTGCCGACCAGGAACTGCAGAAACTTCCACAAATCATCCTGGGCCGCCTGCCGGCCCCGGCTCAATAATCCGCGGCGAGGCTTAAACACATGATTTCTTTGCTGGTGCGCTTTGTCCTTCTGATCATTGTGGCGACCATTTTTGCCTGGCTGGCCGACCAGCCGGGCGATCTGAAACTGCGCTGGCTGGGTTATGAAATAGAAACCTCCCTGATGGCTGCGTTCATCCTGATTGCGGGCCTGACACTGATTGTCTGGATCACCTGGTCGCTGCTGATGTGGCTGCTCGACAGGCCGGGCGCATTCGGCGGCTGGTTCAAATCGCGCCGGCAGCGCAAGGGCAAGCAGGCCCTGTCCAGCGGGCTGATCGCCGTTGCATCCGGTGACAGTGAAGCCGCCCAGGCCCATGCCCGGACAGCCGCTGCGATCATTGGCGATGACCCGATGGTGAAATTGCTGGACGCCCAGGCAGCCCAGATGCGCGGTGACAATGTGCGGGTACGGCAATTGTTTGAGGAAATGGCCGAGCAACCCGAAACCCGGCTGCTTGGATTGCGTGGACTGCACACCGATGCGGTTCGCCAGTCGGACATGGCGCGTGCCCGTGCGCTTGCCGAAGAGGCCGTACGCATCAATCCCAAAGTGTCCTGGGCCGGCAAGGCAGTGCTGTCCTATCAGTCGACCAGTGAAGACTGGGCAGCTATCTCGCGCACCATCGACGTGCAGAAATCTGCATCACTGATCGACAGGACAACAGCTAACCTGAAACATGCCGTCGTGCTGACCGCGCAGGCAGCCGAAGCCGAAAACAACAATGCAGAAGACGGGTATGATCTCGCCTTGCGGGCGCACAAGCTCGACCCGTCACTTGTCCCTGCCGCAGTGATCGCAGCGCGTCATGCGACCGCGTCAGGCAGCCTGCGCAAGGCTGCCCGGATAATCGAAAAGACCTGGAACCTGACCCCGCACCCGGACCTGGCCGACGCCTATGCTCATATCCGCAGCGGGGATTCCGCCCTGGACAGGCTGAAGCGCATAAAATCCCTGGTGGCCAAGTCAGGCGGCATCGAAGGCGCTGTCGCGCTGGCGACCGCAGCTATTGACGCGCTGGAGTGGAAGGCCGCACGCGAAGCGCTGAGCGCTTACGCCCATGACCGCCCGCAGGCCCGCATCTGCGGTCTGATGGCGGAGATCGAGGAAGGCGAGTTTGGCGACAAGGGACGCGCCCGCGAATGGCTGGCCCGCGCGGTCAGGGCACCGCGCGATCCGGCCTGGACCGCCGACGGGTTTATTTCCAGAACCTGGTTGCCGGTATCGCCGGTATCGGGTGAACTTGGCGGTTTCAAATGGAAGGTGCCGGTCGAGGGCATCGCATATGAAGAACCCGAAGCCGCGGAGGAGGAACACGACGATACCGTGCCGGGCGACGACGCCATCGCCATCACCACGCCTGAGGCGCCGGACGTGGCGGATGATCCCGAGCCGGAAGAAGACGTGGTTGTTCAAAAAGCCGACGAACCTGTCGAGGATATCCCGGCCGGGGCGGACGACGTTGTCGAGGTTTCTGAAGAAGAGCCCGTCAAGGACGCTGAAGTGAAAACTTCGCCGGAGCCTGAAGAAAAAACTATCGAAGAAACAACGGAAAGGTCCGCTGGAAAAGCGGAAGTTGAATCACCGGCGCCTGACACCGAGACCCAGGACAAGGAAGACCCGCCGGCAAGCCCGGTTGAGCCGGACAAGACCGACAAGACTGACAAGAAAGCCGAAAAGACCGATAAGGATGTCGAGGCACGCGAAGAAGCATCCGTGTTCGCGCGCCAGCCCGATGATCCGGGCCCGATGGACCAGGCGGGCAAGAAGCCGGAAAAGACTTGGCTTTGATGTTGAAAGATTAGCCTCTTCGCGCTATTTGTCGCGCAAGATCAGAAAACTGACATGCCGCTTTAGCTCAGTTGGTAGAGCACATCATTCGTAATGATGGGGTCAGGTGTTCGAATCACCTAAGCGGCACCATTCCTCTCCAGAGGGGCCCCATTCACCCCCCGGGGCACCGGAAATCCACCACCGTAGCGGTGCTTTTTCAGGCCAAACATCGCACAAGTTCATGCTCGTCCAAGCAACTACATCCAGCCCTTAGTTGTCATTGGTGGCCATGTCTTTGTTCGAATCATCTTTTCCGGATGGAGTGACCACTACTACTACGCGGACATCCGGGAAATCTTATTACTTTTTTAGACGGCACCAAATTCGGGCGGCGATTCTGCTCCAATGGTTTTCATGTATGGTGAATTTATGTTGATGTATCAAAATTGTAATCTCTAAATATTGTATATTTGTTCTTCGAATCTCGTTGGCGTTGTATCTGAAGGAAATTTCATTTTGCACAAGCTTCCAGATAAAGAATCTGACCGCTGTGAGAAAACCCACATACCCAACTGAGAATTTACGGATTTTATAAGCTCACGCATGGGTAGCCAGGGTAATGTCTGGCCGCAGAAGCAGAGAGACGTATTCGCTCTTTCCTTGCATCTACGCGACTTTACCGTAGCGCAGGTGCACCGATTGATGTCCGAATGAGAAAGCATGATTAACAAACACGACCTCAAAATACTTGCACTTTCCGTGCTTGGCCTTCACGCATCGGTAGTAAATGCTCAGGCACAAGGGGCGGGCCTGCAATGCTTGTCGGGCAAAAGCTTTGGCAGTGTTCAGGTCGATCAGAATTTCATCAGCGGACTGGTAGGCTCGAATGGTGGGACACTTCTTGATTGGGATCATCCCCTGTCAGTGACTCCCGCAACCGCGTTGACGAACTTCTCAGGGTTTCGGAACTGCGATCAGGTCTGGGTCATGACTGGGACTTGGGAGCGTTATAATTTTAGGCTACTCGAGGGGACGCGTTGCTCTCAAGGTGCAGCATGCTGGAGCGGCTTTCGACAACTCGCCCATTGGCAGGGCACCTCAGCAACCCGAGTTAGTGCTACCGCGCAAGGTGTCGAAGTACCCGGTGGGCTCTTGACGCTCAGCGCCACCGGAGCGCGCGATGCAACTGCGGCCTCCGGGCGGACCGTGCCTGGCAGCCTGAAAAACAATGCCGGCAGCGTTGACCTAACAATCCGAAGTCATCTCATCGCCAGCACCGTAAATACTCTTGGCCACAGATACGCGGAAACCGAAATGAGCATCGACTCGCCATTAGGAGCCAGATGGCTGACCGTGGGACCCGCAGAACTCGTCTCAACATGGGCCTCTGGTTGCGGCGGCTTCGCTTATTTGACAACAACGGCGATGCGTCACGCGATCCTCACGGCCAGCAACGAGACGCGGCTGGACGGCAATGTATTCGCCCAAGCGTCGTCGAAACCCGGAACCGCAGCGCGTGCGCTGCTCCTGCTCGGGTGGCGCCTTGGGGAGCACTATCAAGAATCTATGTCCGAAGACTGCGAGCAGGCTCTGCTAAATCCAAACCTAGTACCGTCCGAAATTCCCGGCGACGGCCAAACGCAGAACCCCTAATAACACGCAAGAGCAACCCTCACGGGTCAGCAACTATTATTACAGCGATTTTTTTTGACCGCCACAGCCACGATCTTCGCGGCAACCAGTCTTATTCGAAAGGATCACATATGCTAGACTTAAACAACCGTGATCAATCAAGCAGCCGGAGCAAGAGGCACTGGTTTTCCGGACCCCCATGGATTCGAAAAAGTTGAAGACGGACGCCGTCTAACGCTTGGTAGATAGGGCACAGATTCATCTTCAACAATGTGCATATCTGCCAAAAGCCCGCTGGGACTTAGTACAGAATGAGTACGGTGTACGATACAAAGCCTGCCAACTCGGTACAAATCCCTACAAACCGGGTACGCGTAATTCGTAATGATGGGGTCAGGTGTTCGAATCACCTAAGCGGCACCAGTTTTTCAATTGGCTCCCGAATCTCCTAGAATACATCTGCAAATCACCGGCCTGGCAGGATGTCCCGGCATTGGTGCTTTGATTCAAACCCGGCTGACGTACGCCTGGCGGCGCTTCATGACCGTTTCGGATCAGTCAACGCATTCACGGCCAGGCGTCACTCGGTGACAAACAAGTCTCCGAGTGACTTTTTCAGGGGCCCGAGATGCGGTTCGAACCGGCGCCAGCGCTGGACGGACGAGTTGTAGATGGGCTGGCGCACCTGCCACCGGCTCGGCGTACTGACGGCGCGTTCGGTAAGATGGAAACTGGTGCACGCATCCTCCCAGTCCAGCCCGAGAAAGTCGATCAGCCGGCGCGTCGTGGCCTCCTGATCGGCCACCATCTGCTCATACTGCAGATCAAATATCTGCGACGGCAGTACCTTCGCCCAGTGCGCCATCAGCCTGGCATACTCGCGATAATACAGCCCCAGGTTGGAGAAGTCGGCATTGTAGCCGTGTGCGTCGGTGAAATTGTGCGTGAAACACGATATGCAGGTATCAATCGGATTGCGCCTGCAATGCACGATACGGGCGTTGGGAAACAACAGTGCGATCAATCCCAGCAGCTCAAAATTATGCGGCATCTTGTCCACCACGCGCTCGGCAACGCGTGAATGGCGCTTGAGCGTATTCAGGTAGACGTCTGCATGGCCTCGCGACTGATCGGCGGAGAGCCCGGCGATGGTACTGAAATAGGCATCGGTTTCGCGTTTTGTTTCGGTAATGCGGCGTTCAATCCGTTGCAGGTCGACCAACTCACCGGCACCCTTGATTTTCGAATGGCTCGCCAGAATCTGCTCTGTAAGGGTCGTGCCGGAGCGTGGCATTCCCACGATGAAAACCGGCCGCTCCGACCTGTTGCCGTGGTGGGTCCTTTCAAGAAAGAACGGCACGGTGAACAGTTGGCAGGTCTTGTCGATAAAGCGCCGGTAATCGGCGATGCTGAACTGTCTGCCGGCAATCTCCTTGGCTTTGGCGAAATGAACAAAGGCCTCGTCATATTGCTTGAGGTCGTTGTATATCTTCCCCGCCGCATGATGCAGCGCGGTTTGCTGGGAAAGGTCACCAAACCCCCGATCCAGCAGCGCCAGTACCGCATCAATATCCCGGTCGTCAGCGGTGAATTTATGAGCTGCGACCAGTCCGGTGAAAGCCTCGACTGATTCCGGTGCATCGGCGATAACAGCCCTGAAGACACCGGTCGCTTCATCCATGCGGCCAAGGTCAGTCAGAACCTCACCCAGTCCAATTCTGGCCGGCAGGGACCCCGGTTCAAACGCCAGCATCCGCTGATAGGTCTGCACGGCTTCCTCGCCCTTGCCCATGGCCCGGTAGGCGCGCGCCAGATTGTACAGCGCTTCTGACATTTTCGGATTGCCGGCAAGCACTCTTCTGAGCTGCGGCAGCGCCTCATCCGGCCGGCTGCTGCGGATGTAGCAATTGGCCAGATTGTTCCGGTAAATCAGGTTTTTCGGTGCAACCTTGACGACCTTCTGGAAGAGCTCGATGGCCGCGGTGAACTTCCCCGCCTCAACCGCCAGTGTGGCAAGCAGGTTGAGTGCATCGGGATGTTTCGGGTCATCGCGCAAGACAAGCTGATAGCAGTACTCTGCTTCCTTGCCCTTGCCGCGACCCTGCAGCGCCATGCCGCGCTGCAACAACTCTGCATGGCGCTGGTGGTTGTTTGGCTGGAGTTTTGCGGAGGGCATTTTGCGGCGTGGCTGCATCCGCAGGATTCTACTGATTCGACTGCAAAAGTAAAAGGCTGAAGCACGCGGCTCCAGCCTTTCAGATCAGTGCGGAAAACCGTCTACATGCCGTTCATGTTTATGGTCACGCCCGCTTGCACAAAGTGACCGTAGATGTCGGTGCTGGCGTTGAGCTGATCCGGATCGTCTGAAGGCAGGTTGACATCCAGGATGCCTCGGAACCGGTAACCCACATCGGCCGCAATCATGTCGGTCAGCGCATATTTCAACCCGGCACCGACCTGAAACGCAAACCCCACATCCGAGCCGGTAAGCTCATTGTAGTCGTCCGGCGGATTTGGACGGAACGCTCTGGCATCGACAAATCCGACGCCGGCGCCGCCGCCGATATAGGGTATAAACCCGCCGCCCATGTCAAAGTCGTGCCAGACGTTCAACAGGAGGTTTACCGAACTGACATGGCCACTGGCTGAAAAACTGGCTGGAGTGTACGGATACTCCAGCTGGCTCACGCTGTTTTCGAAGTATGAAACTTCAACTTCAGCGCGCATGTTCGGATTGATATGCATACCGATCGCGCCGCCGACTATGAAGCCTGCATCCGTTTCGGTCTCGGACAGGCCGGCGGTGCCGGAGTTCGAGTAAGTGATTTCAACGTCATCAAGAAATGATGCCCCCCCGAACAGGCTTACATACCAGCCTGGGGTCTGCGCCACCGGCTCATACAGATCAGCGGCCTGAACGCTCGACACACCGAGCATGATCGACGCGGCGCACGCGCCGGCAAGAAGTAGTTTATTCATCGTATATCGTCCCCAACCGGTTCCGCCAGCGGCGGCAAGATTTCTTGAGTGCCACAATCGTCATGGCCCCCGCGCAATTTCCACTTTGTCGCTCCCAGCTGGTCAGCCATCCAGTTTCCAAAGTGTTAACCATGAATACAGGCAAACTGTTAACCAATTCTTATGGGAAGCGGCGCCTTTAAATCCGTGTACTGACCCGCAAGATTTCATGCTCGCTGGCAGGCCGGGGATGCTGGGGGCAAAGACGCTGATCCCGGCAATCCGGGCACAGATGGCGCTTGTCGTCGGGCTGTTTGTGCGGCACCGGTTGCCCCCGCCGTGAGTGAGGTAGGTATACCGTTCGGCACCGGAATGCCTCAGCGTACAAATCTGAATTCGCCAACTGGTGGGAACCCATATTTTTCCGGTCGCAAATGAAGCAGATGAAGTAAGTTCGGCTCAGGTTCAGTGAAACTGATTTGACAAACCGGCTTATCCTCACTTCAAACAAATTTTGATCAGCAACATCGCACTACAAGCAGGGCATGCACGAAAAATCCCAAATCGACAGGTCGGTATTGCTGTTCCCGATGAATGACGGAAGGGCGGGCCACTTTTACCACTATATGCTGGGCTATCTGATGCCGATTGTCATCTCACCGCACCGGCATGCCGGAAGAGTGAGCGTGGTATCGGTCGGGTTACTGGATCGCATCACGCACGAAGTGCTCGCTGATGACGTGAATATCATTCAGGAGCCGGATATAACCAAGACCGGTTATCCGAACCTGAGAAACCGGATAAGCAAGTTTTTCGGAAACTCCGCATTCAGGCCGTTTGCAACCAGGACGATTGTGAAATGGGCCCTGAGCCTGGCGCTCAGGACTTACAAGCTCGATCGCTTGCTGGTGCTGGATTCATTTGATGATCCCCTGCTCTACCAACGCGATCGTATTTCCGTGTTTCGGGATTTCGTGGAGAAGCGCTTGGCCGGCAAAATCAAAGCACTGAAGATGCCGAAAGACAAGCCCGATGTTGTGCTGATCGAACGGGGACAACCGCACGGATACTACGCCGAAGTTGGACGCACGTCAGGTGGTCAGAGACGCAGCATCCCCAATATTGATAGCCTGCATGAACGCCTGAAGACGCATCACAAGACCGAAATATTCAATCTGGAAGACCAGGACCTGGCAATGCAGATCGCCGTTTTCCGTGACGCAAAGGTCGTGATTGCCCAGCACGGGGCAGCGTTGACCAACATCATCTGGATGCGTCCCGGTTCATTGGTGATAGAAATCGTACCACCGGACAAGGTACCTGAAAAATCGGGCCAGGAGTTTTTCAGCCGCCTCGCCCGGGAAATGAACATCAGGCATCAATATATCTTTCAGGAACACGAGCATGCAGAACTGACACAGTCACAGATGCATCAGATAGAAGCTGTTCTGGTCCAGGAGATCGATTGATGACTGTCCGTCGAGCGGTTTTGCCGATACTGCTGCATTTGCCGACAGGCAAAAACACCATTACTACGACACTGCGCTGAATTGCGCACGCTCAGACGATCTCAAGCCACACTTAACCGATAACTTGCACCCCATGCACAGATGCACGCGGAACAACGATGATCATATCTCACAAGCATAAGTTTATCTTTCTGAAGACGCGCAAGACGGCCAGCACAAGTACCGAATGTGCCCTGAATGAAATTTGCGGGCCAGACGATATAGCAACACCGGTTGGGGACCTGGACGAGGAACTCAGGCTGGGCCTCAGGCCGCGGAACTATCAATACCGGCCTCCACTGTGGTCAACCGAATGGCCCAACCTGTTCAGCAGGTATCTTCGAAACGGCAAGATGCAGCTGGACTACTACGACCATGTGCCCGCCTGGCGGGTGAAGAAGAGGTTGGGAAAAAGAGTCTGGAACAGCTATTTCAAGTTTGCCTTTGACAGAAACCCCTGGGATCGCGAGGTGTCGTGGTACAGCCATCAGTTTGCGCAAGGCCGCTTTACGGGAAACTTCGCCGAGCACATGAGGCGGTTACCCGGTCATACCGTTGAAAATTTCGAAATTTACTCCTGCAACGGAGAGGTTTCAGTGGATTTTCTGGGGCGATATGAAAGCCTGGAGACAGATCTTGCAAAAGTCATGGATGTTCTGGGTGTTGAAGCCAGATTGAAACTGCCGAGAGCCAACAGCAGAACTCGAGGAAACCCCCGTCCGTACCGGGAGATGTATGATGACAACACACGGGACATAGTCGCGAAAACCTACAAACGTGAGATTGAGTTGCTGGATTACAGCTTTTGAGAAAGCCCCGCAGCTCGCCGTAACTCAAACGCCAGTTACGATTTTTGAAAAGTGTTGCAGATTTACAACACTTTTTGGCGAACTTCGTGACACAAACGGTGTTTTCGGGCCTTTCGCAGCAATACCCCAAAAATTTATCGATTGGAGAACGAACGCATGGGGACTAATGTCTCCTTAGGTCATATACCTCACCAAAAGCAATAAACAGGGCGATCAGAATGTCGGGGCAACTGAAAACAGCAGCGTTGGGTCTTTCACTATTGGCAATGGGAAGCGTGTCGGCAGTCGCCGACGATGCTTACATGTCGCCGCTGGGCGACTGGAACGGTTTCTACGTCGGCGGACATGCCGGATATATCAATGCCAAGACTTCTGGCGACGAATTCGAGCTGTTCGATTTTGACAACAGGGAATTTGACTCCGGTTCAAGCGGCGGTGGCATATTCGGCGCTCAGATCGGTTACAATATCCAGGCCGGCGAGTTCCTGATCGGCATTGAGGCCGATGGCAGTTTCGTGGATGTAAGCGCCGTCGAACTTGATCTGAAAGATACATATTCTGCCGACTATGACTGGTTTGCCACCGTAAGGGGAAGAGCCGGGCTTATACTGAACGAGAATACACTGATTTATGCCACTGGCGGCCTGGCCTTTTCCGAACTTGATCTGGGAGAAGACGGCAGCTTCGACATGACAGGCTTTGTTCTCGGTGGAGGCGTGGAACACATGTTTACTGCGCAGTGGAGTGCCAAGGTCGAGTACCTGTACGCCAATTTCGGGGAAGTGGAAGGGCCGTTTGAATTTGACACATTAACCCAGGCAGACTTTCAACCTGAGTTCCATATCATCAGGGCCGGTGTCAATTTCCATTTCTGAGACAGTCGCTGATCACGGCGCCGTATTCGAACACTTGCAGCAGATATGCCCTGGCTCAAGTCTTGTGCTGCGCCAGGGCGATTGCCAAATCTGACACCGTATCGATTGACACCATCATCAGCGGGTCCAGATCCCGATCAAGGTGATCCTCTACACTGGCAACGAGCCGTTCATAGGCGAGACTGTCAAACCCCGGCAATTCCACAATTTGCGATTGCGGCTCGATCTTGTCTTCGTCCAGTTCAAGAGCCGCCGCCAGCAGTTTTCTGGCCAGAATCAATCCGTCCTTGTCGGTTACGTCGCTGACTTTATTCACTTCGCTTTCCATTCACTCTTGAGCAGGCCAAACACGATCTGGTCTATTCTGGATCCGTCACGAAACGATCTGATTTCTCCGCGCAGCACCCCTTCCATCTTCAACCCCATGAACTTGGCAGACCCGATCATCCGGTGATTGTCCATCGCGATCTGGCAGCGCAGTTTCTCAATTCCCTTCTGCTCGAACAGGTAGGCCTGAAATGCCTTGCCAAGCGGATGCATTCGCCTGTCGCCCCAGTACTGACGATTACCCACAAAAAGGCTGAACCGCGCACTTCTGTGTTCCGCGTTGATGTCCACAATAATGATGCCGATCAACTTGCCTTCCGCTTCATCGAACAGCCCCAGCAGATGCCTTGCCTTGTTGTCAAACTGGTTGATGTGGTCCTGCAACTGGGAAATCGTCATCCTGCGCGCCGGCATGTTCAGCGGATTCATCAATTCAGCGTCGGCAATCCACGCCAGATAGTCAGAACAGGCGTCGCCCGGCAGCATCGTCCTGACCAGGAAACCGCCTTCGCGCAGTTGCATCGCAGGCCTCCTCATGGCGGAGAATTTTGTCTTTGGTTTTTGCAATTTGAGCGGTTTTGCCGGATTCATTCTGTCATGCTGCTGCATACGGTGCATTCTGATCCACCCCCGCAGGATTCCATACCCCTGCGGTTTCCAGCATGTATCGGGCCTGGCAGTAGAATGTCAAAGCATATCCCAGGTTGGAAACAAGGTCAGGACGGACTTTGGCGAGTTCCTGCAGTCCGCTGATGGCCGCCCGCTCCTTGCTGCCCTTGCTGGCCAACCGCTTGGCCAGCAGTATTTCGCTGAACATGAACTTTCGACTGCTGCTGTTGGCTGCTGCCGGAGGAGTGAGTTCCACATAGCGTCTAAGCCGGTTCAGCCAGTTGATCGGATCATAGACCTGATGCATGAGCCAGACATAGCCGTTTCGAAGTTGCTCGCGCGTCATTTGTTTGGGCACGATATTCGTGCGCAGAAAATGCGCGCCGCCGATTTTTACATTTTCCACCAGTCGGTCTTCCTCTTTCAGGCGTGCATGCAGAGGTGTTGCATGCGGCGCCACCAACATGGCAATACTGACATTTGGCATCGGCAAACGGTCGACAAAGCGGGCTTGTATCCCAAAGATATCGGGCCCGTCATTATCGAAGCCGACGATCATGCCACCCATGGGCATGATCCCTGCCTTGGCGATCTTCTCCACTTCAGCGACCAGGTCAATCCGCATGTTCTGCCGTTTGCCGGTTTCCTGCAGCGACATTTCGTTTGGTGTTTCAATGCCGATAAAGCATCGTTCAAGCCCGGCTTCGCTGGCCAGGTTCAGCAGGTCCGGTGTTCTGGCTATGTCGATCGACAGTTGCGTGGTAAAGGCGACCCGCTCTGCTGCCTTGTCTTCATTCCACCGGCGGATGGCGGTAAGCAGCTCTGTGGCCCGTTTTCGCATGACGGTGAAATTGTCATCGGCCAGAAATACTTCCCGATACCCGATACCATGCAGGAGTTCCAGCTCTCGCAGCACCTGATCCGGCAGCTTCCAGCGCTGCTTGCGGCCCAGATACTGGATGACATCGCAAAACTCACAGTCAAACGGGCATCCTCGGGAAGTCTGCACTTGCGCAACCAGTCCCATCCCTTCCGGATAGAGCTCCCATTTGGGTACCGGCGAGTTGGCAATATCAGGTTTGCCGCAAACATACTCGGTTTGAAATGTGCCTTTCTCCAGCGCATCAAAAATCTTCAGCGCCTCTTCCTCGATCTCTCCTCTGACCAGTACATCCGCGTGAGGGCGTACGTCATCAGGGTCAAGGCTCGCGTGGGCCCCGCCGATCACGACTGTCGTGCCGCGCTTTCTGAATTCCTCGGAAATCGCAAACATTCGTTCTCGTTGCGAAATTTTCCCGGTCAGGGCGACATAATCACATGGGTGTCCGTAATCGACGTTCTCCACACGCTCGTCGCACAACCGGATTGACCAGTCTTCCGGGACAAAGGCCGCGACTGTAACGATGTTGAGATCTGCCAATATCGGTCTTGGCCCGGCCTCCCATGCCCGCAGGACTTCGCTGCCATAGTGTGAAGGCGAATTTTCACCCGGGTTGATGATGTATATGGATTTTGTCATCTCCCTCCCGATTTCACCCTTCAAAGTTGCCAAAATCAAACTGTCGCAGGTGTAAGGTCATATATCAATATCGGTCTGAACTCCTGCAATTTGCAATATGCTGCTGCACGGTAAAACTATCAGGCAACTCGCATGGCGCATCCATTGCAAAAGCCAGCGCGGCATCTGCCATTCGGTGCGCAATACCCAGGGTTATCTTGAAGCCGCCGGACGCCAAGATGACACGCGATGCATCGGGCAACGGCCCGATAAGCGGATCGCGCCCGGCAGCGCGCGGGCGGATACCCGCCCATTGCTCCACAATGGCGGCACCATCCAGGCCCGGACAGAGCTCAACCGCACGCTGGACCAGTTTTTGCGACACGGCTTCGTCAACATCGCCGTCTGTGAAAGCCCGCTGCGACGTCGAGCCGACCGCCACCAGGCCATCGTCATGCGCGATCACATAGATACCGCTGCTGTAGATGATCGGCATGTTGGCAAACGACCGATCCTTGGGCCGCAACAATACCGCCTGTCCCTTGACGCCCCAACCAAGGCTGCAATGCAGAACCGGTTGCAACAGGTCGAAGCTTTCATGTCCCGCCGCCACAATGACCCGGCCGGGCGACAGGCGTGTACCGTCTGCCAGCAAGACCTCGCCGTCGTTGGAGATCGTGACTGCCAGGCAATTCTCGACAACAACAACTTCAGGCTGAACGCTGCTTGCAAGCGCCGACAGCAACCGGCGTGGATTGATCCGCGCACTCAGCGTATCAAAGCTGTAAGCCACAAAGGCCGGTTTCAGCGTCGGCCACGCCGGGTCTGGCGCGCCGCGCATGATCTCCCATGAAATCGGTTTTCCGGTGCGCGACACTGCCGGCCAGAACCTGGTTGACCCTGCCTGCCATTGTTCGTGTTCCGCCAGGAACGCGTCTGAATCGACGGGCATGATCCGGCCGCATCTGCTGTATCCGCACGATATCCCGGTTACCGCTTCAAGGTCTGCGATTTCCGTTTCAAGCGACAGTAACGCCTCAAGCTGAAAGGTCTGGACATCCTCCCAGCTGACAGGCCGATGCGGCATCAGCGCACCCAGGACACCACCGCTGGCACCCTGCCCGATCCGACCCTTGTCGACAACAACGGCACTCAAACCCTGCTGCTTCGCCTTCAGCGCGCACCACAAGCCGACCACGCCTGCGCCAATGATCACAACGTCCGGTGTTGCAGGTATGCTGGTTGTATGTGTTGCCATTGCCGGACTATATGGCAAATCTTCTTTTTGAACCTGAAAACCTGGTGCAAGAAATGTCCCGTTTCCACGACGCAAAAATGCCAGGAGCCAAGCACCATGTAAGCTGGGAAACCGACGATGTACCCAGGTCATCGGTTTTCGATGACACATTCTATACAAAGGAAAATGGCCAGGCTGAAACCGCCTACGTGTTCATCGACGGCAACGGCCTGCCGGAGCGCTGGCCTGATGCCGAACGTTTTTCGATCGGCGAGCTTGGCTTCGGCACCGGGCTTAACTTCCTGGAAACCTGGCGCCACTGGATCACCGCGCGGTCTCCGTCACAGCAGCTTGTGTTCACCTCGTTCGAAGCTTATCCGATCAGTGCAGACGACATGGCCCGCGCGCTGGCACCGTGGCAAAGCCTGAAACCGCTCTCCGAGGCTCTGGTGTCGCGATGGCAAGAACCGTCAACGCAACCGGCACCCTGGCATATGGACGAACAGACCGTGCTGCAGGTTATTCCCGGCAAGGCGTCAGGCTCGGTTGCTCAATGGGGCGGAATGGCTGACGCATGGTACCTGGACGGCTTCTCGCCCGCGAAGAACCCGGAGATGTGGGGCCCGGAACTGATGCAGCAGGTCTATGAGCACACAAGCCTGAGTGGCAGTTTTGCAACCTACACAGCCGCCGCTCAGGTGCGCAGGAACCTGCAGGCAGCTGGATTTGCCGTGACCAGACGCGAAGGCTTTGCCGGCAAGCGGGAAATGTTGCTGGGGCGAAAGCAACCAGGAACCTGAAGGTCATTCCGCAAAGTGGCAGGCGGCCAGATGACCGGGTCGCACAGGCCGCAGTTCTGGGTCATCGCGCACGCAGCGTTCTTGCGACAAGGGACAGCGGGGATTGAAATTGCAACCCTGCGGCGGTGACAGGGGCGATGGTATCTCGCCTTCGATGGCATCCAGCTTCACCAACTCCGTCGCATCAAGCACGAGACGCGGAACACTGGCGAGCAACCCTTTCGTATAGGGGTGTGCAGGCGTGGAATAGACCTGTTCGGCAGGCCCTTCCTCGACAATCCGGCCGAGATACATGACCGCCACCCGGTCAGACAGGTGGCGGACCACGGACAGGTCGTGGCTGATGAAAATCAGCGTCAGGCCGAGGTCACGCTGCAGGGCGAGAAACAGATTGATGATCTGAGCCTGAATGGAGACATCAAGCGACGCCACCGGCTCGTCGCAAACCAGCACTTCCGGCTGCATGGCCAGTGCCCGGGCGATAGCGATCCTCTGGCGCTGACCGCCGGAGAACTGGTGCGGAAACCGCCGTGCCAGGCCTGGATCAAGTCCGGCGCGCTCCAGGTAACCCGCCACATAGCCGGCCTGTTCGCTGTTGCCGGTCAGCCCGTGCGCCAGTGGTCCTTCTGCAATGATGTCACCGACCCGCATGCGCGGGTCGAGGGAGGCGAACGGGTCCTGGAAAATCATCTGCACCCTTGTGTCGATCTTCTGCCCGTCTGCCATGACAGGCGCGCCGTCGACCGCAACATGCCCGGAACTCGGTGTCAGGATGCCGGCGACCATGCGGCCAAGCGTGGACTTGCCGCACCCGCTCTCACCGACCAGCCCAAGGGTCTCACCACGCACGATATCAAGACTAACGCCGTCCACGGCACGCACCGACCGGGTTTCGACGCCGGCGCCCAGTGTCGCGGCAATCCTGTCGCCGAGCGTCAGTTTCGGGCCGAAATGCTTGTGCACATCGCGAACATGAACAAAACCCGGCGGCTGCAACACATCGTTACCGATCTCGGCAGGATCACTCATGCGCCTGTTGCTCCCAGCAATGGATGGAAGCAGCGCACCCCGCGCTCACCGCTGGTCTCCAGCGGCGGATCCTCCACGCACGCGTCACTGGCATGTTCGCAGCGCGGACGGAACGGACACCCCGGCGGCGGGTCGAGCAGCGATGGTGTTGTGCCCGGTATCTGAAACAGGTCCTCGCCCGGTGCCGCAGTGGCCGGCAGGGATCGCAGCAGGCCCGCCGTGTAAGGGTGCCGCGGATCACGCAGCACCGTGGCAACAGGTCCCTGCTCCACAATGCGCCCGGCATACATGACCAGCAGCCGGCTTGCCAGCGTCGAAACCGTCGCCAGGTCATGACTGATCCACACCAGCGCTGTCCCGGTCTCCGCAGCCAGGTCCCGCATTTCGGTGAGTATCTGTGCCTGGATGGAGACATCCAGCGCCGTCGTCGGCTCATCGGCAACCAGCACCTGCGAGCCGTGCAGCAGCGCGATTGCGATGGCGACACGCTGCCTCATGCCGCCGGAGAATTCATGCGGATAGGCACTCAACCGCGACTGCGCCTCGGGAATCCCGACCCGGGTCAGCACCTCTGCAGCCCGTGCATCCGCGGCCCGGCTTGAGGTCTTGTCATGTGCCGCGATGGCCAGTCGCATCTGGGTGCCGATTGTGAGCACCGGGTTGAGCGTTGCCATCGGGTCCTGAAACACCATGGCAATGCGTGATCCCCTGAGCGCCCGCAACTGGTCCCAGGACAGGCCGATCAGTTCTTCGCCATCCAGCCTGACCGACCCGGATACGATCCGCCCCGGCGGGTCGACCAGTCCCATCAGCGAAAACCCGGTAACCGATTTTCCGGATCCGGATTCGCCGACCAGTCCGACAATTTCGCCACGCCCGACCGAAAACGACACGCCATCTACCGCTTTCACTACACCGGCGCGCGTGAAGAAGTGGGTTTTCAGATCGCTGACTTCGAGAATGGCCGCACTCATTTGTCGAGCCTCGGATTGAGAATGTCGCGCAGGTGATCGCCGACCATGTTGATCGCGACAATGAGGATGATGAGCATGATGCCGGGATAGACGGATATCCACGTCCTGCCGCTCATCATGTATTTCACACCGTTGGAGATCAGCATGCCCAGCGACGGTTCGGTGACCGGCAGGCCCAGGCCCAGGAACGACAGGGTCGCCTCCAGGGCGATGGCATAAGCGATCTGCACCGTGGCGACCACAATGAGCGCCGGCATGGCGTTGGGCAGGATATGACGGAACACGATGCGGCGTGCCGACAGCGGCGTGGCGGCCGCTGCCTCAATGTAATCCTTCGAGCGCTCGGCAGACGCGGCACCAAAGGCGGTACGCGCGAAATAGGCATATTGCGCGGCAACCAGCGCCGTCACCAGCTGCGCCTGGCCCTGACCCAGCAGCGCAACCAGCACCAGCGCCAGCAGAATGGGTGGGAACGACAACTGCAGGTCGACAATGCGCATCAGGGTCGCTTCGATGAACCCGCGCGCATAGGCCGCCGCAATGCCGATTGTCGTGCCGATGACCAGCGCCACTGCGCCCGCGGTAATCCCGATCTGCAACGACACGCGCAGGCCATAGAGTATGGCGGACAACAGATCACGGCCCTGCGCGTCGGTTCCCAGGATGTGTGTGTAGCCGCCTGAACCGACAAACCCCGGCGGCCGCCGGGCATCGCGCAATGACAGGCCGGACAGGTCGTAGGGGTTTTGCGGTGAGATCAGTGGCGCAAACAGCGCCATCATCACCAGCACCACAACGACGCCAAATGCAAACAGTGCCACCCGGTCTTCGCAAAACCGCCACCACAGATCGCGCCATGGTGATATGGCCTTGGATGCAACGTTCGGCGATGACTTCATGGCGGGATCGCTCATGCCGCCCTCCCTCTTCGCAGGCGCGGATCGAGCAGTGCATAGACCAGGTCGACAACCAGATTGATTGTCACGAACAGTCCCGCCGTCAGCATCAGGTAGGCCATCATCACCGGGCGGTCGAGGTTCTTGATCGAATCGATGATCAGCTTGCCGACGCCGGGCCAGGAGAAGATCGTCTCGGTGACCACCGCGAAGGCCAGCGTCGAGCCCAGCTCGAGTCCGAACACGGTGACGATGGGGATCGAGATCAGCTTGAGCACATGGCGGGACATGATGGTCCATTCCGAAAGGCCCGCAGCACGGGCGAATTTCACGGTATCGCCCAGCATGACCTCGCGGGTACCCGCCCGCGCCAGCCGGATCATGATGGCGAGCTTGAACAGCGCCAGGTTGATGGCCGGCAATGCCAGGTGCGACCAGCCGTTCAGTGTCAGGAAACTCCACGCGGTGCCGAAGAGTTCAGCCGTATCGCCACGCCCGCCGGACGGCAGCCAGCCGAGTTCGACGGCAAAGGTAAGTATCAGGATCAGGCCGACCCAGAACGTCGGCACCGAAAACCCGAGGATCGAGACAGTCATGATGATCCGCGACGACAGGGCTTCGGGCCGGTAACCGGCCAGCATGCCCAGCGGCACCCCGACGAACAGGGCGCCAAGCACGGAGACAAGCACAAGCTCTATGGTTGCGGGCAGGCGGCCTGATATCAGCTGCAGCACCGGCTCGTTGTAGATGTAGGAACGGCCGAGATCGCCCTGCAGCAGGTTGCGGATATAGTAGAAGTATTGTTCGACCACCGGCCGGTCGAGGCCGAAACGGGCGATGGTGCGTTCGCGCACGTCCTGCGTCGCTTCGGGCGGCAGCAGGATTTCCAGAGGGTTGCCGATGGAGTAGATGCCGGCGAATACGATCACCGACATCACCGCCATTACAATAACAGCCTGCAGCAGTCGCTGGATGATGAAACCTGACATCGATGCCGCAATATCCGTGTCTGGGACAAGCGGGACACTCCTGCCGGAGCATCCCGTTCATTCGTGCTACTTCGCGGGCTTGATGAAGTAAGCCAGCGTTTCCTCGTCTGCACGCGGCGTGACGACGACCTTGTCGGCACGGCCTGCCCAGACGGACTGAAGAACCACAATAGAGATGTAGGCGCGATCTGCCATGGTTTTCTCCATTGCCTGTTCAAACAGGGAGCGGCGCTTGTCGGCATCCGCTTCCTGCACGCCTGCCTGCAACAGCTTGTCGACATCGTCGTTGTGATAGCCGATGCGGTTGAAGGCACCCATCTTCACTTCCTTGTTGGGTGAATGGGCCAGTGATCCCAGTGTGTAGGATGCCTCTCCGGTGAGCGTGCCCCAGCCGTTCATGAACACCGAGTATTCCTTGCGCGCCTGGGTCGGGAAATACACCGTCTTGGAGATTGCATTGACATTGGTATCAATGCCGATCTGGGCAAACATCTGGCCCAGGCCCTCGCAGATCGCGCCGTCGCCCGGCAACCGGTCATTGGTGCAGTGCAGGTCGATCTGGAAACCGTCAGGATAGCCGGCCTCTTTCAGCAGGGCCTTGGCCTTGTCCACACTGTACTCGGGCGTCGGGATTTTTTCAGACGATCCGAAGAAGCCCAGCGGCATCATCTGGTTTGCCGGCTTGCCAAGTCCTTCCAGAACAACCTCTACCATGGTCTGGCGATCAATGGCGATATCGATGGCTTCACGCACCCGCGCATCGCGCAACGGGTTCTTGTCCAGCTTGCTGCCGTCCTTGGCGCGTACCTTTGGCGTGACCTCGCGCTGGTCGAGCTGCAGGTTCATCACATAAACTGAATCGCCCAGGAACGTGTTGATTTTCGCATCCGTGCCGAGCGACAGGTAATCCGCCGAAGACACATAGTTGATGACATCGACATCTCCTGCCTTGAGTGCAGCCAGCCGCGACGAGTCATCGGAAATTTCCCGGCGAACCACTTTCTCCCAGGGCGCGGCCCCACGCCAGTAATCATCAAAGCGCTCCATTACCAGGCTGCCCTTGGGCTCCCAGGAGACATATTTGAACGGTCCGGTGCCAATCGTTGCCTTGCCGGAATTGAAGCCTTCGGCACTTGTCTCGGCGGTTGAATAATCCTTGGCGGCGGCGGACGACACGATGAAAAGCCGCACGAAATCATACGGCAGTGTCGCTGCGGTGCCGTTGGTATGGATATGGATCGTATAGGGATCCACGATCTCAACCTGCTTCACGCGGCGCACATAGATTTCGGTGGTCGTCGGACCGGTTACCTTGGGAATCCGGTCTATGGAGAATTTCACATCCTCCGCGTCAAAGGTGGAACCGTCGTGAAACTTCACCCCCTCGCGCAATTTGAATTCCCAGGTGTCGGCGTCAACTGCCTTCCATGACGTCGCCAGACCCGGTTCGAGCTGAAGGTCGTCGCCGGTCCATACCAGCGGGTCGAAAATGTGTTTTACCGCATCTGCCTGTGGTCCCAGCGCGGAGTAGTGCGGGTCCATCGATTCAGGGCCCCCACGCACCCCGACAGTGAGTGTTTGAGCACTGGCGGCAACGGCGGATACGCCCATCACACTGGCCAGAACGAGTGAATAGATCGTCTTTTTCATGGAGTGATCCCCTTGATTCGGATACAAATTCAACCTCGCAAGCACCAAAAATAAATACTTCAATTTGGAACTTGTTTCATAAAAGGTGCTGCGCCATGCTGTCCGCGTCAAGAGAAAAATGGACAGCCTGCTCATTTCACATGGATCGACAGATGCTCAAATCCGACCTGAAACAATGTACTTCCGGTGAGGTTGCCGGATCGCCCGGCGACGGTGCGCATGACGAGATGACAAGGGTCAAGCTGTGGCAGAACCCGTGCTGGTTCACCTACCGGCTGAACTACCTGGCCCTGCGCTACAACGTTCCTCTCTATGCCTGGGTGGAAGAGCGTTACGGGCTGTCACGACCTGAATTCGTGGTCATTTTCTCGCTCGGCCTGCTCGACGGTGCCTATGCCCGCGACATCAGCGCATCCTCGGGGTTTCCACAAAACACGCTCAGTCGTGCCATCCACAAACTCAACCGGTTGAAACTGATATCGCGGACGCCGGACAGCGAAGACGGACGGCGTTTCATGCTGTCACTGACACCGGCAGGGCGCACCCTGTTCGATGAGGCCTTGCCGCGCTTTGTTTCGTTTGAGCACACGATGCTCGATGCGCTGGACCATGACGAGCAACGCCAGCTCTCCACCCTGATGGCCAAGATGGTGCTGGCGTCTCCGCAATGGCCAAACACGCTCGACGATCAAGAACGCAAGCAAGGGGGAGAGACCGATGCGCGTCGCTGATATGAACTGGTCCGATATGGAAAAGCAGGTTGCACGCGATGACCGCTGCGTGCTGCCCATCGGCTCGACCGAGCAGCATGCGCAGCTATCGCTGTGCGTTGATGCCATTCTGGCAGAACGGGTGGCAGCTGAAGCTGCCGAAGCTCCCGGTGTGCCGGTGTTCCCCGTCATGCCGTACGGGCTTGCGCCCTACTTTGCGGATTTCCCGGGTACGGTAACCCTGCGGGTGGAAACCCTGCTCGCCGTGGTGCGTGATGTAATCGCCTCGTTTTCGCGCATGGGGTTCCGCCGCGTGCTGATTGTCAACGGTCACGGTGGCAACCAGCCCGCCGGCGCCGTTGCCAATGAACTGATGATCGACTACCCGGACATGAACATCAAATTTCACAACTGGTGGAACTCGCCGCAAGTGTGGGCACATGCGCAGGAGATCGATCCGTCCGGCAGCCATGCCAACTGGATGGAGAATTTTCCGTGGACACGGCTTGCCCATGCCGCTGCCCCCCAGCACATCAAGGAAGCCATGGACCTGACGGCCCTGAAGGCCGCCTCGCCGGCAACCGCAAAACAGATGCTCGGCGACGGCAGTTTTGGCGGCGCCTACCAAAAGGACGACAAGACCATGCAGGCACTGTGGCAGACCGGCGTTGATGAAGTTCGCGAGGCGCTCGACGGGCCTTGGCCGAAACTTCAGCAGGGGTGACGCAGATGGGTGATCCCATCCTCATCTGGGGTGCGGGCGCCATTGGCGGCACACTCGGTGCCTGGTGGGCGCGGGCAGGCGAAGAAGTCCTGATGGTCGACATCGTCCCGGAGCATGTACAGGCCTGCCGGACCACCGGAGTGTCGATCAGCGGTCCGGTTGAGACTTTCACCCGGGTCGTACCGTCGGTTACGCCGGAGGAACTTGAGGGGCGCTTTTCACGCATCGTCCTGGCCGTCAAGGCGCAGGCGACCGAAGCAGCGGCACAGGCCCTGGCCCCTCACCTGGCGGACGACGGCTACGTGCTGTCGGCCCAGAACGGCCTCAACGAACTGACCATCGCCGGCATCATCGGCGAAGACCGAACCATGGGCGCTTTCGTCAATTTCGGTGCTGACTGGCACGGACCCGGCGACATTCTGTTCGGCAATCGCGGCGCGGTTGTTGTGGGCGAGGTGGATGGCAGTGTCCGTGACAGGACGCGCGACATGCACCGTTTGCTCTCGATCTTTGAGCCTGATGCAGTGCTGACGCCCGACATCTGGTCATACCTGTGGGGCAAGCTTGGCTATGGCGCGATGCTGTTTGCCACCGCGCTGACGCCGCAGTCCATGACGGAGAATTTTGCCGACCCGGCCCGGGTTCCGGCCTTCATCACGCTGGGGCGCGAAGTGATGGCCGTGGCAACAGCCCGCGGTGTCAGGCCGACCGGCTTCAACGGCTTCGAGCCTGATGCCTTCATGGCGGATGCAAACGACACCCAGGCCCGCGCCTGCATCGCCAGGCTGGCTGAATTCAACAGCACGACCGCCAAGACCCACTCAGGCATCTGGCGTGACCTTGCCGTGCGCAAGCGGCGAACCGAGGTTGATCCGCAGATCGGCATCATTTGTGAACTGGGCCGGGCTGCCGGCGTACCGACACCGGCGCTTGATGCCGTCAAGCAGTTGATCAATGACATCGAGGCCGGACACCGGAAACAATCAGCTGAAACGTTTCAGGAACTGGCAGACAGATGCAGGTAGACTTCAGCAACAAGACCGTGCTGGTTACCGGCGCCGCCCAGGGCATTGGCCGGGCAATCGCAGCAGCTTTTGCAACGTCTGGCGCTTCGGTGATTGTGACCGACATCGATGACGGGGGCCTCGCAAACACTGCCGAACAGCTTGACGTCACCGCGCACGCCCTTGATCTGTCCGACAGGTCTGCCGTGCACAGCTTCATCGCTTCGCTGGACCATGCGCCGGACATTGTCGTTCACGCAGCCGGCGGCACACGCGGACAGGCCGGCCGCCCCATCGAGGAAATTGACGAGACAGACTGGCACAGCATCTTTGCAGCCAACACGGATGCGTTTTTCTGGCTGGCCCAGGCGTGTGCACCAGCCATGAAATCCAGGGGCGAGGGCCGGTTGATTGCCATCGCCTCAGGTGCCGGACTGCGTCCGTCCCTGACCGGCATCCAGGCCTATGCCGGGGCCAAGCATGCCCTGGTCGGCATCGTCCGGCAGCTTTCCTGGGAGCTCGGCCCGGCCGGTATCACGGTCAACTCCGTCGCTCCGGGCTTCGTTCGCTCCAACCCGACCACCGAGCGGCAGTGGCAGGCCATGGGCAAGGACGGCCAACAACGGTTGATCGAAACCATCCATACCCACCGGCTCGGCAGCGCCGACGACATTGCCGCCGCGACGCTGTTTCTGGCCAGCGAGCAGGCCGGCTGGATTTCCGGACAGGTGCTCAGCGTTGACGGGGGCCGCTCGTGAGCGACCCTGTGCTGGATCACCTGCTGGGCGATCATGACGGCATCCTCGACCGCCTCATCGAGTATGCGAGGATACCCTCGGTCAGCACAGATGCCGCCTATGCCGACGGCATGGCGGCAGCGCGAAAACTGCTTGCTGGCCGCCTCGAGGCCGCAGGCTTCAACAATGTGAAACAGATCGCTAAAGGCGGACATCCTGCCGTCTATGGCGAGTGGCTCGGCTTGTCCGGCGCACCGACTTATCTGGTTTACGGACACTACGATGTTCAGCCGCCCGATCCACTGGACAAATGGCACTCGCCACCGTTTGACCCGCAAATACGTGAAGGGCGGCTCTATGGCCGTGGCGTGTCGGATGACAAGGGACCCGCTTCCATCGCCCTGGAAGTCCTGTTCGCCTATCTGTCCGTCGAGGGTCGCCTGCCCGTCAACATCAAGCTATTGCTGGAAGGCGAAGAAGAAGTCGGCAGCGCGACCCTGCCGGCCATTCTGGAACACAATGCCAAACTGTTGCAGGCCGACGCGGTGATTTCCGCCGACGGCGCCCGCTGGCGGGCCGATTTGCCCAGCGTCAATGTTGGGTCACGCGGCAACATGGCGTTTGAACTTGCCTTGCGCACAGCATCGAAGGACCTGCATTCAGGCCGTTTCGGCGGTGCCGTGCCCAACGCTGCGCATGTACTCGCCGGTCTTGTTGCCGACCTGCATTCACCCGATGGCCGGGTGTCTGTGGACGGTTTCTATGACGGTGTCGGCGATCCGGATGAAACCATCGGCATCGACATTGCGAGCCTGCCGTTTGATGAGGAAGCCTTCTTTGCTGCGATTGGATCTGCTCCGTTTGGCGAAAAAGGGTTTTCGACACTGGAGCGCCTCTGGTTGCGTCCGACACTGGAGATCAACGGCATGTGGTCCGGCTATACCGGCGAGGGCGGCAAGACCGTTACACCGGCAGAGGCCTTTGCCAAGATCACAACGCGGCTGGTGCCGGGCCAGGACCCGGCCCATGTGGCGCAAGCCCTGCAACGCCATTTCGGGCACGCCTGCCCTGCCGGAGCCTCCATCGAATTCGCGCCGCGTGACGACGGCAACGCAGCCTATCTGGTGCCCCCCGACCTGCCATTGCTGCTGGCGGTCGAAGACGCCATTGAGGATGCACTTGGAGCCAGGCCGGTACGGGTCCGGGTCGGCAGCACTTTACCGCTGTCGGACATGATCAAGCGCGCCCTCGGCATCGATACGGTAACGCTGTCGTTTTCAACGGCGGATGAGGATTTTCATTCCCCCAACGAATTCTTCCGGCTTTCGGCAATCGAGGAGGGAATGACCGCGTGGACGTCTTTATTGCGCAGGCTGGGTCGCGTAACTGAGTAGAACGGTCTGCCAACTTGCCGATCGCCAGCCGTCAGGGGTCAATTTTCAAGTCGACGTCTGGTAGTCTAATCGTAATCTCAAAAGCAGGAACACCGGATAATGGATGCAGCCCGGATTATTGAAATTCTTGATCTCGAACCTCATCCTGAAGGTGGTCACTTCAGCGAAACCTGGCGGGCACCGGCGGAGCCGGGCGACCGCAGTGCGGGGACCGCGATCTACTACCTGCTGCAGGCAGGTGAGGTAAGCCACTGGCACCGGGTCGACGCAGCCGAGGCCTGGCACTGGTATGCAGGAGCCGCGCTGGAACTCACTCTGTCACCGGATGGCCGCGGCGTGACCCGTCATCAACTCAGCGCCGACCTGACCGGCAATGCACGGCCACAGCTGGTTATCCCGGCAGGCGCCTGGCAATCCGCCAGAAGCCTCGGGGACTGGACCCTTGTCGGATGTACGGTAGCGCCGGGCTTTGAATTTTCCGGCTTCGAGATGGCGCCGGATGGCTGGCAGCCCGGCCCGGATTAAGCGCCCGTATCTGGCTGCAAGCCTGCCGCTTCAATACCGGCAACTGCGCAGATTTCGTCATTGTCGGACGTGTCGCCTGTTACACCGACCGCCCCTATTATCGCCCCCTTGCGGTCCCGCACCAGCACGCCGCCGGGTACCGGAACCAGGTTGCCGTCAGCCAGGGCATTTACTGCCTGAATGAAATAGGCCTGCTCGTTGGCCCGGGCAAATATCGCACGGGCACCGATACCAAGTCCGATACAGCCATTGGCCTTGCCGAAGGCAATCTTGAACCGCAGTGTCGAACTGCCGTCCTGGCTCTCACATGCCTTCACGGTACCGCGTGCGTCGAGCACCACAACCGTCATTGGCTTGGTCAGCCCGATCTCCTGGGCCTTCTTCAGTGCAACCGAAACAATTTTGCGGCTCTTGGCAAGCGTGATGCTCATCTGGTCTTGTCTCCTCATAAAGGGTCTGTTGTTTGTGATTGCAGTGTTCATGCCCACAATCGGCCGTTCCGGTCAAACCATATTGCGGGATAGTCTTTACACCTCTTTCAGGCACAAACTTGCCAGCCCGGCACATCACCGTCATTGTCGGCAAACTGGAGACAACCGAATGAGACTTGCAGGCAAGAAGGCCCTGATAACCGGAGCAGCCAGAGGCATCGGCCTGGGTTGTGCCAAACTCATGGTCGCGCAGGGATGCGACGTGGTGATCACCGACATCGATGTTGGCGAAGCCGACCGGGCGGCAGGCGGAGTTTCCCGCCATCCCGCCATCGAGCTTGATGTCACCAGCAGGCAATCGTGGAACGCCGCGATCACACAAGCCGAAGACCTGATGCACGGCATCAATGTCCTCATCAACAATGCCGGCATTATCATTCCCGGCACGGTTGAGGATCTTGATGAGACCGGTTGGGACCGCACAATGGATGTCGACCTGAAATCCGTCTATCTGGGCTGTCAGGCCGCCTTGCCCGTCCTGTCACGCAATGCACCGGCATCGATCATCAACATTGCGTCGATCTCCTCGATGATCGCGAGTGCCAATTTCGCCGCCTACAACGCGGCCAAGGCCGGTGTGCACATGCTGACAAAATCCGTCGCCCTGCACGCAGCGCGCGCCTATGCGGACGTGAGGTGCAATTCTGTACATCCTGCCTTCGTCGATACAGATATGGTTGATCAGGTCACGAAAGCTGACGATCCTGAAGTCGGCAGAAGCAAGCTGGCCAGGCAAATACCGCTGGGCCGGATAGCAACTGTTGATGATGTGGCATGGGCTGTGGTTTACTTGGCCAGCAACGAGTCGTCATTCATGACAGGATCCGAACTAAAACTGGATGGTGGTGTATCCGCAATGTAATCCGGCCTGACCGGTTCATTGTGCTTGAAAACGAAACCGCACCCGTAAGGAAAAATGAAAAAACGCATCGTCATAGTGCTGCACCAGGAAACCTCGACGCCGGGCCGCGTCGGGATGAAGCTGATACAGAAGGGCTATGAGCTCGATATCCGCAAGCCTGCATTGGGCGAAGCCCTGCCGGACAACATTGAAGACTATGCGGGCGCGATCATTTTCGGCGGCCCGATGAGCGCCAATGACGACTGCGAGCACGATTATGTCCGCACCGAAATCGACTGGATCTCAAAGCCGCTCGATACAGGTGTTCCGTTCCTGGGCATTTGTCTCGGCGGCCAGATGCTGGCCCGGCACCTGGGCGGCAAAGTGTTCGGGTTTCCCGATGACCGGGCCGAGATAGGTTATTACGGCATTTCCGAAACTGCCGAAGGTGCTGCCTATGGCCCCTGGCCGCAAAAGGTCTACCAGTGGCATCGCGAAGGGTTTGAACTGGTTGACGGTGCGGTTTGCCTGGCCACGTCGCAGGGCCACTTCCCGCATCAGGCCTTCCGTTATGGCGATACCGCATTTGCCATCCAGTTTCATCCCGAGGTCACGCAGAAAATGATGAACCGCTGGCTGGTCAAGGCAGAGGAAAGACTGGCATTGCCCGGCGCCCGGCCTCGCGACAGTCATTTCAGCGACCGTTTCGTGCATGACCCGTCGGTTGATGTATGGCTGGACAGGTTTCTTGACGACTGGCTGGCAACCGCACAAGCGCCCGTATCAGTGCTGGCCGCTGAATAGACCGGCATTGCATTTTGCAAAACCGGCCTGTGCAACCTGCAAACATGCCCTGACGGCTTTCTTCGCCACAATGCTCCATATTGCGGCCAGCAAGTTGTTGCACACTACATTTAGCTGGAAACTGGTTTGGCACGATGATTGCGTGACCCTCAGCAGCGTTGAGATCATTGTATAGCGTACTCAACCAGATTACACAGAAAGCGGAAGGCTTGCGTTCAGGCCTTTCGCTTTTTCTTTGCAGCCTGCCTGCCGGCTGACGGTTTGGCCGGCGGTTTCAGACCGATCGGCGCGAACACCTGCACCGGATTGGCAAAGCCGGACAGCTCAATTCGGTCAACCGGTTCGATGTCGTCAACATGGCGCTGGGCGAAACCAGGCCCCAGCAATACAGGGCAACCGGTCGCCTTGGTTGCTGATTCAAGCCGCGCCGACATGTTCACGCTGGACCCGATCGCGGTATAATCGAACCTGATATCCGATCCGAAATTACCAACCGAGCAGATGCCGGTCTCAATCCCGGCCCCCACCCGTATCGGCGGCTTGCCGTCTTTTTCCCGCTGTACGTTCTCGACCTCAAGCGAAGCGCGGATGGCCAGCACCGATTCCAGGGCCCGGTCGGTGTGATCTGCCTGATCCACCGGGGCATTCCAGAATGCCAGGATGGCATCGCCCATGAATTTGTCGATGGTGCCGTCGCGCTTGAATATCTCCTGGCTGGCCAATGTCAGGAAACGGTTCACCGTTGCATTTATTTCATCTGCGGGCAGGCTTTCGCTGCTTGAGGTAAAGCCGCGCATGTCCATCATCAGGACAGTAATCTCGCGCTTCTCGGCGCTGGTGGTCAGATCGCGCCGGGATTCGCTCAACATGGCAACAATGTTCGGTGACAGGTATTGCGAAAACTGCCGTGACAATTGCTGACGCCGGGCATCTGATTCGCGAAACAGGCTGTAGACCTCCGCCAGCGCAACCGCCGCCAGTCCGACCGCCGGCTGGACCGGTTCATACAATTGCGCGGTCTGCAGATAAGCCGCATAGCCCGCCAGCAACGGCGCCAGGCACAACGCCAGCCCGGCTGCCAGCAGCAGCCATATCCGGCTGGCGAAAAAGTAGGATGCCGTCAGCAACAGCAGGGCCGATACCAGAAACCACAGGCGCTCAACCCGCTTTGCATCACCCGGCTCGGACAAAAACCTGCCATCCAGAATCTGGTTTGCGAGTACAGCGTGGATTTCTGCACCCGACCGCGCCGCCACCGTAGGTGTTGTATGAAACTTGTCCACACCGAGCGCGTTCACCGACAGAATGGCGATTTTGCCCTTGAGAGTATCACCGGCCTTGCCGGCCATGACATCGAGTGCAGACACTCTCGGTATTGGCTTGGACTGTTCCCAGAGCCAAACGGCCCCTCCATTTGACAGAGGAATGACCGTATCGCCGAGTTTCAGCGCTTCAAATCCGGACGGGCGGACCCGCAGGGCATATCCGGTGCCTGACTTGTAGACCCTGGCAAGTTCCAGGCTGAAGGCGGGCCACAGGGCCAACTGATCCGCCGTCTTTGACGCCCAGACCAGCGGAACCGTGCGCACCACGCCATCGCTGTCAGAAACAGACCGGACAATGCCCAGGCCCGCGGCACCTGCCCGCACGGTGGCGGTCGAGGTGATGATGCCCGGTTGCCATGGCAGGGCTTGTGCATTGCCGTTTCCCACAACCGCCCAGCCGACACTGGTGTCGGGTATGCTGGATCCGGGAAAATCACCGATACTGGTTGCAAGTATTGTCGCAGACGATGCAATGGATTTGGCCAGCTGGTCGTCACGGGCAACCCCACCGGGACTCTCGTCCGGTTCTGAAAACAGGACATCAATGCCAAGTACCGAAACGCCCGATGCATGAATTGCGGTAATAAGATCTGCAATGCGATTGCGCGGCCACGGCCAGCGTCCTTCGACGCCTATGGTTTCATCGTCAACACCGACCACCACCACTTTGTCGGCGGTGGCGGTTCTCGGGCTCAGGGTCTGGTAGAAATCGAATGACTTTCCGCGCAGCTCATCCAGACTTGTGTTGAAAACAACGTGCGACGCAACCAGCAATCCGATCAGACCGAGAACCCCCAGTCGCGTACGGAAGCGGTCATACAGTTTGTTCACAAATCATTGGTCGCGAAAGTTGGACAGGTCCGGGCTGCCGCCATAGCCGTCATCAGGTCCGGTCCGGATAATCGGACCAATACCGCCGGGATCTCTGCCGGTGGTGCCGGGATTGGGCAATTGTCCGTTCTGGCTCTGACAGGCCGGTATCAGGCTGGCGCCGGCTCCCGCACAACCGGCATCGACTTCAAGGCCCGGCCCCTTGTTACCCGGCGCATTGGTGCCTGCGATACGGGCCGGGCTGTCAAGAATGTCCAGGACGTTCGGAAGCTTGATCACGCTGATCGAATCGCCATTGGAAACGCAGGCAAAGCCGGGTTTGGTGATCACACGGGTCTCACCTTCAATAACACATGTCAGTTTGCCGGCGCGCAGGATACCGATCGTCTCACCACCTTCGATCTTGGCGTCCACAATGCCGCCGCGCACCCCGAGGATGACATGTGGCGTCGTGATTTTCATCTTGCCCTTCTTGGACACCTGGCCACCGAAAAACCGCGACACGCCGCGATCCATGCTGATGCCGAAATTACCGTTGCTGCCGGGGCTGTAGACAAACTCGTCAATAGTCAGGTTCGAATTCGGTCCCAGCTTCACGCTCGACTGGTCCTGGAAGACAATCAGGCCAAGGCCGGTCGCATTGCTGCGCAGCCGGTCACCCAGCGCCACACCCGCACCAACGCCGATGACACCGGTTCCGGCCTTTCTGACCTGGGTCTGCACTGCCGTCAGCTTGCCGACCGATTCGGCAAATGCGCCTACCGGCGCCAGCACGCACAGCACCGCAGCGCAGGCGAGACTGGCAATTCTACGTGTATTGTTTTTCATTTCATCGGCCTTTTTGGCGTTAGAAGCTTTTCGTAAAGCTCATGCTCAATGTATGCGACATGGAACCAGGGTCGAAATCAAATGGCCCAATACCGTCATACTCGTTCTCGCGTACCAAATACCCCAGATTAATTCTGTTGTAGCCGTCCAGATGGAAGGCATGATCCCAGCTTGCCCGCCAGTATGTGCCAGTTCCGGCAGTAGCAAATGCCGGATTGAAAGCACCATCCCTGGTACTGAAATCCCCATATGCCCCGGCAACCTGTTGTGTCCACAGTGCCCCGAAAACCTGATAGGGCAACACACCGGCATAGCTCAATTCAATCTCACGCTGCCGGTTAACCGTAGTGCCGCCGTCAGTTATTTCGCGCTGATAGCGCGCCGCCATGCCAACTGTGTGTTCTGCCGTCAGTCGTCTGCTGGCGCCGACCTCGGCTCCGAACCGGTGTTCGGCGCTCAGATTGTTCGACTGGCTCAGATTGGCATAGGAAACCTCGCCATAAAACGATGTGTCAACGGACGGTTGCACGATTGCACGCACTGATGTGCCCAATGCAACCTCGGTCACGCTCGGGTTGTATGTGCGGAACTGCCCGAACGCGGAGATCTGGATACGCATCGCATCCAGTTCCACCACCGGTATGCCCTTGTCCAGCGTTGCGGCGATCCGGCCGCGATGATGCGCATAGATGCCGTCGGTCAAGCTGAACCCGTCAAACGGATCGCCTGCACCCTGGTTGATGTCTTCGTAGCGGCGTTCCACCAGCCCGGACGCTGAAATCACCAGCACATCATCCAACGGCGTATCCAGGTCGATTTTCAGCGCCGTGTTGACGGCAGCAAACGGGTTCCAGTCCTGCCGGTCTCGCCATTCGTTGTTCCGGTCTTCGACATCGATCCATTTCGACCGGATGCCGACGGTCAGATCGAGCACCCACTCAAATCCACTCAGCGCGCCCTTTACCTTACCGGCAAGTTCCTCGGCCTGTTTGGTCTCTTCAGGTGTCAGGTCACCAACCGAAAGCGCAACTTCCAGGTTCCGCGCGGCGAGCTCCCATGATCCGACATTGGTGTATATGCTGGCAAGGTTCAGCCGCGCCCTGGCATCACGCGGATATTTCACCAGGTGCTGTTCAAGTGTGGAGATTGCCTGGTCGTACTGTCCGACCTCGACCGCTTTCGACACAAACCGTCCCAGCACGCCAACATCTTCAGGAGAATCATACCTTTCCCGGAAAACATCATCATAGTCGCTAGCCGACACTGCTGCAGGAAAACCAATGCTGGCAAACCCAAGCATGATCACGGCAATTGATTTCGATCTGTTGAACATTGCAATTGGGCCCGGCATGTTGAATGTCGTTTCGTGAGCGACGAATCCTTACCATGTCGTCACGTTAGTTTAAAGTCAGTGTAGGACGATTCTGCAAAAGTGTTGCAATTCGGCCACACCAGCCCATTTTATCAACCTTGTGTTAATAAATTCCTCTAACGCCTTTAAATATCACCGCAAGCGCCTTTGCTTGCGCATTTAGAACACCCCGGCTAAACCATGCACTCCAGTTTGCACCAACAAGGCCCGCATCATGCTTTCTCTCCTCTGGCTGTTTGACCAGCTCGTCTACATAATTTTCTGGATCATCATCATTATGGTGGTGATGAGCTGGCTGATCGCGTTCAACGTGTTGAACAATTCAAACAACATCGTGCGCCAGATCAACTACACCCTGCATCGCCTGACCGAACCGATGCTCGGACCCATCAGGCGGTTCATGCCTGATCTTGGCGGTATCGATCTGTCACCACTGGTCCTGCTGCTGGGACTGATGTTCCTGCAAAGACTGTTGCACGAGTATCTGGTCTGATTTCCTGCCCATTTGTCGTCATTGGAACCAACTTTGACGCGGGCGGAACAGGTCTTCGCCGGAAGCTCACGCAAAATACCGCAATAGTTTTGAACATACGAGAAGGCATCAAAATCCCATGTGCGCAGCCAAAGTCATCGACGGAAAAAAGTTTGCTGAAGGTCTTCGCGGACGCATCGCAACTGCAATTGCCGGCCTGAAATCCGACCATGACCTGGAGCCGGGGCTGGCTGTTGTGCTGGTGGGCGAAGATCCCGCCAGCCAGGTTTATGTACGCAACAAGGCGAAACAGACCGTTGAAGTCGGCATGAAATCCGTCGAACACAAGCTGGACGCCTCGACATCCGAGGCAGACCTGCTGGCGGTGGTCGAGCAACTCAACAACGACCCGACCATTCACGGCATTCTGGTGCAGTTGCCCCTGCCGGACCATATCGACGAAAACAAGGTCATCAACTCGATCAATCCGGACAAGGATGTGGACGGGTTCCATGTGATCAACACCGGGCGCCTGGCGACCGGCCAGGACTCACTGGTGCCGTGCACGCCGGTCGGCAGCGTCATGCTGGCAAAGGACGCACTCGGTTCCCTGTCCGGCCTCGAAGCGGTGGTGATCGGCAGGTCGAACATTGTCGGCAAGCCGGTGGCCCAGTTGCTGCTGCAGGAAAACTGCACGGTGACAATTGCTCACAGCCGCACAAAGGACCTGCCCGGCGTGGTCGGACGGGCGGACCTGGTCATTGCCGCCGTTGGCCGTGCTGAAATGGTCAAGGGCGACTGGCTGAAACCCGGCGCCTGTGTCATCGATGTCGGCATCAACCGCATCGAGCGCGATGGCAAGAACCGCATTGTCGGCGATTGCGACTATGAAGACTGTGCGAAAACTGCCGGATCGATCACCCCGGTACCCGGCGGCGTCGGTCCGATGACCATTGCCTGCCTGCTGCACAACACTGTCCATGCCGCATGTGCTATCAAGGGTGTTCCTGTTCCCGAGATGTAGAGGGGCGTGTAACCACCGGGTTACCCGGCCCTGGCCCGCTCGATGGCCTCGACAATCAGGGCGCGCGCCTCCTCGGCATTTCCCCAGCCGTCGGTGCGGGCCCACTTGCCTGCTTCGAGATCCTTGTAGTGCTGGAAGAAATGCTCGATCTGGCTGACCTGTATTTCGGGAAGGTCGGTGTAGTCATTCACCTTTTCATAGCGCTTGGTAATGCGGCTGACCGGAACACCAATAATTTTCTCATCCCCGCCTGCCTCGTCGACCATTTTCATGACCCCGACGGGACGTACCGCAATGACGGCTCCCGGCACCAGCATGCGCTGTGAAATCACCAGCAGGTCCACCGGATCGCCGTCTTCCGACAAGGTATGTGGAATGAAGCCGTAATTGCCGGGATAACGCATCGACGTATACAGGAACCGGTCCACCACCATGGTGCCGGCGGATTTGTCCATTTCATACTTGATGGGCTCGCCGCCAATCGGCACTTCAATGATGACATTGACTTCTTCTGGCGGATTTGCCCCGATGGATATGGCGTCTATGCGCATCTGATTTCCTTCATATTCGGGTGTAGCAGGCTGAAACCGGAAAGCTGCAGCTTTTGTATGGAGACCCTAATAGCATGAGAACACTGCTTTTGACTGCCTGTACTCTCGTCGCACTCGTATTACCTGTTCAGGCTGGCCAGATAAGCAGCGTCTACAGCAAGCTGGACTTCAAGAAGACCTGCAAAGTGCTCAAGGAAGTCGAAGAAGGCGGATCGGTGTCCATGCTATGCGACGGTTATGAGGGTTATGCGGTCCACTTCGCCGAAGGTGACCTGCGCCATTCCGTACAGTTCGGATATGTCGAAACAGACGGAAACGGTATCTGGCAGAGCTTTACCCAGTGGAACCGGGTGGCGGAAACCGTTGAGTGGCGGCTGCAGGACGGCACGCCTGTCGCTGCGATCCTGCGCTGGTTCATCGAGAACACCGATGACGCCGGTTCGGCTGATCCAGCCCGGGTCGGACAGGTGCTTGTGGTGTCGCGCGTCGGCCGGCAAGCCGACAAAGGCGCCTGCGTGGTCGGCTATGTCGACGCGCTGGCCAACAGGAATGCCAACGTGCTGGCCCGCCAGGTAGCCGACAGCCTGACGCAGGACTTTGTGTGCGGCACCGACAGGGCCGAATTCCACGGAAAGCGCGGCCGCCTGTCAGGCGATCCCAGCTAGCCCCGCCCCGTCAGGCGGCCAGCCCGCGCTTGCGCAACATCGCGTCTGCCGTCGGCATTTTCCCGCGAAACGCCGTGTAAGCCGCTTCCGGGTCAACCGAATCTCCGGATGAGTAGATGTGTTGCTCAAGCCGTTTTGCCAGAGCCGGGTCAAACGGATCGCTTGCCTCTTCAAAAGCGTTGAACGCATCTGCATCCAGCACCTCCGACCACATATAGCTGTAATAGCCTGCCGCATACCCGTCGCCATAGAACACGTGCAGGAAATGCGGTGTGCGGTGCCGCATGATGATGGCCTCCGGCATGCCGAGTTCCGCCAGCACATCCGCTTCAAAGCCAAGAGGATTTGCACTTGCCTTGTCATCGGACGAGGCCTGGTGGAAACGCATGTCGACAATGGCGGATGACGTGTACTCGATCGCATCAAACCCTGCATTGAAGGTTCGAGCGGCCAGCACCTTGTCCAGCAATTCCTGTGGCATGGGTTTGCCGGTCTCCACGTGAACCGCATGTTTTTCGAGAATCTCGGGCACCGTCAGCCAGTGCTCGTACAATTGCGACGGCAGCTCGACAAAATCCCGCGAAACAGATGTGCCGGAGACCGACGGATAGGTCACATTGGACAACATTCCGTGCATGGCGTGGCCGAACTCGTGGAACAGCGTCCGCGCATCATCCAGCGACAGCAGGGCCGGTGACCCCTGTGCCGGCTTGGCGAAATTCATCACGTTGAACACAATGGGGATCTGGCCACCGTCCAGGCCGTGCTGCTTCTGCAACAGGCTCATCCACGCGCCGGAGCGCTTGGACGAGCGGGCAAAATAGTCGCCGATGAACACGCCGCTGACGTCACCGGACCTGTTGCGCACCTCAAACACCCGGGCATCCGCGTGCGGACCTGCCACATTGGCCAGTTCGCTGAACGACAGGCCGAACAGCCGGCCGGCCACGTCAAACGCTGCCTGGATCATGTTTTCCAGCTGGAAGTACGGTTTGACCACCGCTTCGTCCAGATCGAACTCCCGTTCCCGCAGCTTTGCCGTGTAGTAGCGCCAGTCGGAAGCCTTGAGAGGTTCGTTATGGCCTTCCTCGACCGCTATTTCCGCAAGCATCGCCGCATGGTCCGCGGCACTGGCCTTCGCCGCCGGCCAGACCTTGCCGAGCAGGTCTTCCACGGCCGTCGGGCGCTTGGCCATGGTGCCGTCCAGCTTCAGCGCAGCAAAGTTCTCATAGCCCAGAAGCCGCGCTTTCTCGTCACGCAGTTTCAGCGTTTCGGCAATAGTTTCCGTGTTGTCGCTGTCACCGCCGTTTTCACCGCGCGCCGCCCAGGCCTCGAACGCAGCCTGTCGCAAATCTGGTCGTGATGACGAAATCAGAAACGGTTCAATGATCGACCGTGACAGGGTAACCGCATGCTTGCCGTCATGGCCGCGCTGGGCGGCGGCTTCCGCCATGGAGGCTATCAGGCTGTCCGGCAATCCGGCCAGGTCATCCTCGTTTTCCAGCACCAGCACCCAGTCTTTCTCGTCCGCCAGTACGTTCTGGCCGAACTGCGCAGCCAGCGCCGCGAGCCGCTGATCGATGTCCGCCAGCCGTTTTTTCTCGGCCGCCGCCAGTTTTGCGCCCTGCTTCACGAAACTCTTGTAGTGCTGCTCCAGCACCCGGATCTGTTCGGACGAAAGATCGCTTTCGGTGCGGCTGTCATGCAGTGCGTCAATGCGGGCAAACAAGTGGTCATTCATGAATATGGCCGACTGGTGCTTTGCCAGTTCCGGGCCGATCTCGCGCTCCAGCGCCTGAATGGCCGGTGTGCTGTCGGTACCGGCACGATGCCAGAACAATGCCTGCACTTTACGCAATGCCTTGCCTGACAGTTCCAGCGCAGCAATCGTATTGTCAAAATCGGCCGGTTGCGGATTGTCGGCGATCGCCTCTATCTCGGCCAGGTGAAGCGCCATGGCCGGCGCAAAGGCAGTCTTGAAATCAGCGTCCTCGATCGCTTTGAAATCAGGCAGTCCGTGACTGCCGGCCCAGCTCACCAGTGCCGGCTTGATGTCCTGTTCGTTCGCCATGATCGAAAAACCTTGCTGTTGTTGATTGGGTCAGGATGATGCTGATCAGCCTAACAAAAAATGCCCTGATCATCACGTCACATATGTGAGGGAAGATCAGGGCAAAATCGTGTAATCAGGTGATCTGAATCCGGTCCTTAGGCACTCAGCGCTTCATCATCGCGCCGTGACGCACGCTTGCGTTCATGGACGTCGAGAATGGCCTTGCGCAGGCGGATCGACTTGGGCGTAACCTCCACCAGTTCATCATCGGTGATGTAGCTCAGGGCCCGTTCAAGCGTCATGCGGATTGGCGGGGTCAGCAACACCGCGTCATCCTTGCCGGACGCGCGCATATTGGTCAGTTGCTTGGCTTTCAGCACGTTGATCTCAAGGTCATTGCCGCGCGTGTGCTCACCGACAATCATGCCGTTATAGACCTTCATGCCCGGCTCCACGAACATCGGGCCGCGATCTTCCAGTTTCCACAGGGCGTACGCCACCGCTTCACCTTCGCCATTGGACAGAAGGACACCGGTATGGCGCGACGGGATAATGCCCATGTGCGAGGCATAACCGTGGAACAGCCGGTTCATGATGGCGGTGCCGCGGGTGTCGGTCAGAAGTTCGCTCTGGTAGCCGATCAGGCCACGGGTCGGTGCATGGAACACCAGCCGCTGGCGTCCTGCGCCTGACGGGCGCATATCCTTCAGTTCAGCCCGGCGTTCCGACAGCTTCTGCACCACCGCACCGGAGAACTCCTCATCAACGTCGATGATGACCTCTTCCACCGGCTCCTGGCGCTGGCCGGTCGCCTCGTCCACCTGCATCACCACGCGCGGGCGCCCGACAGTGAGTTCAAAGCCTTCACGCCGCATGGTCTCGATCAGGATGGCCAGCTGCAGTTCACCACGGCCCGACACCTCGTAGGCCTCGCCGTCGAGGTCCTTGATCTGAAGCGCCACATTGCCTTCGGCTTCCTTCAGCAGGCGGTCGCGGATGACACGGCTTTGCACCTTGTCGCCTTCCTTGCCGGCCAGCGGCCCGTCATTGACGCGAAACGTCATCGACAGTGTCGGCGGGTCGATCGGCTGGGCTTCAATCGCTTCGCTCACATCCGTCGCACACAGGGTATCTGCCACGGTCGCCTTGGACAGGCCGGCCAGTGCAACGATGTCGCCGGCCTTGGCTTCCTCGACCGGGGTCCGTTCAAGGCCCCGGAACGCCAGCACCTTGGACACCCGGCCCTGCTCGATCAGCTTGCCGTCGCGGTTCAGCGCCTTGATCGACTGGTTGGGTTTTACTGTGCCCGAGCGGATGCGACCGGTGAGGATGCGGCCCAGATAGGGGTTGGCCTCGATGGTCGTGGACAGCATGCGGAACGGGCCGTCTTCCACGACGGGTTCCGGCACATGTTTCACCACCAGGTCAAACAGCTGGGTCATGTCGTCCTTTGGGCCTTCCGGCTCTGTCGCCATCCAGCCCTGCTTGGCGGAGCCGTACAGGATCGGGAAGTCGAGCTGGTCATTGTCGGCATCAAGTGCGGCAAACAGGTCGAACACCTCGTTGATGACTTCCTGGTGGCGTTCTTCATCCTTGTCGATCTTGTTGATCGCCACGATCGGACGCAGGCCGATCTTCAGGGCTTTCTGCAGCACGAATTTGGTCTGCGGCATCGGACCCTCGGCGGCATCGACCAGCAGGATGGCGCCGTCGACCATGTTCAGGATGCGCTCCACTTCGCCGCCGAAGTCGGCATGGCCCGGGGTATCGACAATGTTGATGCGATCACCCTGCCAGTCGACGGACGTGACTTTCGCCAGGATCGTGATGCCGCGCTCGCGCTCCAGATCATTGGAATCCATGGCGCGCTCGGCCATGCGCTGGTTGTCACGCATGGTGCCCGACTGCGCCAGCAGACGGTCGATCAGGGTGGTCTTGCCATGATCGACGTGCGCGATGATGGCGATGTTTCTAAGAGACATAGCGTTTCCGAACTTAAAAAAGCTGTTGAATTGACCGCGCGTGTAACACAGCAATCGCTAACAAGGTATGGGCATATTGAAGCGGGTGTAATCAACAGGCGCACGACATCAGGACCGAACTTCGGATATCAGCCAGACAATAAGGCTGTTCTGGCGCCGGATGTATTGGGAGATCAGACCCAGGACGTTGCGAACCATAGCACCGGGCAGCGGCCGTGGACTTCAAGTCGGAGTTGGAATTCAACCACACAGACCTTCGTACCGGTTGAATGCGAATTGCGGTCGTGTTCAGGCCGCGTTATCAATGCGAATGACGTTTAACTACTATCGATGTGATTGGGTGCATCAGCTTGATGATGAGCCGGTAACAATTTTCTATCAGGTAGATGCAGAAGGACGCGTACCAAGACGGATTGATGTGTTTGCTGATGGCAGACGAGCATGTGTCTCCACTAAGGATTTCTGCGGAAGGGAGAACGAATTACCGGGTTTTGAAAGCCTTGTCGAAGGTTCGTTTTATGACGATCTCGACGGTTTGCTTGATTGCGGTCCTGTTGTTGACAAGGACGGCAGCATCAATCTCCTCACTTCAGACAGCGATACGTTCGAGGCCGACTGGCGGACATACCGGCTGAAATAGAAAGCTCCGCTTTGCGTCGCAGGCAACCCTCCGCTCACTCCCCAAGCAACCGGTAGACCGGATCCGTCTCGCTACGCTCGGCGGCATAATCCTTCGCTGTTCGTCCCGACCTGTCGCGGTGGTCGCGGTCGACCTTGCGCGCCAGCAGCAGCCGGACGATATCGATATGGTTCCTGAAAGCCGCCAGTATCAACGGGGTGACCTGCTCGCCATCGACCCAGCCCGGAGTGGCGCCGGCATCGATGAGCAGATTTGCCATCTCTGCCTGTCCGTCCCGCGCCGCGAATATCAGGGCTGTGTTGCGGCTTGCATCGAACCCGTCCGGATCGGCGCCGTCTCGCAGAAGCTGCGCCACCGCGGCGATATCGTTTTTCACCACCGCATCGATCAGTGGCGTGCGTTTGCGGATGATCTGGGAGAGCGGGATGATGTGCAGCCCGTCGCCCCAGGTTCCCGCCAGTAGCCTGTCGCCTGCAATCTGCAGGCGCACAACCGCCTTGCCTTTTAAAAGCCGTTGCCGTACCCGGCCCCCGGGGGCTACCACGGCAATACCATTGCTCCACGACGCGGCCAGAATGGTGTCATTGTCGGGCATCAGGACGTCGGCAAGTTTCTCGCCCTTCAGGGTCTGCCGCCACGGCCCGTGCTCGGCGATGTAGAGCCCGCTATTTCCGGCAACAGCACGGCGATGAGAGGCAGCTGCAAAAGCCGAGGCCTTGTCGTCAGCAAATATCTTCTTCCATTCGCCGTCGCGTCTGCGGAACACTCCGCTTTCCAGCGAACTGGCGTAAAGCGCATCACCGTAAGTGCTGAGCGACCAGAAGAACTCCTTGTTTGGCCCAATCGGGGTCCAGGTTTTCGCTTCATCCGTGCTGACAAGGATGCCATGGCGTGGCGTGGCCGCGTATATGCTGTCGCCCGCAACCTGCAGATCGCGAATATCGGCGCCGGGAAAACCGGTCACGCGGATAAAGCTGCCGCCGCCATCGCGCGACACATAAAGCCCGTGTTTCCACGTCCCGGCCAGAAGCAGGTCCGCCGAAACCGCGGCAACAGCCTGCACGTCTGTTGCTTCTGGCGAGAGCGGCGCGTTGCCGTTCTGGGTGCGCCAGCTTTCAGTTCCGTCCAGGCTTTTGAACACAAGCGCTGACCCGGCTCCCTTGGCCTTCTGGCCGACCAGCACATGCCCGGTGTCCCCCGGTTCGGCGGCCAGCGCCCTGATAATGCGATCCTTTAGCTTGTGGCCACGATCTGACTGCTGCGCCGAAGCGGGCGCCGCCAGTACGGTGAAGCAAGCCAGAATGAAAATGAACCTGATCATGCCCGTCATATTGCACGGAATGAGCAACACCCGTTTTCACAACCTTGCGAGATCGTGCTGTGATCCTGTTTCGCCGGCGTCCTGTGGCCCTAGCTGTTGCGTTTCCTCGCAGCCAGTGTCCGCAGGCGCAGGGCGTTGAGCCGGATGAAGCCTTCGGCATCCTTCTGGTCATAGGCGCCGCGATCATCCTCGAACGTCACCAGTTCGTCCGAGTAAAGTGACTTCGGCGAAGCGCGCCCGATGACCGTGACATTGCCCTTGTAAAGCTTCAGCCTGACCGTGCCTTCGACATGCTCCTGGCTCTTGTCGATCAGCGCCTGCAGCATTTCGCGTTCCGGCGCGAACCAGAAGCCGTTATAGATCATCTTGGCATACTGCGGCATCAGGCTGTCTTTCAGGTGAGCCGCCTCACGATCCAGCGTGATGGATTCCATGGCCCGGTGAGCCGCCAGCAGGATTGTGCCGCCCGGTGTTTCATAGACCCCGCGCGACTTCATGCCGACAAACCGGTTTTCGACAAGGTCAAGCCGGCCGATGCCGTTGTCGCGGCCCAGGTCATTGAGCGTCGCCAGCACGGTTGCCGGAGACAATGCCTTGCCGTCGATGGAAACCGCGTCCCCTTTCTCGAAGCCGATCTCGATGATCGTAGCGCTGTCAGGTGCGTCCTCGGGACTGACGGAGCGCTGGAACACATACTCCGGCGGTTCCACGTTCGGATCTTCCAGCACTTTGCCTTCTGATGACGAGTGCAGCAGGTTGGCATCCACTGAAAACGGCGCTTCGCCCTGCTTGTCCTTCGGCACCGGAATCTGGTTCAATTCGGCAAAGTTGATCAGATCGGTGCGGGACTTGAACGACCAGTCGCGCCACGGCGCGATCACCTTGATATCCGGGTTGAGCGCATAAGCGGCAAGTTCGAACCTGACCTGGTCATTGCCCTTGCCGGTGGCGCCATGGGCAATGGCGTCCGCCCCGGTCTCGGCTGCAATCTCCACCAGCCGCTTGGTGATCAGCGGCCGGGCAATGGACGTGCCGAGCAGGTAGGTTCCTTCATAAACGGTATTGGCCCGGAACATCGGAAACACGAAGTCACGCACAAACTCTTCTCGCACATCCTCGATGTAGATTTCCTTGATGCCCATCATCTCGGCCTTGGCACGTGCCGGTTCCAGTTCCTCGCCCTGTCCGAGGTCGGCAGTGAATGTCACGACCTCTGCATCGAGTTCGGTTTCCAGCCACTTCAGGATGATGGACGTATCAAGGCCGCCGGAATATGCCAGCACGACCTTTTTCACTGAGCCCTTGATGCCCATTGTAATTCTCTCCTGTCGATGAAAGCTTGAAAGCTCGCGCGGGTCCTACAGTACGTTGCAACGGCCCCGCAAGGGGGCAGGTTGTATCAGGGTGTCAGAAATCGCTGGTGATACCCTTTTTTTCCCAGTCTCCGAACCTGGTCGGCTCCGGCCCGTCGCGTCCGTCAATCTCGACAGGAAGCTCCTCGGAACCTGCTTCTGCACGTCTCTTGCGGGCTTCCGCAAGCGCCCGTTTGGCAGCATCGCTGAGAGGCGGTTTTTCTGGTGGTTGCTCCGGCATGACTGGCTTTTCATTGAATTATGGCGCGTCAGCAAACATATACTGTTCATTACAGGTTATTGGCAATGTGTCGACGTGTCCGCCCCAAAATGGCGGGCACGCTTTCAGGTGTAGCAATGAATTATATGAAAACAGCAATGTTGCTGGCGGGCATGACGGCCCTGTTCCTGGTCATCGGCTTCATGCTGGGCGGCCAGACGGGCATGGTGATCGCGCTGGTTTTTGCAGCGGGCACCAATGTGTATGCCTACTGGAACTCCGACAAGGCGGTGCTGTCGATGCACGGCGCCGAACTGGCGAGCGAAACCCAGAACCCAGAGCTTTACAAGATGGTTGCCCGGCTTGCCGACAATGCCGGCCTGCCGATGCCGAAGGTCTATGTGATGAACAACCCGCAGCCGAACGCGTTTGCCACCGGCCGTGATCCGGAAAACGCCGCGGTTGCCGCCACTACAGGGCTGATGCAGCAGCTCAATTATGATGAAATTGAAGGCGTGATGGCGCATGAGCTGGCCCATATCCAGAACCGCGATACCCTGATCATGACGGTCACCGCGACCATCGCCGGTGCTATTTCAATGCTGGCAAACTTCGCCATGTTCTTCGGTGGCCGTGACCGCAACAATCCGCTCGGCCTGATCGGGACCATCGCCATGATGTTGCTCGCTCCCATAGCCGCCATGCTTGTGCAGATGGCCATCAGCAGGACCCGCGAGTACGCCGCCGACCGGCGCGGCGCTGAAATCTGCGGCAAGCCACAGGCACTGGCTGACGCGTTGCGCAAAATCGCCTCTGGCGCACAGCGGATTGAAAATGATACTGCAGAAGCAAATCCGGCTACGGCTCACATGTTCATTATCAATCCACTGTCAGGCGCACGTATGGACAATCTGTTTTCAACCCACCCCAACACCGACAACCGCATAGAGGCGCTGGAGCAAATGTCGGATTCCGGTCCTCAGGTGTTTTCTGATGATACCCCCGGACGCACCGATGCGTTTGCCGCCGGGCCCTGGTCAAAGGCCGGTAGAGGTTCTGCATCCCGCAAGAGGACCAACGGTCCGTGGGGGTAAAAAAGAAAAAGCGGGCCCGCAAGTTCGTACCTCCCCCGATAGAAGTCGAGGGCCTCGGCCTTCGCGCCGCCGCGCTCAACGCCGTCTCGCTTGTACTGTACGAGAGACGGTTCCTTGAAGAGGCGCTCAGCGACAGCCTTGACGGTATTGACGATCCGCGCGATCGCGCTTTTGCGCACGCGCTGGCAGCCACTGCGCTGCGCCGAAAAGGTCAGATCGAGGCTGTTCTGGAAAACTACATCGAGCAGAAACTGCGCGCCCGCACCGGCAGGGCGCCGGCGATCCTGCTGTGTGGCGTTGCCCAGTTGCTGTTCATGGAAACCGAGCCGCACGCGGCGATCTCGACAAGCGTCGCACTTGCGGCCAGGGACGAAAAGGCCCAGCGGCTCAAGGGCCTGATCAACGCGGTGCTGCGCAATATCAGCCGCGACCGGGACGCCATAATGGCCGCACTGCCAACCGCCGACACCAACTTGCCGAAATGGCTGAACACCAGGCTGCGGGCAGACTACGGTCCTGAGACAACCGAGCACATCGCCGACGCACACACACAGCAGGCCGACGTCGACCTGACCTTCCGGACCGGCGCGCCCGACGAAGCCTTGCTGGCTCTGGGTGTTAAACTGCCCACCGGCAGCGTGCGCTTGAACAGTCCGCATCCGGCCGTTCCGGACTTGCCGGGTTTTGCGGACGGCAACTGGTGGGTGCAGGATGTTGCCGCCTCGCTGCCGGCCATGCTGTTCGACGATTTACAGGGCAAAACCGCACTGGACATGTGCAGCGCGCCGGGCGGCAAGACACTGCAATTGTGCGCCGCAGGCGCGACCGTCACCGCGCTGGATACATCCGCTTTCCGTCTTGAAAAAGTGACCGAAAACCTTGCCCGGACAAAGCTTGAGGCCAGCTGCGTCGCCATTGATGCGCTGGAGTTCGAAGCCGAACAGCTGTTTGACGTAATCCTGCTCGATGCGCCGTGTTCGGCCACCGGTACCATACGCCGTCATCCCGACATGCCCTATGTCAGGGGCAATGACGATGTCAAACTGCTGCTCGCACTGCAGCGCAAACTGCTGCGCAAGGCCGCCACCTTGCTGAAGCCGGACGGTACACTTGTCTATGCGGTGTGTTCATTGCTTGCCGATGAAGGCCCCAAGCAGATATCCCAGTTCCTCAACGAGCACGGCGATTTCAAGCGGCATCCGATTGCAGCAGGCGAGAAACACATCCCCGCCGATCTCATAAGCAAGGCCGGTGATTTCAGAACACTTCCGCACCACATGATCGGCGATGTCCGTGGCATGGACGGTTTTTTTGCCGCCCGGCTCGTTAAAGCCGCAATCTGATACAGCTTGTTATCAATTCGTTAACGAACTTCAGGCTTCAATGTGCACCGAGATCCTGCAGGATAACGCTGCCCTTGAGGCAACCTGCCGGCAACATGCACAGTCCGGAAACCGCGCCCGAGCCCCATGAATTCCGCATCGACAGTTCTGACCGGCCTGGCCAGCCTGAGCAGCAAGCAGCTGGTCAACAGGCTCGTGCGCGCGACGTCCCCGCAAATCCCCAGCCTGACCATGGCCAGGTGCACCGGCCTCGGCCTGCCGCTTGCCGCCATCATCAAGGGCGATGCGTCACGTGCACCGGGCCTGTATCGCGGCATATTCGAGCTTGCCGGTTGCCGGGCCGTTCTGGCGGGAACCTCCATATTCGAATTGCCGGACGCCCGTCCGGCGGCATTTGACGATGCGCTGAACGGCTTTGGCTGGCTGCATGACCTGCATGCCGGAAACACCCAGCTCTACCGGATTTTCGCCCGCGGCATTGTCGCGGAATGGCTGGAACTGAAAGTCTACAAAAGTACCAGCGCCCGGCGCCCTCAAACGCTGGCAACCCGCCTGATCAACTGGATACAGTGCGCACCGTTCCTGCTGCAGGGTGCCAGCCGCAGCTTTGAGGCGTCGTTCATGAACAGCCTGACCCGGCAAACCCGCCTGCTGGCGCGGCGCGGTGTCAATCACTTCATTCCGACAAACAGGCTCATGTCCGCGATAGCCATGGTCTACGCGACCTTCGGCACAACCGGCCTGGAAAGCCTGCAGAAAACCGCCCTGTGCCGTCTGTCGCACGAACTGGACCAGCAGATCCTGGCCGACGGCGGCCACGTGTCCCGCAACGGACAGACCCTGCTGGATCTCCTGGTCCTGCTGGTTCCGTTACGCGAGGCGCTCAACAAGGCCCTGATAGAAATACCGGGTCCGTTCAACGCTGCTATAGAACGGATGCTGCCAATGCTGCGGTTTCTGTCGCACAATGATGGTGGGCTTGCCGTTTTCAATGGCGTTTCCAGGACCAGCGCAGGCAGGATCAAGGCTGTGCTGGAAAGAGACCAGATCCACGGCCGCCCGCTGACCATTGCACCGCTGACCGGTTATTGCCGCATTGCACATGGCAGGGCATCGATCATCATGGACACCGGCATGCCGCCTGCGCCGGGCCGCAATGCGAACGCGACCTGCTCGCCGCTGGCATTCGAGTTGTGCGACGGCCCGCACCGCATTGTCGTAAACTGCGGCAGCCGGCAAGGCGCCGATGCGCAATGGCAGGCGGCATCACGGCGCACATCGGCGCACTCGACCCTGACATTGGGTGAAATTGATACCAGCACCGTCATAGATAATTTCTTCACCAGCCGCCTGTTCGACACTCCCGCGCTGATAACCGACGGCCATGCCGACGCCGAAGTGCGCAGTGAGGACCACGGCAGCATCATTTCCGCCCGGCACACCGCGTATGCCAGAACCTTCGGGCTGGTTCACGAAAGACAACTGTTTCTGGATAGCAATGGCGCGGACCTGCGCGGCGAGGACCGGCTGCTGCCCGATGCTCCGGTTGCGGATGCGGAACTCGATCCGGCCTTCGCTATCCGCTTCCATCTGCACCCATCGGTCAAGGCGACCCTGTCCCGTGACGGGGCCTGTGTCATGTTGCTGTTGCCCAACAAGGTTGGCTGGCGCTTCTCGGCGCGCGGCGGCAGACTGTCCCTGGAGACAAGCATCTACCTGCCCGACAGCAAGTCCGCCCGGCCCACCCAGCAGATCGTCATTTCCGGCGTGGCCGGACGGCCCGATCGCGTTCTGTGGGCGTTCAAGCGGATGAAAACCGCCGCAAAACCCCGCCCCCAGGAAGCTCTGTGCGAGCCTGAACTGCCATTGAATGCGGGATAATCAATTCATTTGGTATAATTGTTCTCTTGCCTGTTCAGCATCTGACGCCTTCGTGTTAACGCTTGGCCTCATTTTGCAATTGGCAATGGAGAAATTGGCCGATGAGCCCTATTCGTCGCGCCCTGCTGTCGGTATCCGACAAAACGGGACTTGTTGAGTTTGCCACTGATCTGGCTGACCTTGGAGTTGACCTGATTTCGACCGGCGGCACGGCACGCACGCTGAGCGAAGCCGGGCTGAAGGTTACTGACATTTCCAGCTGGACAGGGTTTCCGGAAATCATGGACGGGCGGGTGAAAACCCTGCACCCGAAAGTTCATGGCGGATTGCTGGCCGTACGCGCAAACCCGGATCACCAGGCCGCGATGCAGGAAAACGACATCGGCGCGATCGATCTGCTGGCGGTAAACCTGTACCCGTTCGAACAGACACTGGCTGGTGGCGGCACTTACGAAGACCTGGTCGAGAACATAGATATCGGCGGACCGGCAATGACCCGGGCCGCTGCCAAGAACCACAACGACGTCACCACCATTGTCGATCCGGCCGATTACTCCGCAGTGATCGGGGAAATGCGCACGCACGCCGGCTCCACCCTGCAGCCGACCCGCACCAGACTGGCGGCAAAGGCGTTTGCCCGCACTGCGGCTTATGATTCAATTGTCAGCACCTGGCTGCTTGGAGAGGCAGGCGAGGGCCTGGGCACCAGCCGGTCACTTGGCGGAACCCTGATACAGACCCTGCGCTATGGCGAAAACCCGCACCAGTCGGCAGGTTTTTACCGCACCGGCGAGATCCGCGAAGGGGTGGCAACCGCGCGTCAGTTGCAGGGCAAGGAGTTATCCTACAACAACATCAACGATACCGACGCGGCGTTCGAATGCGTCAGTGAATTTGATCCGGCCGACTATGCAGCCTGCGTTATCGTGAAACACGCTAATCCGTGCGGCGTTGCCACCGCTGAAACCGCGCTGGAGGCCTATCGGCTCGCCTTGCGCTGCGATCCGGTCAGCGCCTTCGGCGGTATCGTTGCGTTCAACCGGCCGATCGACGAGGCAACCGCGGAAGTGGTTTGTGACGTGTTCACCGAAGTCATCATTGCGCCGGGTGTCAGCGAGGCTGCCCAAGCCGTTTTCGCCGCCAAGAAAAACCTGCGCCTGCTCACAACTGAAGGCCTGGCCGATCCGGATCAGCCCGGCATCGCCTTCAAGACGGTTGCCGGCGGCTTTCTTGCCCAGTCGCGGGACAATGGCCGGGTTCATGCCGACGACCTGAAGGTGGTCACCAAGCGCCACCCCAGCGTACAGGAAATGGCCGACATGCTGTTTGCCTTCCGTGTCGCCAAGCACGTCAAGTCAAATGCCATCATCTATGCCAAGGACGGTGCCACCGTAGGGGTCGGCGCCGGCCAGATGTCACGTATCGACTCAAGCCGCGTTGCGGCCCACAAGGCACGTGACGCCGCAGACGCCGCCGGTATTGCAGAAACCCTGACCACCGGAAGCGTGGTCGCGTCTGATGCGTTTTTCCCGTTTGCCGACGGCCTGCTGCAGGCCGCATCCGCCGGTGCCACCGCCATCATTCAGCCCGGCGGCTCGATGCGTGATGACGATGTCATCGCCGCAGCTGACGAGAAGGGGCTGGCAATGATCTTCACCGGAATGCGACACTTCAGGCATTAGTTCAAACAGATCAACACTCTTAACCAATCGGAGGCAGTTCATGCTCGTTACCACCACCAACACAATCGATGGCCGCCGGATTTCTGCCTACAAGGGTCTCGTGGCCGGTGAAGCCATTCTGGGCGCAAACCTGTTTCGCGACTTGTTTGCCTCTATCCGCGATATTGTCGGCGGGCGCTCGGGTGCCTACGAGAAGGTCCTCAACGATGCCCGCGAAACCGCAATTGCCGAAATGACCGACAAGGCATCCGCACTGGGTGCAAATGCGGTCATCGGCGTTGATATCGACTACGAAACCGTTGGTCAGAACGGTTCCATGCTGATGGTCACTGCCGCCGGCACCGCAGTGGTCGTAGAGTAGTCTACGCTTTGGCCAGCACGCCCAGCTGGCTCGCAATCACGGCGAACTTGGCCAGTGAGAAGTCGGCTTCCCTGGAGATGCGGGACAGTTCGTCCCCGGTATGGGTGACCAGTTCCTGCCGTGCCGGTGACAGGGTCGCCTTGACACCGTCGGCAGCAATGCTGCGCACCGACCGCTGCACCGTCTGCCGGATACCCGCAATTGCCTGGCGGTCATAGTCGCTCTCACTGGGCAGGTTCTGTGCGCTGGCCAGAATATGATCGATGCCAAGTGTTCCGCTCAGGCCGAAGTAGGTCTTGGCGATTTCCTTGACCGGCCGGTTTGCCGGGCGCGCGATCTGCACAACGTCCAGTCCCCGCACCAGGTATCTCAGACCGGCAATTTTCAATGCGGTTTTCGCATCCAGCCCTAGTGCTGAAATCTCCTCGACATCGCTTGCAAGCTGGGTCTTCTGGTTTTCCGGCAGAATGTCGGACAAGGCACCGGCAAGCGATGCGATACCGTCCTTGTAAACCGGCACAAGTTGCGACAGGTCCGAAGTGGTCGTTTCATTGGCCGCAAACCAGGCAACCGCATCTGCCATGCCGTCCTGCAGGCGTGCATACAGGGACATCTGCTGTTCGCTGGATATCCGGTTATCAAGCCTGTCGACCGCTTCGTTCATATCTACAAAGCCGAAGCTGTCGCGGCTCGCTACGTAGAACCTTGCAAGGTTTCCGGCCTGTATGCCTGTGTCATTCGACAGGTCGAACAGGAACAACGGGCCGCAGCGGTTGACGATGGAGTTGGCGATCAAGGTACTGATGATCTCGGGGCGCAATCGGTGGCCGGAGATTTCGGAGTTGTAGGTTTTTGACATCCGGTTGGGGAAATACCGCATCAGCTCGTTTTCAAGATACGGGTCGGACGCAAATCCCTGCGCCATCAGGTCATTGAAGACAACAATTTTGGCATAAGAAACCAACACGGCCATTTCGGGCCTGGACAGATCACCGCCCGACTTCAGGCGATCATCAAGCTCCTCGCCGAACGGCAGAAACTCGATTGCGCGATCCAGGCCACCGCGGTTTTCCAGTTCCCTGAACAAGCGTGACAACCCGGCCCTGTCCCGAGACAGGGTCCCTTCCATCAGCGACACACACAGGGTCTGCAGATAATTGTTGCGCAACACAAGGTCGGCGACATCGTCGGTCATGGCGGCCAGCAGCTTGTTGCGGGCAGCCCGTTTCAGCTTGCCGGCGGATTCAGCTTCGCCAAGTGCAATCTTGAGATTGACCTCGACGTCTGAGGAGTTCACGCCCGCCGAATTGTCGATGGCATCGGTATTGATGCGCCCGCCATTGAGCGCAAACTCGACCCGTGCAAGCTGGGTCATGCCGAGATTGGCGCCCTCACCCACCGCCTTGACCTTAAGTTCCCGGGCCGTGACACGGATACTGTCATTGGCCTTGTCGCCGGCATCTGCATCAGTTTCATTTTGCCCGCGAACATAGGTGCCGATACCGCCGAACCACAGAAGGTCGGCATCACACTTGATAATCGCCCGCATCAGTTCATTGGGCGTTACCTTGGACGCGGTCAATCCGGTCACAGCCATGATTTCGGGCGACAGGCTGATCTGCTTTTCGGACCGCGAGAAGATGCCGCCGCCCTTGCTGATCAGCTTGCGCTCATAGTCCTGCCAGCTCGACCGCGGCAGGTCGAACAACCGTTTGCGCTCGGCAAAACTCGTCGCCACATCCGGGTCCGGATCGATAAATATGTCGCGATGATCGAACGCGGCGAGCAGTTTGGTCTGCTCGGACAGCAACATTCCATTGCCGAACACGTCGCCTGACATGTCGCCGACGCCAACAGCCGTGAACGGCGTGGTCTGGATGTCACGGTCCAGTTCCCGGAAATGGCGCTTGACGGCCTCCCAGCCACCGCGCGCGGTAATGCCCATCTTCTTGTGGTCATAACCTGCCGACCCGCCGGACGCGAACGCGTCATCAAGCCAGAATCCGGCGTCCGAGGAAATTGCATTGGCGACATCTGAAAACGCCGCCGTTCCCTTGTCGGCGGCAACCACCAGGTACGGATCGTCACCATCCTGGCGTACCATTTTCGGCGGCGGGATGATCTTGCCGCCCTTGGTATTGTCGGTCAGGGACAACAAGCTTGAAATGAACGACTGATAGGCCAGCGTTCCAGCCTGGTACACCTCATCGCGGCTGCCGCCCGCAGGAAGCTGTCTGGGGATAAATCCGCCCTTGGCCCCGACCGGCACGATAACCGCATTCTTGACGTTCTGGGCCTTTGCCAGGCCCAGCACTTCGGTGCGGAAGTCTTCCGCCCTGTCGGACCAGCGCAATCCACCGCGCGCAATCATGCCGCCGCGCAGATGCACGCCCTCGACAAGTGTGGAATGGACGAAGATTTCCGCGAACGGGACCGGCGCCGGAATGCCGGGCACGTCCTTGCTGTGTATCTTCATTGCCAGGGCAATCGGAAGGCCGCCCTGCAGGTTTTCCAGGTTGAAGAAATTGGTCCGCTGCGTGGCTGTAATGACACCTACCATGTGGCGAATGATCCGGTCGTCATCGAGGCTGGGAACATCGGCCAGAAGATCTTCGATTCTCTGCAGCAGCTTGTTCTGAAGCTTCTCACGATCCGCCAGTGTGTCCGCCTTGGCGTGGCCGGGCTGGAACCTCGCCTTGAACAGGTCCACCAGCAGTCGTGTCACATCTCCGTAACGCACCAGCGTTCCGGCTATCACTGACAGCGCAAATGAAAAGCCGGTCTGGCGCAGATAGCGCGCAAGCGCCCGCAACACGGTCACTTCCTGCCAGGTAAGCGAAGCAGACAATACCAGCCCGTTCAACGGGTCGCTGTCGGCCTTGCCTGTCCAGACAGCCAGGAAACAGTCCTGCAGCTGCTGGTAACTTTGCTCATCGATCGCGGCATCATTGTCGCGACTGAGCGCAACCTCATGGATGTAGACAGCGTCGACTTCCTGTCCCGATCCCGGTTTGCCGGACGGCTGGACGATATAGGTGTTTTCATCCAGCGCCCTGAGCCCCATGTCTTCCAGCAGGGGAAGTCGGGCCGACAACGGTACCGGGGATGCCAGGTTGAACAGCTTCAGCCACACCGCACCGTGATTTCCAACCGGCGGCGCAAACTCGGCTGCCGTGCGCGTTTCGGTGTTCAGCGCCTCCATGATCGCTATGTCGTGCTGTGCTTCGGTGATCCGGTTGGCCTCGCGATACGCCGCCGGGAACGCGTTGGCATAACGCCTCGCCAGCGACCGGCCCGCCGACCCGTCCGTACTGGCCGTCACCGCATCTGCAAGCTCATCACCCCAGCTGCGCGTCGCCTCGACGATTTCTCTTTCAACCAGATCCGGGTCCGGCAGGTTCTTCGCCGACACGCCCAGCGACACGATGAACCGGACGCGAACCAGCGTGCCTTCGCCGAAATTGGGCATGAACTCCAGGGTCTTGCCCTGGTAGTGCTTCTCCAGGATGGCGCCGGCTTTCTCCCTGAGGTCGGACGAAAACCTGTCGCGTGGAAAGAACACGAACGCAATTGCGTATCTCTCGAACCGGTCCAGCCGCAGGAACACGCGCGTGCGCGGCCGCTCATGCAGGCGCCACATGCCCATTGCCAGCGGCGCCAGTTGTTCCGACTCGATCTGGAACAGATCATCGCGCGACATGGTTTCAAGAATGTTCAGCAGGCCCTTGCCCGAATGGCCGCTCGGTGTAAATCCGCTCAGCGCCATCACCGCGTCTATGCGGCGGCGCAACAGCGGAATGCCGCTGGCGGCTTCGGTATAGGCGGTCGAGGCAAAGAGGCCGACCACGCGCAGTTCGCCGACAACATTTCCTGCCTGGTCAAAATCGTAAAGCCCTACATAGTCCATGACGGCAGACCTGTGTACCCGGGATACCAGGTCGGATTTTTCCACGACAATCGCGTAACCGGATTTGTAGCTGGACAGGTTCCGTTTCGCCGCGTTCTGGATCACCTGGTGGCGTTGCAGCCGCAACACGCCCAGCGAGGATTTCTCGTCGGCAATCATCTGTTTCTTGCCGCCCTTTTTCCCCAGCCTGTACTGGCACATGCCCAGGAAGGTGAACTTGTTGTTTAGCAGCCAGCTCAGGAAATCGATGGTTTCGCTGACAATGGCAGTCGGCAGCGGTGAGGCCTTGGTCCTGAGTTGTTCAATTCTGCCCTGTATCACATGTTGCATCGGCTGCCAGTCGACCACGGCGGCTCGAATTTCATCCAGTATGTCGCGCAGTTCGGCGACCAGCTCATCCTGTTCGCGCTTGGAATTCATCGCTTCGAGATGGATATGCAGGTAGCTTTCGCGCAGGAAATCACCCGACTGTTTCTTCGAATTGTCCAGGGATTTCAACTTGCCCTTGCTGTCGCGCTCGCTGGCAAACACGGGATGCAGCACCGTGCGGACAGTGTGCCCTTTTACCGACAGGGCATTGATCACCGAGTCGACCAGAAACGGCATGTCGTCATTCAGGATTTCCAGAATACTGCGCTGTGCCAGAGCGCCTTCACTCACACCTGAATCCGTAATCCGGATCTTCACGCGGCCCGGAGCTTTGGCATCCAGAAACTCACGGGCTCTTTCAACCAGCAGGTCGACGTCGGCGTTTGTCAGTCCGGCAACGTCTTCCTCCACGGCCTCCCGAAACAGCTGTTTACGCAGCGTCTTGTCCAGCGTGCTCCTGCCTGTCTTTTTTGCTGAACGTTTCTGCACGGAGCCTGTTTTGGATTTTTCTGACACGACGTTCCACCCTTTTTGCAACTGCCCAATATTTCAGCATAGGACAGCTTTCCGATAATGGCCATGCATTCAAAACATCTATATTATCCCCCTTCAATTTCCAGCGGAGACAAATAGATGACGACTTCCGGCAAGCCCGCCACAGCCTTGACCATCGACAAGGTTGATGAACTGACAGAGCGCCAGCAGGCCTATTTCGACAAATGCACCGAGAAGCTTGGCTTCATTCCGAACGTGCTGAAGGCGTACGCGTTTTCATCCGTCAAGCTGCAGGCGTTTGCTGATCTGTACAATGATCTCATGCTGGGCGATTCAAACCTGTCCAAGCTGGAACGCGAAATGATCGCTGTCGCCGTGTCTGCCGTGAACCAGTGCTATTACTGCCTGACCGCGCACGGCGCGGCCGTCCGGCAGTTGTCCGGCGACGCAGCGCTCGGCGAGCAGATGGTGATGAATTTCCGCGCCGCAGACCTCGATGCCCGGCAGACCGCCATGCTGGAATTTGCCGACAAGCTCACCCGCACACCCAATGCAATGGTCGAAGACGATCGCCAGGCCTTGCGGGCAGTCGGCTTTTCCGACCGCGACATCTGGGACATTTCAAGCGTCGCCAGTTTCTTCAACATGTCGAACCGGATGGCATCTGCAGTGGACATGCGGCCCAATGATGAGTATCACGCGCAAGCCCGCTGACGGGTCCGGAATGGCAATTCGGCAAACCATGCATTCATCAACGCACCTGGTTCCGTAACCAGTCTGCTCAAAGACAAGTATCTCACAAGGCCTTAAACTCCCATGGCTTTAGACCACGCTTCACGGCGCACGTTCGCGATCATTTCGCATCCCGATGCCGGCAAGACCACGCTGACGGAAAAACTGCTGCTGGCCGGCGGCGCCATTCGCCTGGCCGGTGCCGTACGGACCCGTGGCGACCAGCGTCGCGCCCGCTCCGACTGGATGAAGATCGAGCAGGACCGCGGCATCTCGGTGACCAGTTCCGTCATGACCTTCGACTATGACGGCCATACCTGCAACCTGCTCGACACGCCGGGCCATGAAGACTTTTCCGAAGACACCTACCGCACGCTGACCGCGGTCGATTCCGCCATCATGGTCATCGACGCAGCCAAGGGCATTGAAAGCCAGACCCGCAAACTGTTCGAGGTCTGCCGCCTGCGCGACATCCCCATCATCACCTTCGTCAACAAGGTCGACCGCGAAGGCCGTGACGGCTTTGAGCTGCTTGACGAGATCCAGGAAATGCTGGCGCTGGACGTGTCACCGATGATCTGGCCCATCGGCATGGGATCGGATTTTTACGGCTGCTATGACCTGCGCGACGGCTCGTTCTCGCGTGCATCACGGCGTGGCGGGCACTTCGACGAGACCCTCAAGGTGCCGTCTCCCGAAAAGCTCGGCGAAATGGCAGATGTACCCGATCACATCGTGACGGCGTCATCCGAGGCGATCGAACTGGCACAGGCAGGATATGCGCCGTTCGACCAGGCTTCATTTCTGGAAGGCCACCTGACCCCGGTGATTTTCGGCAGCGCACTGAACGAGTTCTCGGTGCAGCCCCTGCTTGACCTGATCATCGGGCATGCGCCGTCTCCAAGGCCCAGCCCGGCAGAACCCAGAGAAGTCAAGCCCGACGAAGACAAGGTCACCGGCTTCATTTTCAAGGTGCAGGCCAATATGGACAAGAACCATCGCGACCGCGTGGCGTTCATGCGGGTGTGCTCAGGCCACTTCAAACGCGGTATGAAGCTGAAGCAGGTGCGCACCAGCAAGGATATCCTGGTGCACAGCCCGATCTTCTTTCTGGCCCAGGATCGCGAGATCGCCGAGGACGCCCAGGCCGGCGATGTCATCGGCATACCCAACCACGGCACCGTGCGGGTCGGCGACACCTTCACCGAAGGTGAGGCCTTGCGGTTCACCGGCCTGCCCGCCTTTGCGCCGGAAGCACTGCGTCGTGTACGTCTGGGGGATATGACCAGGGTCAAGCAGATGCGCGCCGCCCTGGAAGACCTGGCGGAGGAAGGCCTGATCCAGGTGTTCCAGCCCGAAGTCGGATCGCAGTGGATTGTCGGTGTTGTCGGCGTGCTGCAGCTCGATGTGCTGGCCTCACGCGCCAAGCAGGAATACGGCGTGACGCTGGAGTTTGAAGCCTCGCCTTATGAGATGGCGCGCTGGGTCACGTCGGAGGATGCTGCCGCCCTGGCAACCTTCCGTGAGCGCAACCGGCTGGCCATGGCGACAGATCGCGACGGCAGTTACGTGTTTCTCGCCAAAGGGTCGTGGGAACTGGACTACGCAGCCAAAACGTATGAAGACATCCGCTTTCTGCGCACCAAGGAACTGCAATAGAAGAACAAGCTGCGGACGCTGCCGCCGTCTTGTTTCAGGCAGCCTGTTCCAGCGTGACGCCTTTTTCAACAAGCAGCGTACGCATGTCACCAAGGTCCTGCATGGAGACCATTTCGGACATGGAGAATGTCACGCCAAAGGCTGTTTCCACAGCAAGTATCAGCTCGATGTGACGCAGCGAGTCCCAGTTCTCGGTGTTACGTCCGTTGGACTCGTTGGTCAGTGAATTTGCGTCGATGTTAAGAACGCTTGCTACAGTTTCGAAAAGTCTCATTGTCGGTCCCTCTTTTTCATCAAATTACGAGCCGCCTGTTACTGAACGACTAACAAGGCGGGTGTTTTAGAATTGATAATAAAGAAATGATGAATCCGATCCGATCATGGAAAACGAAACGACGAATACGCCGGCAATGGCCAGGCCCCACCGGGCCTGCGGCATCCAGAGTATCTTCTCGGCAAACCTGCCGATCGACTTTGGCTTGTCATTCGTTGAGATCCAGGTGTTCGAAACGATTTCCTGCGAATTCGGCATCAGCAGCACGATTGCGCCGAACAGCACAATCATCGGCACAACATCGGCCACGGCAAGTTGCACAACCTCAATTCCCTGCGGCACAATGAACTGACTTGCCCCGAACATGGTTGCCAGGATCGTCACGGCGGTGGGTACGTCAGGCGCGCGGAATACAACCAGGCCACAGACAACCACCAGCATTGTCAGGAACCAGCCTGTGACCGGTGCCGGCTTTGGCATGTTGAAATGCCTCCATGCATTGTTGATGGCAATTGCAAAACCGTGGATCAGACCGTAGATCACGAACACCCAGCCTGAACCGTGCCAGATGCCTGCCACCAGCATGGTAAAGACAATCGGCCAGGCGCCGGAAGCGACAAACTTGCGCGCAGGCCCGTACTTGCCGGCGACTGCTTTGCGCATGCCTTTCATGGCCATTGGCGAAAAGACGTAGTTTGTGAAAAACCGGGTCATCGTCATATGCCAGCGCTGCCAGAAGTCTGAAATGCTGGTTGCCTTGAACGGCGAATTGAAATTAAGCGGCAACATGATTCCGAAGATTGCACCGAGGCCAAGCGCCATGTCGGTATAACCGGAAAAATCGAAGTACAGCTGGAATGAATAGGCAAGGGCGCCAAGCCAGGCGGTCATGACCTCAAGCCCCTGCCCGGCGGCAACACCATTGAAGACCGTATCGGAATAGCTGGCAATACCGTCTGCGAAGACCACTTTTTTGAACAGGCCGATCGTGAACAGGGTAAGCCCGGCCGCTATTCGCGTCATGTCCAGGAACGCATCCTTGCGATCTTCCATCTGCTGGAAAATCTCACGCTGGAGAACCAGCGGACCGGCTGTCACACAGGGAAACAGGGAAGCGAAAGTGAAGTACTTGACGAAGGATTTTTCCTTGACCATGCCATTATAGGCGTCAATCAGGTATCCGATCTGGATAAAGCTATAAAATGAAATGCCGATCGGCAGAATGATGCTGAGATGGCTGAAGCCGGTCCCGGTTGTCTGGTTTACGACATCAATGAAGAAGTTTGTGTACTTGAAATAGCCCAGCGCTCCCAGGTTGCCGAGCACTCCGATCGCCAGCAGGGATCGGGAGTGAAGCCTGTTCTCCCTGGAGCGTATAATGATACTTCCGATTACATAGTTGGAGATGATCGAAACCAGCAGAATGCCGAGGAATTCAGGGCCCCAGTTTGCATAGAATGCCAGGGACGCCAGTCCCAACACGGCAAACGCCATGTTCCATCCACCGATACCATGAGCAAGCGCTACGGCTGCGAATGCAATTGGCAAGAAGATGACAATGAATTCGTATGAGTTAAAAATCATGGCTTCGTCCTACAACTTAATTTTGCCGCGCCGGGAATCCGCGACTCTGATCTTTTCAATGCTCGTCTGCGGGCCGGTTCAGTGCTTCTTCAGTTGGCTCGTGCGGGAAGTTTTTTCAGCAGATGTCCGGCCATTCACAACATCATACTGAGCGAGCAGCGCGCCCAGGCATGCCGGATCGCCGTGTTCAGCATCAATGTACTGGTCTGCCCGGCAACCGACTGCATCCGGTGAAAATCCACCGATCACTGCAAAGCCATATTTTTTGGCCCAGTCCTGGGTGATCTGTTCGATTCTGCCCAATCCGTCCACATACGGGCTGCCTTGAACAGCCTCCCAAAAGACCGGATTGAACTGCGGGTGGGCCAGCGTCACCTTGACGCCCTGCTTTTTGAGAAAATCAAACAGCGCTTCCATGTGCACCAGACCCTTGGGGTCAATCTTCGGTGGGTCATTGCGCCGGGCCTTGGCAAAATTCAACGCTTCATCGCGGGCACGTTGCGCAGTGAAGATGCGTTGATGCTCACCCGACCAGAGGATGGACCCTCCCGGGAGCAGTGTGTCCAGGCCGTCAAAGTTCCGCGCATCCGTGGCATGCGGCATGACATCGGATTGCAGCTGATGTTTCCCTTGCGACCAAAGCAGCGGCAATGAAACCAGTTCACGCCAGGTCTGGTAAGGCAGCGTCTCCCACCAGGCATGCGGCTTGAACCCGATCCGGTCAGCGAAATCCCGGTAGTATTTGATGCCCGGATACCAGAGGAAGTCGGTACGCTCGGAAACCGGGGTGAACAGGTTGTCCCGAATGGTAATGATCATCTCTTTGGGCAATTTGTCATGGCGAACCCACATCTCGGTTACCGCCATCATGTCCTCGTAATAGTCGCGATGAACGTGGGAGTTGTAGAAATTATACTGCGGAAGCAGGTCTACATGCGCCTCCTGCCAATGACTTGCACCAAGCACCACGAGATCAGGTGTGCCCGTCATACGCTCTATGGTTTCATCGCGCAGATCGCGAATATTGATGTTGAGATCAAACACACCATAGTTGCGCCCTTGAGTGTGCGCTTCGGCAACCTCGACTAACATCTCGTCATTGAACAGCATCGGATAGAAGTATCTGTTGCCTTGCCAGATCGCAGCGAGCCCCACTGTGGCAAGCACCGCGAAGACTGCAAGATAACGACCGGGGTGCCCGATGATTTTGGCGGTCGTTTCGTGCATCTCGGTTTCGAGCCTGACAAGCAGTGCACGCGCATCCACCATGCGTTTTCTGATTTCCATCCTGATCTGTAGTTCAGAAAGAGGCGCCTGGTCTGGATTCGCTGGACTGCTAACCGCCTGGCTTTGCGCTTCTGCACTGACTGCGAGAGCTGCATTGCCATCATATGCCAACCCGGCAGACTCGGGCGAGTGTGCGGTGTTCTGGATCATAGCTGGTCTCTCTCTTTCTGATATTGTCTGCTGCAGGCTCGCGACCAATGAATTGAGTTGCTGCAGTGATTGTCTGACTTTTTCGGTCGGATCCGGACTGTCTGGTATGGGATCCGGTAACGGTTTTGAGGATGCGTGTTGATCGCCCGGCTGATCAGATTTCTGCGATCTGCCGATGAACAGATCGAAGAACAGCGGTGCGCAGAACATGGGGATCTGGCAAACGCCCACGTAAACAGCAACTTCGGGACCGGCAATTGATCCCACCAGCCCAAAGGTCAAACCGACATTGCGGAAACTCGCCAGCACCGTTGCCGTAGCCGCGGCACGGGGCCCAAAGCGGCTCATGACTGCGCGGGTTAAAACAGCCACGCCCGCCGCAGTTACAGTGCCGATAAACAGGTAGTTGATCACTTCCTGCACATTTGCGGCGATGTGCATGTTGACCTCGTCTTCCAGCGCAAAACAGAAGACAACCAACGACAAGACGGAGCCCCATCTGCCGACGCGATCCACCTGGTCTTTCTTGGCTTCGGACCAATTCCCGACAACCATGCGGGCAACAACAAAGATGCAAACAGGAACCAGCAGAAACCAGAACAGCCGCTCGCCGAATTTCCACAAATCCAGATCAACCGGACCTGTGTGAAGAATACTGAAGAAGAGGTAGATAAACCCGGGCGCTGCAAGTGTGGACAGCACCACTGTTTGCACCGCAATGCGCTGATCAAGGCCCATGAGTTGCACCAGGGTTGGAGATGCGAACAGCGATCCGCTGGTAAGCGTCAGGACGATGAAGAAGATGATCTGGGTGTCCAGACCAATCTGCCGCCCAACAACGATTGTCCCGATCGGCAACAGCAACTGCTGCCATAAAATCAGTGGAACTACGATGGGATGAAGGTGCAGGAGCTTGTCCGCACGAATCCGGGCAAACGGCAGGAGTGAAAACACCATGACGAAAAACAGCGACGGCAGCAGATAAGGTGCGAAGAAAGGCGATAGCTCCGGAAAGTAGAGAGCCAGGACCACGCCTAGCGCAAGTAATAATCCGGCAAGGGTTTTTTCGTCGTCTGCCTGCATCCGCCCACTCAATATCAAATGGCTGCAAGCAGGCATGTGCCATGCCGGTTTTGCGCCTGGGTTCTATTCCGCCGTCCCGCGGTACGCACTTCGGTACCGTAATTTTCTGAATCAACTCTTAAGTGCATTGTACAGATGCACTGCACGTTGCCAGTGGATTCGGGGACAGCGCGCCGCAATGAAACAAACCAAGCGTTAACGTCCTTGTGCTAGTTGAGCGTCGGGAATTGGGGATTGGCAAAATGAAATCTAAGACTTCGAACTCCGGGGCAGCACCAGAGCCGGCAAATTCTGATGGGCAGAAAATGCAGGACCGGGAGATGCTGGATGCGGTCGACGCCGGTGTGGCGATATTCGATCCAGATCTGAACCTCGTCAGTTTCAACCAGAAATACAAGGACTTGTGTGGCTATCACGATCGTGAACTGCACGAAGGCCGGAACCTGCGTGAACTGATCAGGATATCGATGTCCGGTCAGTCGCTTGAACATGATGAAATCGAGCAGGCCATCAAAACTTCAACGTCCCGCCTGCTCCAGGGCAAGCAGAAATTCAATTTCAGGACCCGCAACGGCAACACGATTACCATCAGCCGCAATCCGAGGCCGGACGGTTCGGTTGTCGAAACCGTCCACAATTTGCACCTCGAGCTCGGCAACACCGATGTAAGCGCGCTGGAGCAGATCGCCCGGCTCGCCCATGCGCGGATGATGTTGGCATTGGATGCGATTGGTGATGGGTTCGTGGTCTACGACGCCAATGACTGCCTGACGGTCTACAACCAGCAATTTGTTGAGCTGAACCCGCATATCAGTGACCTGATCAAACCAGGTGCGCACTATGCAACCATGTTGCGTACAGGGATTTCGCGGGGAGGATTGCAGGGCGACGGACAGTCGGAAGAAGAGATCTTCGAACAGGAAATGGAACGCCATCGCAATCCCGGCGTTCCCTACGAACGCCAGCTTGAAGACGGCCGCTGGATCAGGATCATGGAGAAAGCCACCGAGGACGGTGGCACGGCCGGCATTCGCACAGACATCACGGAATTGAAAAATCGCGAGCTGGAAGTGGCGAATATCTCCAGCGAGTTAACCGCGACAAGTTCCCACCTGGATACTGCGCTTAACAACATGGTTCAGGGCCTGTGCATGTTCGATTCCGAACAGCGTCTGATTTTATGCAACCGTCAATACCTTGAAATGTATGGCTTTTCGCCAGAAAAGGTTAAGCCGGGCATGCTTCTCTCAGATATCATGAAATACAGTATCTCGCTGGGCAATTACCGCGATGAAGATGCTGAAATGGCATTGAAAGCGCGCGATAATCCAAGCCGTCTGGCGCATCGCTCAACGATCAAACAGTACCTGCGCGATGGCCGCGTGATGGCCGTGATGAACCAGCCGATGACAGGCGGCGGCTCCATCGCGACTTACCAGGACATTACTCAACTTGAGCGCCACGAAGAACGCCTGCGCGCCTACAATGACAAGCTGGCCCGCTCAAACAAGGAACTGCAGGAATTCGCCTACGTCGCTTCCCACGATCTGCAGGAACCCCTTCGCAAGATTGAGGCATTCGGTGACCGCCTGGTCAAAAAGCACGGCGAAAGCCTGCCGGACGAAGGCAAGGTGTTTGTTGAGCGCATGCAGAATGCCTCGTTCAGGATGCGTGAGCTTATCAATGACCTGCTCGGCTATTCGCGCGTGACCACCAACGCGAAGCCTTTTGAGAAAGTGTCTCTGTGTGAGGTTATCGAGGGTGTAAGATCGGACCTGCAGATTCAGCTACAGGAATCCGGTGGCACGATTGAGTTCGGTGAGTTGCCGGCACTGGATGCCGATCCGATTCAGATGCGCCAACTCTTCCAGAATCTCATCTCAAATGCATTGAAGTTCCGGAAGCCGGACCTGGATCCGGTAATCAGGGTTTCGGCAGAAGAGCATTCGGTCAAAAGCAACGCCAAAGGCAAGGTCAGATACTGGCGCATCAAACTGGCCGACAACGGTATCGGCTTTGACAATCAATACAAGGATCAGATCTTTACAATCTTCCAGCGTTTGCATGGCCGTCTTGAGTATGGGGGAACCGGTATTGGCCTGGCGACATGCCGAAAGATCGTCGAACGCCACAATGGTGTGATTGACGCGGACGGCACTCCCGATGTTGGAGCAACTTTCATTATCGATCTTCCTGTTGAACAGGAAAAAAGTGAGGATTTGCAATGAGTAGGAACGACACTGTGAGAATCTTGATTGCTGATGACGACGAAGACGATCTTATGCTGATTGCCGACGCCTTCAAGGAGTCCCGGCTCATGAATCCCATTGACTTTGTCAAGGACGGTGAGGAGCTGATGCACTACCTTCGCAAAGAGGGCCAATATGCAGATACTGGCGACATCCCCCTGCCCGGCATCATCTTGCTGGACTTGAACATGCCAAAGAAGGATGGCCGCACGGCGCTTAAGGAAATCAGGGAAGATCCAAAGCTTCGCAACATTCCAATTGTTGTGCTGACCACATCAAAATCCGAAGAGGATATCCTCAAAACATACGACCTGGGTGTAAACTCCTTCATTACCAAGCCGGTCACCTTTGACCGTCTTGTCGATGTGGTGAAGGTGCTTAGACAATACTGGATCGAGATTGTTGCAATTCCGGCAAACGCCTAGCGCGTGATGCACCTGAACCAGATGCTGCAGGTCGACAAAACCTGCGAAACAAGAAGCCCCGTCATGAAATCCATGGCGGGGCTTTTTGATTGCAATGGATTTGGTCTGAAACATCGGCCCGGTTGAGCGAAGTGCCGCCCGGGCGCGTTTCCTGTGCATTGGTTTCCCGGCAACGAAATAGTTTAGCATCCGGTGCAACACATTGTTCATCAAGGCAGTTGAAAGTTACCTTGAAACAGCCGGTTTCAGACTGACGTTAAGGGAATAAAGCTGCCTTCACGCTACACCCGATGATTGCATGCGGTCTTCGCACTATTCCTACTGCTTGCAACTAAGGGGCGTGAAATGAAGAACAAGACCCGTGTCTTGATCCTTGATGACGACGATGATGATATTTTCCTCATCCAGGAATTGATAAATGATATCGATGCGTCGAGCTACGTGGTCGAATCGACGAACCTGCCCGCTGAAGCAGCAAAAATTCTGAGCGGGGCGAAGACTGATATTGTCCTGTGCGACTACCGCATGGGAGGCGTTACCGGGATCGATTTCATCAAGGAGCAGCGGGAACGCGGCGATGATACCCCCATCATTCTGCTGACCGGACTGAATGACCGGTCTACAGATGAAGCTGCGCTGAATGCGGGCGCTTCCGACTTCATCTCCAAGATCAACCTTCGGTCTGACACACTGGACCGTTCAATCCGCTATGCATTGGCCAACACCCAACGCCAGCGCGTATTCCAGTCAGTGCTGGAAAACGTGAATGCCGGGGTTGTGATGGTAGACGAGAACCTTGTTCCAAGCGTCTGGAATCCGGAATTCGAACTGATCGTCGAATATGCTACCGGCAAGCGAAGTGATGAATCGACCAGGGCTTTCCTTAAAATGATGCTGGCCGAGAAGCAAAAGCTGACCGTCGGGAACCGGGTATATGAAAAAAAGGTCTCTTACACGGCCGACAAGGCAATGGTCTTGCTGCTTCACGATGTAACCCAGCACATTGAAGCGCTTCGCGAACGCGAAGCCGCCAAGAACAAGGCAGCACACCTGGCGATGAACTGTTCACTGACCGGCTTGCCGAACCGCAACTCGTTCGTTGAACGGATCGAAGCGGAAATCGAGAATGCAGAGCGGCACGGTTATGAATTCTTCATGCTGATCCTTGACCTGAACAAGTTCAAGGAAGTCAATGATGTCTACGGTCATCACACGGGCGACGTGCTTCTGAAAGAGGTCACGAGCAGGTTCAAAAAGGCATGCCGCAAGGGTGATTTCCTTGCCCGGCTTGGCGGAGATGAATTTGTTGCAATTCAACGCTGCGGCCCTGGTGCCAAGGATCGGATACCGGAGCTGGCACACCGGCTTATCGAGTGTGTTGGACGGGTTATGCATATCGACGGAATTGAGCTCCAGGTCGGGCTCAGCATCGGTGTCGCCCAATATCCGCAACACGGCCGCAATGCCGAGGAACTGTTGTCCAATGCAGACACGGCAATGTACCGGGCGAAACGCCAGACAAGCGGCCAGATCCAGGCTTTCAATGAGGAGATGGACCGGAAAATCCGTGAGGCACGGATGCTGGGACAGGAACTGAGGGTCGCTGTTGATTCCGGAGATATAGATGTCCATTTCCAGACCCAGGCTGATGTGGAAACCGGCAAGATCACAGGACATGAAGCCCTGGCGCGATGGACCCATCCCAAACTTGGCATCATATCGCCTTCCACATTCATTCCGATAGCCGAGGAACGCGGCTTGATCACCAAGCTGGGTCAGGTTGTCCTGGAAAATGCCTGCAAGATCGCATCCCATTGGCCGAAACCCCTGACCGTCGCTGTAAACGTTTCTCCTGTCCAAATTCGCGATAGCAATATCATTGAGGTTGTGCATCGGGCACTGGTCGATTCAGGTCTGCAGCCAGAGCGGCTGGAGCTGGAAGTGACCGAAAGCGTCCTGATTGATGACAAGGTCCGCGCGCTGCATGTTTTGCGCGGCCTGAAAAATCTTGGTGTTTCAATTGCCCTTGATGATTTCGGTACCGGCTTCTCGTCTCTTTCAACGCTGATTGCCTTCCCGTTTGACAAGATCAAGATCGACAGGTCGTTCATCGAGGATTGCAACCGCAATGAGCAGGCAGCTCTTGTCACCCGCACGATCATCAACATGGGTTTGCAGATGGGCTGCAAAATCATTGCTGAAGGCGTGCAGACCGAAGAGCACATCACATTTCTTCGTCAGGAAGGATGCCAGTCCATGCAGGGTTACCTGATCGGCAAGCCTTGCAGTAACGAAGATCTTCTCATCAGGATGTTACGGGACATCAGCGGCAAGCGTGCGGCTCTGGCACGACGTTTGACCGCATAAGTTTTTGTTTTCAAGCCAGTATTCTATTTAACTGGTTGTCTTGCAAACACATTGCGCCCTGCCGGGCAGCACAGTCAGCACATCGCTCAGGGTAGCCAACAACGTGTCCGGACACACCGGGCGCTACAGCAATCATGCACCATATCCCGAATCCTGTTCATGCAGATTTGTTCACAAGAAAAACCCGGGGCTGCATGGCAGGCCCGGGTTTCGTCGCTGGGTCGGTTTTCACTTCGTTCGTTACAGGCGAGGCACCTCGGAAAGAAGCTTTCTGTTGATCTTCCCCGAAACCGTGAGGGGCATCTCGCCAAGGAACCGGATTTCCCGCGGCACATAGTACGAAGGCCGGCTCTCAGCGACCAGCGCTTTCAGTGCTTCTGCGACATCCGCAGTGGGTTCAGAGGAAACAACATAGGCAATCAGGTTCTTATTTCCGTTGATGTCCTCAGCAACAACAACAACATCCTTGGTTTTCTCGTCGCTGCGGATCACTGTCTCGATCTCGCCGAGTTCCATGCGCACGCCGTTGATTTTCACCTGGAAGTCATTCCGGCCCATGTAGACGATTTCACCATCACGGCGGAAATAGGCCAGGTCACCGGTCTTGTACAGGCGCTTGTACCGGATGTCTGGCAGCTCGGTGGTCACAAAGCGCTCTGCGGTCAGTTCCTCGCGCGCCCAGTAGCCACGTGCGAGTTGAATGCCGCCGATATGAAGCTCGCCGGGCACCCCGATTGGCGAGGGCTGGCCATTCTCATCCAGAACATACAGGCCGGTATTGGACACCGGCTTGCCGATCGGGATCATGCCATCTGACGACTTGCGCTGGCAGTGATAATAGCTCACATCCACTGCAGCTTCCGTAGGTCCATACAGATTATGGACTTCAGCATGCGCGTTGGCTTTTTGGTAGAATGTCTCCACGCTGTCAAAGCCGAGCGCCTCTCCTGAGCAGAAGAGCTTCTTGATCGGCAGCTTGTCGAGGTCCGGCAGCATCAGGAAAAGCCGCAGAATCGAGGGCACAAAGTGAAGGTATGTCACCTGGTGCACGTCCATCAGCGTGTACAGATAGCGCATCGCCACGTGGCCGCCTGGTTCGGCAACCACCAGCGTAGAGCCAACGGCAAAGGACCAGAAGAACTCCCAGACCGATACATCGAACGTGTACGGGGTCTTTTGCATGACCCGGTCTTCAGGGAGCAGTCCGTACTCCTCGTGCATCCACACAACACGGTTGTGTATTGCTTCATGCTCCACCGTGACGCCTTTCGGTTTCCCGGTCGAACCAGAGGTGTAAATCATGTAGGCCAGAGCATCGGGTTCAGGCGCAAAGCCCAGATTGTCCTCATTTCGCTCTGCTATATCGACTGCCCCGTCACCGATTACGGTCGCATCCGCGTCCAGCGGCAGGCAATCGGCCAGGTGCGGCTGTGTCAGCACCGCTTTCGGCTGGCAATCTTCGATGATCTCCGTAATCCGCGATCGCGGATCCTCGGTGTTTAAAGGAACATAGGCGCCGCCGGCTTTTACCGTGGCCCAGATGGCGACCACCATCTCGATGCTCCGTTCCATGCAGATGCAGACAAAATCATCCTTGCCGACACCAGCCTCGACAAGTTGGCGTGCCAGGCGGTTTACCCTGCCGTTGAACTCGCCAAAGGAAACCGCCTGGTCCTTGAAGATGATTGCCGGATGATCTGGATTACGCTCGGCTGCCTTTTCCATCATTGCAACAAGACCGCCATCATAGCCGTAGTTGATGCTGGTCTCGTTCCACTGGTTGATTACGGTTTTGCGTTCGGCCGGTGACATCACCTCATGAAGTCCGAGGGGCCCGGAAGGATTTCTCGCAATATCGCCGGCAAGCGTCAGCAGTCGGCTGTAAACGCGGTCTGCATATTCCGGTTCAACATAGCCGGCTGTACGGATATCAACCTGTCCGTCCTCGTGGACATGAAAATGAATATCTGCGTCGACATCAACCGCCGGCAGCGATCCCATGCTCACGATGAGGTCAGAAACACTGTCCCGGTGGTAATAGTTGTGGGCGGCGGCACTGACCAGAGAAATGCTTTGCTGAACGCCCACCCGGCTCGCAAAGCCTGCAAATGCTTCGCGGGCTTCAATGCCCAGCTGGACGATGGATTCGATACCTGCCTGCGCGGGCAGGACTCCGTTAACCAGCTTGAATGTCGCTTCCTGGTCTTCGGAGGTTCTGCACAGGTATACCCCCAGCACCGAGAGCACCAATGTGGTACGGGCCATATCAGGGAATGACTGCGCCAGAGCGTCGATTTGCGACTGCCAGTCACTGTCGCTGGCAATCTGAGCTGTCCCGGCACCCTTTGAAACACGCCGGTACAGATCGATATCCGACAGTTTTGTGAATTCGACATCACTGGTGTCCGCAACGCCGTTAAAGTGCTTTTGAGCTAAGTTATTCATCCGCCAATCCCTGCTTAAGTCCGTTATTTTGTATCGGTTGAGGCAATTCGGACATATGCCTGCATAGGTTGAAATAACCGGTTTTCAATAAGGAACGCTTACGGCGTTTGGTATACTTTTGATAACCGGAAACGGCACAATTCAGGCGTTTTTTGATACGGTTTCTTAAGCAGACGGATCAGTTCAGCATTCTGTGTTTCTGCTGCATAGTTGCGTCCTATGCAGAATGTGACTTCATCCGAAGCAATCGAGATGTTACGGGACCGCGAAATTGCCAGGCAGGCGCACGCGACCGGGAAACGTGACGGGCAGGTCATCGCGAAACAGCATGACGGCAATTACATGCTTCTCTCCATAGACACCGGGGAGCTGCACTCGCCGACCACGGCTACCAATCCTTTGACGCGTGGTACCCGGTTTCTGCGAACACCTTCTGACGGTTGAGTAGCACCAGTTCGCGTAATGGCAGGTTGAAAATCTTTGTGACACCATATGTCGGCGCCTGCGCGTAAAACATCACTGCTTCATCGAGGCCGGTCGCCTGTCCTGCGAGCAGGCTGAGCACCTGGTCGGGAACATCGATACGCAGTTCGTGTTTCAGGTAACTCAGGCAACTGAGCAATGCCCACGAGCCCTTGCACATTGCGGCGACTTCCAGGACACGTGCCCAGTCGAGATCGTCGCTGTCAACTATCTCAGCCAGATCGAAGGCCCACATGCCGCTGGACATATGGCTGGGAACAAACCGGCGTATACCCTGCATTGCGGTGAACACAAGCAACTCCGCCGGCGCCGATACCAGCACATCACGCCCGCGAAAGTTGGCTGCGATCCCTCGTTCCCAGATTCCGGCAATCACCTCATCATCAAGAAACGGCATATGCACAGGCTGATGATGCACGTCCACATCCGAGTTATCCCGGTTCTGCTCACTGCCGCGCTGCAGGTTGATGCCGGCATGATACCTGCACCTTTGCAGAGCCGTCTCCACATCTTCAGCACCGCCCCAGCCATGCTCACATAACGAGGATACGACGAGACGAAGGTCTTTGCGCTTCACCATCAGGTCTATATCCGAGGTCACGCGACGGGTCAGCTTGGTCATTTCGAGGGCTTCAAGAGCAGCCGACTTCATCAGGTAAACGGGGACATCCCTTTTGGTCAGAATGTCGAGTGCGGCAGCTGACCGGTTTAGCTGCATTTGAGACTTCGTCCAAAGCGCCTTCGCCATGCCATGCAATCGGGGTATCTCCGGACACTCCGGATCTACTTTCGGCAACCTCCCGGAAAACCGGGCCAGTATTTTGAACTGCGGCCAGGTACAGTCATCAATGTCATTGGCGGCTTTCCAGTTGCGCCAGTAAGTCCGCGCCTCATCAATAGGAAGCAGTGTTGCCTTGATAAGCTGATCTGTGTTCGGGTCAGGCCAGGCTTGCAGCGCAAACCAGTTTTTCAACCGGTAGTTCAACGACATCACACAGGGTTGCCCCTCTTCTTGTGTTTCTGTGCAATGGCACGGCGAGCCACCTCGAGAACATACGGACTCATGGAATCCTCGGCACCCGAAACCTTGCGTGCACCGAGGGTACCCGGCCTGATACGGCGCTTCATTACGGTTTCCGGGATGATTTTTTCCACGATGCCGCCAACACGGGCGTTGCGAAACCACTCGACCAGATGAGCGTTCCTCAACGTCTCATCAAACTTGAACTCTTCCGATGCCACCCAGCGCCGGCGAATGAGCAGACAGCCGTTCAGGTAGCCGGGCCGACCTCCTTTGACATAACTCAGTGTCGCAAACCGCTCAGGCGGAATGGAAGGGCATTCAAAAGTGTCGTAATGGCCGACAACAACGCCTATGGCCGGATCACTGTTCAGGGCAGCAATCTGCAGTCGGGTTTTATCAACCTCCCACAAATCGTCGGCATCCAGGATGGCAATCGCATCACCGGTCGATGCCGCAATACCGGTATTGAGAGCGCTGGGAACACCACGATTTTCGGTCTGGATGAGCTGTATCTTGTGCGGGTGTTCCGCCACGACCTTCGCGGTGTCATCCGTCGAACCATCGTCAACAACAATCACCTCATCCGGCTTAACTGTCTGCGCAGCAATGCTGTCAAGTGTCTCATGCAGCGTGTCTGCGGCGTTCCACGCAGCAACAATGGCACTGACTTTCATTCTCTAAAATCCCACCACATCCGCAAACGGCGTCAACGGCTCGGTAATTCCGGCAGCTTTGCGACGCTTGAGGGAGTTGATCAGGGAGCGGTGAAAATCCCGCTTCTCCGTCGTTGTCAAAGTCGTGGTCATGGAGTTGTCATGACGTCTGTAATACAGGGTGATCTCATTCATGATGGTGAACGGCAAGGACGCTTCACGAATACGTAACATTAGGTCAACATCCTCGGAATACGTGAACGTTTCATCAAACAGTCCGACTTCGTCAAACACATTCCGCCTGTAGATCGTGGCTCCCAGGTGGACGTGGAATATCTCGCTGGTGCGCGCATCGCTTGCCGGTTCGAGGCCATTTTCAATCTGCTTGTCAAAATACAGCACGAAGCCGGAAACCATACTGACATCCGGTTTGGCAACCAGGCGTGCGACCTGTGTCTGCAGCTTACCGGCCGGCCACAGGTCATCGCTATCCAGAAACGCGATCACCTCTCCGGTTGCCCGCCTCAGCCCCACATTGCGTGCCGGACCCGGTCCTTTCTGCGGACCGTCATGAACAATGATTGAACTGTCAGTTCTGGCCAGCGCCGAGACGATTTCAGCGGTGGCATCTGTAGACCCGTCATTTATCACATGAATTTCCGTCACCGCGACGGACTGTGTCTGGATTGATTTTATCGCATCCGCCACAAACAGTTCGCCATTGCGCACCGGCATGATGACACTGATGTTCGGATTGGCGTTCATGACCTGCTCTGCTGCTGTAGAAATTCCTGAAGCACGCTCAGGCCTTCCCTGGGGTTGGTTCCGACGAGCAACTTGTAAGTGGGTAGAGCCCTGGCAATCAAGCTGCAATGTTTCAAGGTCTCCGGCATGGCCGTGCGCAATATGTTCATTGTCGATGGCGCCAGCGCAGCTACTGCATCAACTTTGGAAAGATCTTCAATCTTACTGGTCTCGACACCTGTTAACTGCAGGGAAAAAATAGCTTCCACCGGGAGCTGACGCACAAAATTCTTTCCTGCTGTCTTTGATATCGGGATCAATGCCTTTTCCCCTTCTGTCCGACTTTGATTTGTCGCCATGGCAACCTGATCGGTAAACATCTCCTCGGCCATGCCTGTTAGTTTCAAAACATCGAAGATCGGAAAGCTCACAGCGTCCGGTTGCGTGCCGACAAGGACAAAATCATCGCCTGTTGTTTGCCAGCCGCTAGAAATGGCAGCTGCTGTCATCGTCGACTTGCCGCTGCCCCCGACCCCGGTCAGCATAATGCCACGCTGATCCAGACCAATAACAGCACCATGGATCATTGCGATATCTGACTGCAGGCATGTCCAGTGGATGAAGTGCCGAAGCGGAGAGCCGAATTCCCAGTACGGCAATTTGTCATCGCCGCGCAGCCAGTAGAGCCCGGTCATGGACTTCAGATCAAACAAGTGCCAGATGCCACGTTCATCATCAGACGAAAGCGCCAGGCCATCGTTCGGCCGCCAGCATATGCGCTGATGATCCTGCGTGTTTTCTACCGGAAACGGCCAGTGGCCGGGCGGCGGCGCAACCCCGGTCTGATCGGATACCAGGACATACACCACCGCATCCGGTGCGGCATTGCCTTCGGTTTGTTCAGCATGTTCCAGAACGGGGCACACCACCGCTTGCGCATGGCCTGCTATGAACCGAACCGCCATGGTGACATGGCCAAACCGGAATACACGCTGCCTGCCACCAAGTTCAGACCACAACGTCTGGGCACATGAAATGTTGGCTCGCAAGAACTCTTCGATTGAGGATGCCTCAACATTCATCATCTGGCTCCCCGCGGTCACGAACAGGTCTGTTGTCAGGATTCCGGACGTCGGACCGGCCAGCCATGGTCGGGATCTGCATCGTGTACCGGGTCAAGCATGATAAGTTCCTGCAAATCGCTGTGCACTTCCAGGTTGGGTGCTTCGAAGGGGGTCATCTCAGCATCATTCGCGACAGCAATCTGCTCATTGGCTTCAATTTCGAGCAACAGTTTTTCGTCATCGAGAATCTTGACAAAGCCTTCGACCATCTGCCGGATATCGTGTTCACCGGGCAAATAGCGTTTCTGAAGTTCCAGCACCAGTTCGTCTATCGAATGCGGCCGGATCAAAAGCTGCCATATTGCAAGAGCACTGCCGCTCAGGCCGTAATACTTGCCGGTTTCAAAATTGACTGCGACCATTTCCCCGCCAAAATCCTCATAAGACAGACCGACCGGATTCAGATAAAACAACTTCATTGTGGTGATTCAATCAACTTCTTGCGGATCAATGAAACCGGACACCTCCGGTTGTGATAATCGATACAGGCATGCCGCACTTGCAGTCAATAATTACCGAACCCACGGCTGTCACGTTGGAAGTTCGCAGAAACTCAATCACCTGACAGTAGATTTGTTGCGATTGGAGATGCGGCGAAACTGACGTTTGAACATCACGTGCTCCAGCCTAGAAGGGACCGTAACCTGGTGAATGGATTGAACTGCGGCACATCATCCAGCACCGGTTGCAGGCTGGGTAAGGTCGCCCCACTGTCCTGAGAACGCAACTCATCGAGTTTTTTCATCATTTCACGAAACAGCGGCAGTTTGCGTGTCAGGTCTTCAGAATTCATGTACCTGACCATGCCCGTCAGGTGTCGCGAAAACTCGCTTGCCTTGTCGGGATCCGGTTCATGTTCGCAAAGCACATTTTGGATGTAGTCCTCGATCTGCTTTGCCGCCTTCCGCTTGAGTTTTCCCGGCAATACCTGGGTCCGGTAAAAATCCGGTTCCTGCAGGGAATGCAGTTGAATCTTGCTGGGCACCGCATCGCATTCTTCCGTCAGCGCCCCAAATAGCTGCGGAAGAGACAGAATATTAAATACCGACACCGTCACACCAAAGCAGATATCCGCATGGGGGCACTGTTGCCTCAACTCTGCGACATTACTCACAAACTCATCCCAGTTGAACCCGTTGCGCACCAGCGCGCCTTCGCCATGGCTCGCGTCAACGCTTGCAAAAACAACCACTGTGTCAAATTTCGACCACAGGTCGAAAACCGATTTGCCGGCAAGGCCGGTTCGTGACATGTTTGTGTTGTAGCGCAGGCGAACATCTGTTCTTCCGCGCTCGATGAGCAAATTCAGCAATGCGTAGTGTTCCTCCATCATCAGGGGTTCACCGCCTGCAAAATACAACTCCTCCAGTTTATCGATACCATCGCCAATTTGCTCGACGACATCATCAATTTTCCCGAAGCTCCTGATTTCCGCCTTGCCGCCCAAGGTCACACCGATTGCCTTACCGTCCTTGAACCAGCTCGAGCTGGACCCGTGCCAGCAACTGCGGCAGCTGAAATTACACAGATTGGAGAATCGCAGGTCCAGCATGACTGGAAATTCGGGCGTGACCGATGCAAGATTGTCGGCAGCCCTTGTCAGTTTATCATTCCATTCAGAAAGCCCGTCTCGCGCATCCAGTCGCATGCTGGATCCTTCCCGCTTTTCACGGTCAATGCACTTCCAGCAAGCTTTCAAGGGTTTTCCAGCGATGAAAGCTGCGCGAACCTTGGCCAGTTTCTCGCTGTTCCATGCTGCGTTCAGCGTGGTATCCCTGAGGTTGCCAACCTCACCATCAAACTCGCAGCACGGCGCAATTTTTCCATCTGTGGCGACATAACTGTTAATCCAGGGATACAGACAGAACCCTTCGGGCAGGGTTTTTTCATTGTCGGACATCAACCGCCTCTCCAGTTAACAGGCTACCAGCGTTATCACAGGTTAGCTCTTCCGCTTCCCGATTAACAACACGAACTACAGTTCAACTGGCATCTGTACTGTCAAAAGTGCCGGCCCACAGCGGGTAGAAATTGATCATCTCTATACATTTCAGCATCACCAACATAATATTCGCACGTACCAGATCGGCGGCGGCGTACGTCCGCAGGCAGGCTTGTGTCGAACCGGTCAGCAACAACCCCGACCTATTATCGATTGAGGCGTCAAATCAGCGTGTTGGCAGGAAAAATCCGTAGCCTGTTTGCAGGCAAGCAGGCTGATAGCCCGAGTTCACCTGTCTTTCAGGAAGACTGGTTCTCAGAGAATGAGGAATCGTTTGAACAACTCCTGGGTGATTTGGCCGGCCAGCCTTGTCAGCTTCTGGAAATCGGCACCCACGAAGGCCGATGTGCCGTCTGGCTGCTTGAAAACATTGCCACGCACCCTGGCGCCAGGCTGGATTCGATAGATGTGGAACTGCAGCCCAGCTTTTGGAGCAACATTCAGTCAACCGGAGCCAGGGACAAGGTCACGCTGCATCTGGATATTTCTGCCAGAGTACTGCGGAAATTGCCACTCTGGGCATTTGATTTTGCCTATATTGATGGCAGTCATTGGACAATCGATGTTCTGGAAGACGCTGTACTGGTTTTCAGGCTGGTGAAGCCGGGAGGCATCATCGCATTTGACGATTACGAGTGGGACGATCCCGAATTCAATGAACACGGAGTTCCCAAACCCGCCATTGATGCATTTTTGAACCTGTATCGCGAGAAACTGGAGATACTCACAATTGGCAGTCAGGTCTGGGTGAAGAAATTGTCCGACTAAAGCCGTTCAGGTTTGGGCCGGGTCAAGTTCAGGCTTCAGAATTGTCGCTGCGCGCCCGGGCCTGCAGCACTTCAGTTCCCCGCGCATGACCGAAAGGCAGGTTGTGTGGTTCTCATTTCAGACATGAAACCGGTGCAAAAGCGCAGCTTGTCAGCCTTGCGCATGCTGGCCCGTCACGCCTTTCAATTCAATCAACTACCGGCCCGATGCGAGCTTCAGCCAGTTGCGCAGGAGCGATGCGGCGGTTGAACGTTTTCTCGCAAGCAGTCCGAGGGTTTCATAGTGCGTTTGCTGGTCGGCATGCCAGAAAAAAGAGTTTACCCCGGTTGGTAACTTCAGTACCGGCTCCAGTACATCGCCATTACGCGTCGCAAACCGGTACCCCATGTCCTGCAGCACCTTCAGCATCTCCGTGCGGAACTGAGCTGCTTCTATCAGGAGAAGCGGTTTGTGATGGAGCAGCGTTTCACGGGCGCCGGCCACAACTTCCGGTTCAAGGCCTTCAACATCAATCTTGATCGCGCATATGTTGTTGCCTTGCAGGTTCAGGCCCTGTGACTTGAGAGCATCATCCAGCTTCATTACCGGCGCCTGGATGAGCGCCAGGTCGATATCTACCGGGCGATGGCTCCGGTAAGCCTCAATGTCGCCGAAGCGGATTGTGTTTTCGGCAAGTGATTGCCAGTGAATGTCGTTCCACGCCGTTGCCAATGCCGTGATGGCGATGCCATTGACCACGGGGGTAACGAATTCCAGAATGGCCGATGAATTGCCCAGCCCCATAATCCGGTAGTCAAACCTGTCGCCGTAAACCTTCTTGAGGGTCGCCAGGTTTGGATCGTGCAGGTTGAGTGCTTCAAAGCTTAATACGCGGGCGCCGCTGCCACTTGCCCAGATTGATTCAGCCGAATAGCCGCAATTGGCCCCGATATCGACGATCAGGTCGCTGTCATCGGTAAAATGTCTGAACACCCGGTAGTCCGCGTCATGCATTGCAAAAGGCGGTTCTGGCGCGGGTCTGTCGGCCGTGTCGGCAACAAAACGGCTGGCCTTGGAGCGGTGATCAGGGTTGCCCGGCAAGGCGTCATAGAGCGCTTTCAGGTGACGCATGACATCGTCAACATGACGGGCGATCAGGTCTCCGTCGTCGTCTCGCATCCGGCCTCATTCCAATCGGTACGCAAAAAGCGCCCGGAGGACGCTTGTTCAGTATATCACTGTTTTGCAGTAATTGGAGCGGGCGATGAGATTCGAACTCACGACCCCAACCTTGGCAAGGTTGTGCTCTACCCCTGAGCTACGCCCGCATCCATGGGGCTTGGCGGCAAACAAGGTCGCCGCAAGCGCCGCTATATTGCGCAAGCGGGAACTAAATGCAATAGCACACCGGTGACAAAATAAATTCTTCTTCTCTGCCAGTTACCGGAGCCCCCATGTCCACCACGCCCGAGCAATTGCTGCAACATCTGACCGACCTCGGCATCAAGACCGAGACAACCGAGCACGAAGCGGTATTTACCGTTGAACAGGCCCGCGCACTGCGCGGCGAGATTCCGGGCGGGCATTGCAAGAACCTGTTTCTGAAAGACAAGAAGGGCGCGCTCTGGCTCGTCGTCTGCCTTGAAGACGCGGCGATCGATCTCAAAGGCCTGCCGTCCCTTATCGGTGCGGCGAGAATTTCCTTCGGCAAGGCTGAGCTGTTAGGTGAGGCCCTCGGCGTCGAGCCGGGTTCGGTAACGCCGTTCGCCCTGATCAATGATACAGACCGCAGGGTCAATGTCGTGCTTGACGAGAAAATGATGCAGCACGACGTCGTCAGCTATCATCCGCTGGTCAATACCGCTACGGTTACGTTGACACCGGATGATCTTCTGAAGTTCATTTCTTCTTGTGGTCATGAACCGCAGATAATCACACTTTATGACTGAGCTTGCGGCTGATTTGCAAAATGCCGGCTGCGAGACCATGTTATCGACATCATATTTAAGGCTGTATCCAGGAAGGCCAAGATGACAAACCAAACATTCTCGATGGGAACATCATTCAATGCCGGCGGCACCACCCCGGCGCCGGAAACCGGCCCGTCGGCGGCACAGCTCATCAAGGAGTCTGATACCGCGAACTTCATGACCGACGTCATCGAGGCGTCAAAGTCGGTTCCCGTTCTGGTGGATTTCTGGGCACCCTGGTGCGGGCCGTGCAAGCAGCTCGGCCCCCTGTTGGAAAAGATTGTAACGGAAGCCGGCGGCAAGGTACGCCTGGTCAAGGTCGACATCGACGCCAATCAGCAACTGGCGCAACAAATGCGCATCCAGTCGATCCCGGCCGTGTTTGCCTTTGCCGACGGACAGCCGGTTGACGGTTTCATGGGCGCGCTGCCTGAGTCTGAACTCCGGACCTTCATCGACAAGATTGTCTCCAGTCATGGCGGCCAGGCCGAACAGGTCGAGAAGGCACTGGAAGCCGCCGAAGCCGCCCTGGAGGCTGAGGCAGCCGATGAAGCCATGGCGATGTTTGAACAGGTTTTGCAGCTTGAGCCGGAAAACGGCCGTGCCATTGCCGGCATGGCCAAGGCATTCATCGCGGTCGACAATCTCGAAGGCGCGCGCGAACTGCTTGCCGTGATCCCGCCGGCCCTGGTGAACGACGCCCATGTTTCAGGTGCGCTTGCCGCGCTGACCGTGGCTGAAACACCAGTTGATGACGGCGAAATCACCCGGTTGAATGAAGCCGTGGCAGCTGATGAAACCGACTTCCAGTCTCGTCTCGACCTGTCGGTTGCATTGAACGCCGCAGGCCAGGAGGAAGCAGCACTTGATCATCTGATGTGGCTGATCGAAAAAGACAGGGCCTGGAACGACGATGCGGCGCGAAAACAGCTGCTGGTATTTTTCGAAGCCTGGGGTCCGACCCACGAATTGACACTTTCGGGCCGTAGGCGGTTGTCCTCGATATTGTTTGCCTGAGTAAAGGTGATGGTTTTGAAAGCCAATGACGAGCGCTACCAGTCAGCCGCAGACCTGCCGGAAACACTGCCGATATTCCCCTTGCCCGGCGCGTTGCTGTTGCCTGGCGGCGATCTGCCCCTGAACATTTTTGAACCAAGATACCTGGAGATGGTTGCAACGGCACTGGCCGGAAACCGCCTCATCGGCATGATCCAGCCGCGCAACATGGAAACAGAGCGCGACCTGGACCCGGAAGGCGCCGTGCCGCAGTCCGAACTGTACGAGGTCGGGTGTGCCGGCAGGATCACCTCGTTCATGGAAGTTGAAAACAACCAGGTGCAAATCATTCTGACAGGCATTTGCCGCTTCAAGATTTCTGAGGAAGTGCCGTCGCAAAGCCCGTTCCGCATGGTACGTGCAGACTATGACGAGTTCCTGGTTGATCTCACCGACGAGAATGAAACCATCGGCGAGGATCGCGAAAAGCTGCTGGACAGCCTCCGGCGGTTTCTCGATGCCCGCTCCATGCAGGCCGACTGGGACGAAATTCGCGAAGTTTCCACATCCACGCTGATCAACACGCTGTCCATGATCGGGTCCTTCACTGCCGGTGAAAAGCAGGCATTGCTGGAAGCGCCGAACCTCAAGCAGCGCACCAGGACACTGATGGCCCTGGCCGACATGTCGACCGGGTCCGACAGTGGCGAACGGGTCGTGCAATGACAGACAATACAAGCCCGCAAGGCCCGGCCGACACAGACAACAGCCGCCAGACTTATCGGCGCGCCAGCGCGCAGTTGCTGGAAATGCTGGTGTGCCCCCTCACGCACGCAACTTTGAAATATGACATCGAGACCCAGGAACTGATCTCGGAGCGCGCCCGGCTCGCCTATCCGATCCGCGACGGCATTCCGATCATGCTCGTTGAAGAGGCGCGAATTCTGGATGACTGAGACAAGCAATAATACCACGGTCTGGGTTGAGGAAATCCGCCTGAGCGATGCTGGCCGTTCGCTGAATGTCACATTTGATGATGGTGAAAAACACTCACTGTCGGCCGAGTATCTGCGCGTTGAAAGCCCCAGCGCCGAAGTACAGGGCCACAGCGCGGACCAGAAAACCTGCGTCGGCGGCAAGGCCGGTGTGGCCATCATCAAGATTGATCCGGTGGGAAACTATGCGGTCCGGCTGACATTCGACGACATGCATTCAACCGGCATATTCAGCTGGGACTACCTTTTGAAACTGGGACGTGACCGCGATGTTATCTGGTCTGCATACCTGGAGCGGCTGGAAGCTGAAGGCAAGTCCAGAACATAATAACCGCAGCTAGTCCGGCTCGCCGCGCAGCAGGCGCGGCTGTTTTCCGGCAATCCCGGCGGCCTGATCCATGAAAAATGCCTTCAATGGCGGCAGCCGGTCGACAAGTTTCAGCCCGGCCTGCCTCAAGGTTGCAACCGGCAATGCGGCGTTGGAGAACAACCGGTTCAACCCGTCACAGGCCGCCGCCACCATAATCGTATCTGCCCGGCGCCATTCTTCGTAGGCCTTCAGGCAGCTCTGCCCTCCCGGATCCAGGCCACGCCTGACATGATCTCCAAGACAATCGCTCAGGGCGGCGATGTCACGCAGACCCAGGTTGAAACCGAGGCCCGCTATGGGATGAATAACATGCGCGGCATCTCCGATCAGCGCCAGCCTCTGTCCGATGAACGTCCTGGCGATCTGAACCGACAGGGGCCAGGCGGCATGGTCTGACGCCAGTTTCACCTCACCCAGATGACTGCCGAACCTTTGCTTGAACTCATCCAGGAATTCAGGCTCCGGCAACTGCATGAGGCGCTCGGCATCTTTGCTCTGTTCGGTCCACACAATCGAGGACCTGTTGCCACTCAATGGCAGGATCGCAAACGGCCCGGCTTCACGGAAATGCTCTTCTGCCCGGCCGTGATGGGGCAGTTCGTGTTCCACCGTCATGGCGATACCGGACTGGTCATAGTCCCACCTGACCGTATCGATACCGGCGGCCTGGCGGGCTCTTGAATTCCTCCCGTCCGCGGCGATGATCAGCGGCGCTGAAAATGTGCGTCCGTCTGTTGTCGTGACACGCGCCGGCGATGCGGAGAAATCAAATGTGTCAATCGCGGTATTGCCCATGAAGCTGATTTGCTCGGTCTGTTGAACCTTTCCGATCAGGGCGGACAGCAAGGTGGCGTTTTCAACCATCCAGGCCGATGCCGATCCAGCTTCCCCGGCTTCAAGAAAACTCAGCAGGGCCGGCCTGTTGTCGGCATCGTTCTTGCCGTCGGTAACAATGATCTTCTCAAACGCTTGAGCCTGCTCTGCAACGGCGTCCCAGACACCTAGTGTCTGCAGCATGGTGCGCGAACTCTTGGTTATCGCAGAACCGCGCGCATCGGCAGTGGTATTTCTGGAAGCGAGTTCGGGACCGGCATCCACAATCAGGGTTTTCAGGGGTATGGACAAATAATCCCCTGACAGGGCAAGACCACAGGTCAGGCCGGCAAGTCCACCGCCGATTATAATAGCGTCATATGGCTGCTGTGATTTCACAAGGTTCCTTTTTGGCCGGATACGGCCTTGCAGAAAGAATACTGAATGTCCGAATACGATGAAGTGGTTGCCAGTTTCAATCTTGAACGGCTGGATGACAACCGGTTCCGTAGCCGCAGTCCGCAATTCGGCTGGCGGCGCATTTACGGCGGACTTTTGTTGTCGCACGGTTTAAGGGCCGCGCAAATGACCATGGATGACCCGCAGCGCAACCCGCATTCTGTGCACGGTTACTTCCTGCGGCCGGGATTGATTGATCAGCCGCTCGAACTGCAGGTAGAGCGCTTGCTGGACGGGCGCTCCATCGCCAATCGCCGGGTCACCATACTGCAGGGCGGCAAGCCGGCCTTCTGCCTGCAGGCCTCGTTTCGAAAACCCGGCTCCGGCTTGCTGCACCACCCGGCAATGCCGGATGCAGATCCACCGGAAGAGTTGCCCGACGAGACCGAGATTGCCGCACTTTACGCATCGGTATTACCTGCCGGAGCGCAAAAATACCTGGCCCGCGAAAAGGTGTTCGAGTTGCGCCCGGTCAACCATCAGTTGTTTGTTCATCCGGACCCCGACCGTCCTGAATCCAGCCTGACCTGGGCAAGGCTTCGAACAACACAGCAACCGGCCGGTGACATGTCATGGGCCCTGCTGGCCTATCTGTCCGACATGACGGTTCTGAACGGCAGTCTTCATCCGCATGGACGTAACTTCTTTGATGCCGATATTACCATGGCCAGCCTTGATCATGCCCTGTGGGTACACAATCCGCCTGACTTTTCAGACTGGCTGCTGATGAGCCACGAAGCGATGGGCAATGAAGCCGGTATGGGGCTGGGCAGGCTCAGCCTGTTCAACCGGACTGGAACCCTGACAGCCAGCGTCGCACAGCAGGGATTCATCAAAATCAATAACGCCTGATTATTAGGCATTATATCAATACTGTGTAATTTTTAGGCAAATTATCCCAATTAAAATTCCCTGCACCTTGTTTTTCATAAGCTTATTCAAAAGGTTACGAAAATCACGCTGTTTGGCACGGTGCTTGAAATGCATCTCCATTGACGCTGTCGGTTCGAAGCCGGCAGCGATGGGTAACATGGGAGATGCAAATGAAATACATCATCTCGATCATCAAGCCTCATCGGCTGGAGGAAGTGCGCACCGCATTGTCCGCCATTGGTGTTGAGGGCATGACCGTGAGTGAGGTCAAGGGGCATGGGCGCCAGAAAGGTCACACGGAAATCTACCGTGGGGCCGAGTATGAAGTGTCTTACCTGCCCAAGATTAAAATCGAGCTTGCACTTGAAGACAAGATTGCAGCCAAGGCTGTGGAAACCATTACCGAAGCCGGCCGTACCGGCCAGATCGGTGATGGAAAGATATTCGTTCTGGATCTGGACGGTGCCGTGCGTATCCGCACCGGCGAGTCCGGCGAAGAAGCACTGTGAGGGCAACAGATATGAAGCTTTATCAAAAATTCGCGCTGGCGGCGACGCTGGCAATCGGTGCCGTCGCGGGAAGCGACGTCGCGTTTGCGCAGGCAAGTACCGAGGCCACCGCAGATGTAAAATACATCCTGTCGTCGCTGCTGTTTCTCATTGGCGGCTTTCTGGTCATGTTCATGGCGGCCGGTTTCGCCATGCTGGAGGCAGGCCTGGTCCGCTCGAAGAACGTATCCATGCAATGCCTGAAGAACATCGCGCTGTATTCGGTTGCGGGCCTGATGTTCTGGGTGGTGGGTTACAACCTCATGTATGACGGTGTTGTCGCCGGGAGTGGCTGGATGGGCACCCCGACCCCGAAAGTCATACCGGCGACCGACGCCGATGCCGGCAGTTATGCCGCAGGTTCCGACTGGTTCTTCCAGATGGTGTTCTGTGCCGCCACGGCCTCCATCGTGTCAGGCACCATTGCTGAGCGCATCAAGTTCTGGCCGTTCATCATTTTCACGGCCATCCTGACCGGCATTATCTATCCGATCCAGGGCAGCTGGGAGTGGGGTGCCGGCTGGCTCGACGGCATAGGTTTTTCAGACTTTGCCGGGTCGACACTGGTGCATTCAACCGGCGGCTGGGCAGCGCTCATGGGCGCCATCATTCTCGGCGCACGGGCCGGCAAGTACGGTGAAAACGGCCGTATCAACCCGATTCCCGGCTCCAGCATCCCGCTTGCCACGCTCGGCACATTCATCCTGTGGTTCGGCTGGTTCGGCTTTAATGGCGGATCCCAGCTTGCCATGGGCACGATCTCCGACGTCTCTTCGGTGTCGCGCATCTTTGTAAACACCAACCTGGCCGCAGCGGCCGGTGTGGTTGTCGCAATTGTGCTGACCCAGATCGTCTACAAGAAGATGGACGTCACCATGGCGCTCAATGGCGCACTGGCAGGCCTGGTGGCCATCACCGCCGAGCCACTGACACCGTCGCCGATCATGGCCATCATGATTGGTGGTATCGGTGGTGTCATCGTGGTGTTTGCGGTTCCGATGCTCGACAAGCTGAAGATCGACGACGTGGTTGGCGCCATTCCGGTTCACCTGCTGGCAGGCATCTGGGGCACCATGGCCGTACCGCTGACCAATTCTGATGCCACCTTCTATGCACAGGCGGTCGGCGTCATAGCGGTGGGGCTGTTCGTGTCTGCCTCAAGTGCCGCGGTCTGGATGATCCTGAAAACCACCATCGGCATCAGGGTCAGCCCCGAGGAAGAACTGGAAGGTCTCGACAAGGGAGAAGTCGGTGTCGAAGCCTATCCGGAATTTGCGCGCGGCGGATCTGCAATCTAGTCCTTGCAAAGAGCGTCGGTGGATGCCGCCGGCGCCCGGTATTCAGCCCCGGAAGCAGCACTGCTTCCGGGGTTTTTCATTGCCTGCAGCCTGTCAAAACTTAACGACACCTTAACCATGTCCGGACCACAATCGCACTGATACCCATTTATCGCGGCTGAAACCTGCTTTTCAGCCTGTTGACCCGTGCACGACCGGAAGTTCCAATATGCCTCGAAGCCGTACCGCAAAACCCGCACAAGCAACAATACCCCAGGGATTGAAGCTGTTTGTCCGCAGGCGACTGATGGAGCTGCAGGGCCTGGTGTTGCTGGGCTGCCTTGTTGCCCTCACCGTCACGCTGGCGACCTGGTCATCCAGTGATCCGTCATGGAGCAATGCCGTTGAAACCCACGTCCGCAATGCGCTCGGCTATCCCGGAGCGATCATTTCCGACAAGCTGATCAGCTGGTTTGCACTGTCCAACTCGGTGATCATCGCAATCCCGGCGTTCTGGGCGATTACCCTGATATTCCACAACCGGCTCGGCAACTGGCAGACACGCGCACCCTCCTGGCTTGCCGCCATAGTGTCATCCGCCATTGTGCTGGCGTTCCTGCCAATCTCGGACAACTGGCCGATCGGACCGGGTTTTGGCGGCGTTGTCGGGGACAGCGGCGCCATGTTGCTGACGTCCCTGCCCCGTGTGCTTGGATTTGGCTCGGTTGCCACCATCGCCGGTTTCACCGTCGCAATGACCGTTTTCATGTGGACCGCGCTGCTGGCGCTGGGCAGCTCCCCGTCACAGGCCTGGCGCGCCCTGAAATCATTCAAGAAGCCAACCGTCATGATCGGCTCAAAGGCGATCAGCGCATCTACCCGCCTTGCTCATACTGTGGGCAGCCTGCGCGACCGCTACCAGGCCGACGACGAAGACGAGCCGGTGAGACCTCGGCGCCGGCTGTCTGAAAACCTGCGGCGTGAACCTGAGGCCGAGACAGAAACCAGCCTGCTGAGCCGGTTGAAAAGCCGCAAGCAGGCAGGCCAGGATGAAGCAGCCGGCCCGGATCCGGAGGCAAAGCCCATTCCAGCCTTTCTGGCGAGACGGGCGCCGTTGAGCGACAACCGCATCGAGCCCCGGCTCAGCCGCACCGACGAGACCGATCAGCCGGCCGCTGTCCGCGAACCTGCCCTGGACGCCCCGGTGACACCTGCCGGCATCGCAGCGCCGGCAAAAGCCGGCACCCGGGTGCAGGCGGCGGCAAAACCGGTCAAGCAGGGCTCCCGGATTGCCAAGGACATGCAGCCCGACATGCTGCCCAACAATGGCGAGTTCCAGTTGCCGCCGCTCAGCCTGTTGATGGAGCCTGATGCGGCCAATCAGACCAACCAGCTGTCTGCCGACGCGCTGGAGCAAAACGCCCGCATGCTGGAAGGCGTGCTGGAGGACTTCGGCATTCGCGGAGAAATCATAAATGTCCGTCCCGGTCCGGTGGTAACCCTGTACGAACTTGAGCCGGCGCCCGGGATCAAGTCATCCCGCGTCATCGGGCTGGCAGATGATATTGCGCGTTCAATGTGCGCCATTTCGGTTCGCGTTGCGGTGGTGCCGGGACGTAACGCGATCGGTATCGAAATGCCGAATTCAAATCGCGAGACGGTTTATCTTCGCGAACTGCTGGCCTCGCGGGATTTCGAAAAGACCAAGCAGAAACTCGCAATGGCGCTGGGCAAGGACATTGGTGGTGAACCGACATTCGCCGACCTGGCCCGCATGCCGCATCTGCTGATCGCGGGCACCACCGGCTCAGGCAAGTCGGTTGGCATCAACACCATGATACTGTCGCTGCTGTTCAGGCTGCCGCCGGATAAGTGCAAGCTGATCATGATCGACCCGAAAATGCTGGAACTGTCGGTTTATGAAGGCATTCCGCATCTGCTCGCCCCGGTTGTGACGGACCCGCACAAGGCCGTTGTGTCACTCAAATGGGCTGTCCGCGAAATGGAAGAGCGCTACCGCAAGATGTCCAAGCTGGGCGTGCGCAACATCGACGGCTATAACGCCCGCGCCGAGCAGGCGCAGAAGAAGGGCGAGGTGTTTACCCGCCAGATACAGACCGGGTTTGATCCCGAATCCGGTGCCCCGATCTATGAAGAAGAGCAGATGGACCTGTCTCCGATGCCATACATCGTCGTCATCATCGACGAGATGGCCGACCTGATGATGGTCGCGGGCAAGGACATCGAAGGGGCCGTGCAACGACTGGCACAAATGGCACGTGCGGCAGGCATCCACGTGATCATGGCCACGCAGCGCCCATCGGTGGATGTCATTACCGGCACCATCAAGGCCAATTTCCCGACCCGCATCAGTTTCCAGGTAACCTCCAAGATCGACAGCCGCACCATTCTGGGTGAACAGGGTGCCGAGCAGTTGCTCGGACAGGGTGACAATCTGTTCATGGCCGGCGGCGGCCGCATTTCCAGGCTGCATGCCCCGTTTGTGTCCGACGATGAGGTCGAACAGATCGTCGCCTACCTGAAAACCCAGGCCGCACCGGATTATGTCGACGCCGTCACCGAAGACACCGGTGAAGACAGCGGCGGTGGCGGTTTCGATTCAGGCGCTCCCGGCGGCAATTCCGGTGATGAGCAATACGACAAGGCGGTCGCAGTCGTGCTGCGTGACAGGAAGGTTTCCACCAGTTACATTCAACGCAGACTGTCCATCGGGTACAACAAGGCGGCAAGCCTGATTGAACGCATGGAAGAAGAAGGCCTGATTTCAGCTGCGAATCATGCCGGAAAGCGCGAGATACTGGTCGGTGAGGACATGGGCTGATTGGGGCCGGAACACGTTATTCTTACCTATTCTGCCCAATTGTCGCCGTGTTACGCGCCGATGAAGAAACCACACGTTCCGGCAAACTGTTGCCGAACCATCTGGAGGATACCCGTTGACTAAGAAATCCGCACGCCTTGCTTTTTTCATGGGCCTTTGCCTGCTGGTCCCGGCGATGAGCGTTGTACCGGGCAATCCGGGTGTCGCACAAGCCGCAGCGCAGCTGTCCGAAGATGACAATGCGGCGGTCACTCTTCTCAACACCTACCTGAATGAAATTGTGAACATGAAGGGCGAGTTTACCCAGACCAGCCCGCGCGGGCAGATTGCCAACGGCGTGTTCTATATTTCCAAGCCCGGCAAGATGCGGTTTGAATATGCGCCGCCGAGCCCCCTGCTGGTTGTGTCCGACGGCCGCTGGGTCACGGTAAAAAACACCAAACGCAAGAAGGACGACCAGTACCCTCTGTCCGCAACGCCGCTCAAGCTCGTGCTTGCCGGCCAGGTCAACCTGTTTGAACAGGCCATCATCCTGAAGGTCGAATCCCAGGACAATCTCGTTGCCGTCACCATGGAAGAAAAGGACCAGCTTGTCGCCGGCCAGCTCACCATGGTGTTCGACCGCGAAGCCAATGATCTGGTGCAATGGATCATTCTGGATGGCAAGGGCCAGCGCACCACGGTGCAGTTGTCCAATGTGGACAAGGAAGTTCAGCCGGATCCAAAACTTTTTGTGGTCAAACGCAGCAAGGAGCGCAAAACTGGTTCCGATCGTTAACTCACCGAATCGGATCAGTCTTGAGAATTGCTACCTGGAATATCAACTCGGTACGGTTGCGGGCCGGGCTTATAAATCGTCTGCTCGAGCAACACCAGCCCGACATTGTCTGCCTGCAGGAAACCAAGTGCCCGCCGGGCCAGTTTCCGGCATCCGAATTTGCGCCGCTTGGTTATGAATTTATTGCCGAGAACGGTTTGTCTGGCCATCACGGTGTAGCGATCATCTCCCGTGTCCCGTTCGATCAGATGGACATTCATTCGTTCTGCGGACAAAACGACGGCAGGCATGTCAGCATTCGCCTGGCAGACAGCAACCTGACTGTTCACAGTCTTTACATTCCCGCCGGCGGTGATGAACCGAACCCGGACACCAATCCGAAATTCAGCCACAAGCTGGCCTTCCTCGACGAAATGAAGAGCTGGACTTCCACCCACATTTCAAACGGCAATGGCGATCATGTGTTTACCGGCGATTTCAATGTCGCGCCGCTTGAAAGCGATGTCTGGTCGCACAAGCAATTGCTGAAGATCGTGTCACACACCCCGCAGGAAACCGAACGGCTGCTGGACATTCAGAGCAGCAGCAACCTGCATGATCCGATCCGGGCTGAAATACCCGAACCAAGCAAGATCTATTCATGGTGGAGCTACAGGTCGCGCGACTGGCAGGCGTCAGACCGCGGCCGGCGGCTTGACCATATCTGGGTGTCTGAAGGCCTGGCCGGAAAATGCAGCAACGCAGCGATTCTCAAGGACGTGCGCGGCTGGGAACGCCCGTCCGATCACGTGCCGGTTCTGGTGGACATCACCTGATACTTCAGGTGCACAAGCGTCACTCTTCTTCGCGAAGCAGGTCTTCCAGTGGTGAAAGTTCGAACTGCGACTGCACTTCGCTTAACTCGTTGGAGCATACTGCAAGTTGACGGTTGAGCACATCGAGCACCTGCATGCCGACCTCCGGAAACTCCGAGCACAGCCTCAGGAACACCGATTGTTCGATGACAATGGCTTCGATTTCAGTCTTTGCGTTCAAGGTGACCTGGCGCGGTATCCCGGCAATCAGGGACTGCTCACCAAACATCGCGCCGGGTCCCGCCAGCGCCAGCACACCGCCGGTCTCGGGATCAATAACCACACCATCACCCTGTTTGATAATCAGCGCATTGGTTGAAGGATCGCCGGCTTCGAACACCGTGCGACCCGGCGGCACGATCAGTTCATCTGACGAAAACACCAGCGTTTGCAGATGTGCTTCATCGACAGCTGCAAACAACGGCAGCTGTTTCAACAGATCAACTGCGGAGCGTACGCCCATAAATCAGCCTGTCAGTAATTGATCCCGCCCGGGCCAGGATGCCTTTGTGGCTTATGATACGCAAAACCACACACCTGACCGTTCGCAGACAGGTATAGCAACTTAATGGCTCAATATGAACCCATGTGACGATCCGTGTACTTAAGGTACAGACCCTAGGGGACGAGCTTGTAGCCACCGGCTTCGGTCACCAGCAATTGCGCATGGGACGGGTCTGCCTCGATCTTCTGGCGCAGCCGGTAAATGTGGGTTTCCAGCGTGTGTGTCGTCACACCGGCATTGTATCCCCAGACTTCATGCAGCAGCACATCACGGCCAATGACCTGGTCTCCGGCGCGATACAGGAACTTCAGGATCGAGGTTTCCTTTTCGGTCAACCGGATCTTCTTGTTGTCATCCTGCATCAGAAGTTTTGCGCTCGGCTTGAACGTATAGGGTCCGATCTTGAAGACCGCATCTTCGCTCTGCTCGTGCTGGCGAAGCTGCGAACGGATGCGGGCCAGCAGGACCGCGAATTTGAACGGTTTGATCACATAGTCATTGGCGCCGGCATCGAGGCCAAGAATCGTATCGGCATCGGAACTTTCCGCGGTCAGCATGATAACCGGGCCGCGATATCCGTTCTTGCGCATGATCTTGCAGGCTTCGCGCCCGTCAAGGTCCGGCATGTTCACGTCCAGAATAACCAGGTCAACCAGTTCGGATTTCAAATGATTGACTGCAGGCAGCCCGCCATTTACAGCCGTCACTGAGAAATCGTCATGCAGGGAGAACTGCTCGGCTATGGTTTCGCGCAGGGCATCATCGTCATCGACGACGAGAATTTTCTTTTTGGTACTCATTTGTCATGTAGTCCTGATGGAAATATCAATTGCAAATGACTTTAGTTTGATGCCGTCTGCTTTGCAAAGGGCAACAGAGATCACGCATGGGAACTTTTGATCAGGATATCGCGATCAGGCATATAGCTGCAAACGGTCATATTGCCTCTTTAACCATGGGTGAAATGGCATTTTCCTGCAGTATCGGACCGGCCGGTATCACCTACAACAAATCCGAAGGCGATGGCGCGACGCCGGCCGGACGCTGGCCGCTTCGATATGTCATGTACAGGCCTGACCGGATTGCCCGCCCGCTTACCGGATTGCCGGTCGAACCGATTCGTCCCTGTTCAGGCTGGTGCGATGATCCTGCTTCGCGCGACTACAACAGGCCCGTTCGCCTGCCCTGCCCTGACAACCATGAGAAACTGTGGCGCGATGATCATCTGTACGACCTGGTTGTCGTGCTTGGCCACAACGACACACCGCCGGTACCGGGAAAAGGCAGTGCCATATTCATGCACCTGCGCGCGCCCGGCGGCACGCCAACCCAAGGCTGCATTGCCCTTGAACAAAAGCACCTGTGCCATGTGCTGTCACGTTCCGGCCCTGAAACGATTTTACATATCCGCTAGAAGTCAGACCTGCTGGGTCCTGCTGCCGAAAATCGCGCTGCCGACCCGCACATGGGTGGCACCCAATTCAATGGCCGTTTCAAAGTCACCGCTCATGCCCATGCTGAGTTTGGCGAGGCCGTTGCGTTCGGCGATTTCCGCCAACAGGCGAAAATGCGCGACGGGGTCTTCATCAAACGGCGGAATGCACATCATGCCGGTAACCGTCAGGTCGTAGGTTCCGGTGCACAGTTTCAGGAATGCGTCGGCATCGTCCGGCAGGATACCAGCCTTTTGCGGTTCGTTTCCGGTGTTTACCTGAATGAACAGTTCCGGGCTGTTGCCGGCAGACTGGATTTCCTTCGCCAGTGTCCGCGCCAGCTTTTCCCGGTCGAGCGTTTCAATGGCGTCGAACAGGGCCACTGCCTCGCGCACCTTGTTGGTTTGCAGTGGGCCGATCAGGTGCAGACAGGTGTCCGTATAGGCTTGTTTCAATGCCGGCCACTTGCCCTGGGATTCCTGCACCCGGTTTTCACCGAACACGCGATGACCGAGCTTGAGGGCAGGCTCTATGTCACCGGCAGTGAAAGTCTTGGATACTGCGACAAGTGTGACGTCGGCGGCGGACCGGTTGGATTTCATGGCCGCAGCCTCGATTCGGGCCGTCACATCATTATAGCGCTGGGTAATTGTATTCATCTTTATATGACCGTCTTGCTTGCCCGTCAGGTTGCTTCCTGATACTGCACTTGCGGACATAAATCAGGATCAACGAACAGGCATACCACAAGAAATGTCGAGCGAGCGATACAATCCCCGCGGTGTAGAAACCAAGTGGCAGAAAACCTGGACGGACGCCGGCAGCTTTCTGGCCAGCAACACATCCGACAAGCCGAAATACTACGTGCTTGAGATGTTCCCCTATCCGTCCGGCCGCATCCATATGGGCCATGTCCGCAACTACACCATGGGCGATGTGATCGCCCGCTTCCGCAAGGCAAGCGGCTATAATGTCCTGCACCCGATGGGGTGGGATGCCTTTGGCATGCCGGCTGAAAATGCCGCAATTGAGCGCAAGGTCCATCCCAAGTCATGGACTTATGAAAACATTGCCACCATGCGTGGACAGCTCAAGTCGATGGGACTTGCCATCGACTGGACGCGGGAGTTTGCGACCTGTGATCCCGAGTATTACGGCCACGAGCAACGCATGTTCATTGAGTTCCACAATGCCGGACTGGTTGAGCGCAAGGTCTCGGTGGTAAACTGGGATCCGGTTGACCAGACGGTACTGGCCAATGAACAGGTCATCGATGGACGCGGCTGGCGCTCCGGCGCTGAAGTCGAAAAGCGCGAACTTGCACAGTGGTTCCTGAAGATTTCGGATATGTCCGAGGAGTTGCTGTCTGCCCTGGACACCCTGACAGACTGGCCGGAGAAAGTCCGGCTGATGCAGCGCAACTGGATCGGCAAGTCGGAAGGCTTGCGGTTTTCGTTCGTGCTTGAAGACGAAGATGGCAACGAGCTCGACGACAAGCTGACCGTATACACCACCCGGCACGACACAATTTTCGGCGCCAGCTTCTGCGCTATCTCGGCAGACCATGCCCTGACCCGGAAGGCCGCCGCCGGGTCCAACATGATCACGGCGTTCCAGAAGGAATGTGCGGCTCTGGGCACCAGCGAGGAAGCAATTGAACGGGCCGAGAAAAAAGGTGTGCCGCTGGGCATATATGCGCGCCATCCGTTTGATGCAGCAAAGCGCTTGCCGGTTTATGCGGCCAACTTCGTGCTGATCGGCTATGGCGAAGGTGCGGTGTTCGGCTGCCCCGCTCACGACCAGCGCGACCTGGATTTTGCCCGCAAGTATGACCTGGATGTGATCCCGGTGGTTGCACCAAAAGGAACCGAAGCCGCATCTGTTGAAGTCGGCACCGAGGCATTGCTGGAAAAGGACACCTCGACTGTTCACATGATCAATTCCGGATTTCTTGACGGCATGTCGGTCGAGGACGCCAAGGCGGAAGTTGCAAGGCGAATGGCGGATGCCGGCATTGGTGAACGCAAGACCAATTACCGCCTGCGCGACTGGGGTGTGTCCCGGCAACGCTACTGGGGCTGCCCGATCCCGTTTATACATTGTGATGCGTGCGGCGTGGTCGATGTCCCGCTCGCAGACCTTCCCGTCGTACTGCCGGAAGACATCAACTTCGACAAGCCCGGTAATCCGCTTGAGCGCCACGAAGAGTGGAAGTCTGTTTCGTGCCCGAAATGCAACGCGCCGGCGCAACGTGAGACAGACACGTTTGACACGTTTATCGATTCGTCCTGGTACTTCGCCCGCTTCTGCTCGCCGCATTCCGACCAGCCGGTGGACACTGACGCGGCCAGCTACTGGATGCCGGTGGACCAGTATATCGGTGGTATTGAACACGCCATCCTGCATCTGCTGTATTCGCGTTTCTTCGTGCGCGCCATGAGGAAGGTCGGGCACCTCGATTTTGACGAACCGTTCAAATCGCTGTTCACGCAGGGCATGGTGATCCATGAAACCTACCGCTCGAAATCCGGCGAGTGGATCGTTCCCACCCAGGTTGCGAAAGACGGTGATAACCTGATCGACACGGTATCCGGCGAAAGCGTGACGCTGGGCCCGGCGGAAAAGATGTCCAAGTCGAAAAGGAATGTCATTGATCCTGATGACATCATCGAGCAGTACGGCGCCGATACCGCACGCTGGTTCATGTTGTCGGACACACCGCCGGAGCGTGACATTGAGTGGACCGAAGCCGGAGTGGTGGGCGCCTGGCGGTTTGTCCAGCGCATCTGGCGGCTCGTCGGACAGGTCGCGGGTGACGATGTTTCGATCGTGCCGGATGTGTTGCACAAGGCCAGCGCGGCAAATGTAGCCGAGCTGCGCAAGGCCACGCACATGGCTATCGCGTCTGTCGGTGACGACATTTCCAACCTGCGCTTTAACCGCGCCATCGCCCGCATCTACGAACTGGTCAATGCACTGGCGGCGTCGCTGTCGTCGGATGATTCGCCGGACGTGCTGAAAATGGCGCAGCGTGAAGCCGCAGTTTCGCTAGTTCAGCTGTTTGCTCCCATGATGCCGCATCTCGCCGAGGAGTGCTGGCAAACTCTGGGATGCGACGGGCTGGCATGCGATGCCCAATGGCCGAATCACGACGCAAGCCTTCTTGTCAGTGACAAAGTCACCTTTGTGGTCCAGATTAACGGCAAGAAACGCGCCGAACTGGAATTTGCCAAGAATGTCGAGCGCGATGCGATAGAAGAGGCATGCCTTCGCCACGAGAATGTGGTACGTAGTCTGGACGGTTTATCGGTTCGCAAGGTTATTGTTGTACCGAACAAATTGGTGAATATAGTTGCGGGATGATGATGTTCGCGAAACACGCAGTGAAATCGTTTGTTTTGGTTGGCTTGCTGGCTTTGTCTGCCTGCGGGTATCAGCCGCTATATGCAACCCGGGACGACGGGTCTTCGGTTTCGCAGGAACTCGCTGAGGTCAACGTTTCCCAGCAGTCGACCCGCGTTGGTCAGCTGGTGCGCAATGAGATCGTCCGGTCTACCAGGCCGGTAGGTACCCAGGCCCAGGACCGCTACTATCTCAATTTCGACGCCAAGGGCAGTGCAGAAACGCTGATCGATACGGAAGATACCGTTCGCCGCAGGCTGGCCTACAACCTGACAAGCAAATTCCAACTGGTTGATGCCGCAACCCGGAATGTTGTGTTTTCCGGGCGGGCATTCAGCAGGGTTCCTTACGACCGGCTTGATGCCTCGTTCGCAAATGTTCAGGCGCGTGTGAATGCCGAGGAACAGGCGGCCAAGCAGGTCGGCCAGGAAATGCGGACACGTCTGGCGGCATTTCTCGCCACCAATTAGATGGCGGTGATCAAGCCTCAGGGCTTTGATGCGGCTTTCGGCTCCCCATCGAGTAATTACAAAGGCGCGCTTCTTTGCGGTCCCAACTGGGAATTGCTGAACCGTTTGAAAAATCAGGCGGTAAAGAATTTCAGCTCAGGCCATCCCGATGGCGAGGTCGTGCGATTGTCGGATACCGACCTTGCAGCCGATACCGGACGGTTACTGGAGGAATTGCAGTCAATCTCCATGTTCGGCGCGGACAAGCTGGTATTGGTTGATGCGGCATCCAGCACAATTCACAAGGCATGCATTGGCGCAATCAGTGTCGGGTGGTCGGGTTGCCTGCTGCTTGTCACCGCCGGCGATCTGAAAAAATCCTCCCCGCTGCGCAAGGAGTTTGAAGCCTCGCCTGACCTGGCAATTACAATCTGCTTTGACCAGAGCGTCGGTGAGTTGCTGGAGTTTGCCGCCTCCTTCATGTCGGGGCTCGGCGTCACCATTGATCGTGAAGCCATTGAACTCGTGGTCGACGCTGTGGGAGGCAATGCCGCGCTGCTGCAGTCGGAACTTGTGAAACTGGCCAGCTATGCAGGCGATGACAGTTCGTTGTCTGTTTCGGATGTGAGCGAAATTGTTGCCGGCAACGAAGCTGCATCCATGGAAGGTCTGATTGATGCTGTTTTTGCCGGCAGGCCGGACGCCGCCGTTCAGGCAATCACAACCCTGCAGCAACAGGGCCAGCAGCCCGCCTCGGCACTGATAGCCCTGACTAATCACTGCGCCCTGCTGGTGGAAATGGCAGCTGCGATGGAAAGCGGACGTCGGCCCGATGCAATCGTCAAGGAATGGCGGCCACCGATTTTCTTCAAGCGCCACAATGCCATCGCTGGGCAACTCAGATTGTGCGGACTGCCGCAATTGCTGATTGCAGCAGAACGCCTGCGCATTGCCAATTCAGAGGTTCGCAGAAAACCGCTCATCAACTGGCCAATCGCCGAGCGCTTCGTTATATCAGCGGCAAGCTCGTTTCGCCGCGCCGGCTGACTTGCCCGCAGCGCTGAAAATCACGATTTGATGCCAAGCTTGGAACAAACCGTGTCAAGTTGATCTAAGTCATTGTAATGTATGGTTAATTTGCCTTTTTCGGCACTTTTTGCCGCGATAGAAACTTTCAATCCCAGTGCTTCCGCCAGCAATTTTTCAACTGCAGCAATGTTGGTATCTGTTGCCTCTTTGGCAGGCTTGCTCGCGGTTCCGGTGCCGGTATCGCGCGCCAGCGCCTCGGCCTGGCGAACTGACAATCCCAGGGCAATTATCTTCTGGGCGAGAGACTGCGGGTCTTGCGTTGCAATCAGGGCCCGTGCATGGCCGGCGGTCAGCTTGCCGGTCTGCAACGCTTCAAGCACCGAGGCCGGCAGCGCCATCAGGCGCAGCGTGTTGGCGATATGACTGCGGCTCTTGCCGATCGATTCAGCCAGTTGCTGCTGTGTGTAGTCGAACTGGTCGATCAGCTGCTGGTAGCCGTGCGCCTCTTCGACCGGATTGAGGTCGGCACGCTGGACGTTTTCGATCAGCGCGATTTCCAGCACTTCCTTGTCGGTCAGTTCGCGAACCAGCGCCGGAATGTGATGCAGGCCGGCCTTTTGAGCCGCGCGCCAGCGACGCTCGCCAGCCACGATCTGGTAGTTCTCCTCTTCGCCGACGGGCCTGACCACGACGGGTTGCAGAATACCCTTCTCGGCAACCGATCTGACCAGGTCTTCCAGGTCTTCCTCGTTGAACACCTTGCGCGGGTTCAGGGTATTGCTTTGAACCAGCTCGATAGGCAGTTCCCGCAACCCGTTGGCGCGGCCCGGCACCTGCTCGGTCGCAGCTTCTGCCGGCGCACCGTCGCCGATCAACGCGGCCAGTCCGCGGCCCAATCTTTTCTTTGGTAGTGCCGTCATGATTTTTTCTCAGATTTCATTGTTATGCTCTATGCCGCGCGAAGGGAACGCTCCCGGCGGATTATCTCGGATGCCAGTCGAATGTACGCCTGCGACCCGGCACATGTATTGTCGTACAAGAGGACCGGCTTGCCATACGAAGGTGCTTCCGACACCCGGACATTGCGCGGTATGACCGTTTCATAAACCTTGGCGCCCAGCACTCCGCGGACATCCTGTGCAACCTGCTCCGACAGCGAATTTCTGCGATCGAACATGGTCAGCACAATGCCCTGAATTTCCAGGGACGGATTGAGGTTCGCCTTGACCCGCTCGACGGTGTTGAGCAGCTGGCTCAGTCCTTCCAGTGCAAAGAATTCACATTGCAACGGGACAAGTATGGCGTCTGCGGCCGATAGCGAATTTATGGTCAGCAGGTTCAATGACGGCGGACAGTCCACCAGGATATAGGTATAGGGACTGGCCTCGCTGAACACGATCAGCTTCTCGATGGCGTCCTTCAGCCGGTATGTCTTGCGGTTGTACTCTGCCAGTTCAAGTTCGGCTCCCAGGAGATCCATCGAAGACGGCACGCAATCCAGGCCGGGTATTTCCGAACCCTGTACCGCCTCGTGCAGATCGGCCTCGCCAACCAGCACCTCATAGGTCGACACCTGCTCCTGCGAGCGCTCGATGCCGAGGCCGGTGCTGGCATTGCCCTGCGGGTCCAGATCGATAACCAGAACCTTCTCGCCGACAGCCGCCAGGGCCGTGCCCAGGTTGATGGCGGTCGTGGTCTTGCCGACCCCGCCTTTCTGATTGGCAACCGCCAGGATACGCGGAGTTGGACTAGTCGGGTGTTTCAGTATTTTTGCTGACACGTTCGGCCTCATGAATTTCAAGAATGCAGCCATTTTGCTGGGTGCGACTTGAGTGTTTGCAGAACGAAATATTCCAACATTTAGTAGCCTCGGTCAATTCAGCATCTACATCTTGTCCCTTTAGGAACAACATTCGTTGTGGATGAACCGGTAATTGCGCTGTCAGTTCCAGTAATTCGGGCAATGGCGCCAAAGCCCTGGCCACACACACATCCGCAACCTGCTGCAAATCCGATTTGCCGAGCAATTCTACCCGGGCATTGATGATTCGGGTGTTTAAACTGCACACCCTGCTCACCTGTTTCAGGAACGCCGCCTTCTTGGCATTGGCCTCGATCATCACGACCTCGGCGGCGGTATTCTTCTCTGCAAGCCATATTGCCAGCGGGACACCCGGTATCCCGGCGCCGGAACCGATGTCGAGGATCAGGCGTTCGTCTCCACGGAGATGATCACACAACTGCAAGCCGTCACAAATATGACGGTGCCAGACCTGGCTGATCGTCGATGGCGCTATCAGGTTGATCCTGGCCTGCCAGTGCAGCAGTTCCGTGACATACAAACGAAGTTTTTCCAGTGATTCACGTGAAACATTGAATGTTTCAGGCAAGTCCTCGGGCGTAACAGTCTCGGGAATTAACCATGCCTGCGACATCAGTCCTCAACCCGCCAGCCTGGCGCCTGAATGTTTCCGCATATGCGCGATGACCAGCACCAGTGCACCAGGAGTTACCCCGTCTATGCGGGCCGCATGGCCGATTGTCTGCGGCCGCCGCTCCATCAGTTTCTGGCGTACCTCATTGGACAGCCCGGCAATCAGTCCATAGTCGATGTCGTCGGGAATGATGATCTTCGCGTCCTGGTTGAACGCGTCTATTTCAGCTTTTTGCCGATCGACATAGGTTGCATAAATCGCTTCGGCCTCAATCAGCTCCTGCAAGTCAGCTCCGGTGTGCAGCAGCTCAGGCCACACGTCACACAAGCGGGCGAAATCAATATCCGGATATGAAAGGTACTCATACGCAGACCTGATCCTGCCGTCCTTGTTGGCTGGCAGGCCGGCGGTCTCAGCGGCGTGCGGGCTGAGCGTGAACCCCTGCAGCTTGTCACGCAGGCCGCTCAGGTCGTTCATCTTGGTTTCGAACTGCCGCTTCCTTTCGGTTGAGCACAACCCGTTGTCGATACCCAGCGGCGTCAGACGCTGGTCTGCATTGTCGGCGCGCAGCAGCAGCCGGTATTCGGCGCGCGAGGTGAACATCCGGTAAGGTTCACTCACCCCCCTGGTGACAAGGTCATCGATCATGACGCCGATATAGCCTTGCGACCTGTCGATCTTCAGCTCATCCAGCCGGCACGCCCGCGCCGCGGCATTCGCACCGGCAACAAGGCCCTGCGCTGCAGCCTCCTCGTATCCGGTCGTGCCATTGATCTGGCCGGCCAGGAACAGGCCCGGCAGCTTCCTGAGTTCAAGCGAGATATCCAGTTCACGTGGGTCGACATAGTCGTATTCGATGGCATAGCCCGGCTGCAGGATTGTTACGTTCTCCAGGCCGGCAATCGAGTGCACATACGCCTCCTGCACGTCTTCCGGAAGCGAGGTCGAAATCCCGTTGGGATAGACGGTGATGTCGTCTACCCCTTCAGGCTCCAGGAATATCTGGTGAGAGTTGCGATCGGCAAACTTCACCACCTTGTCTTCGATGGAAGGGCAATAGCGGGGGCCGGTTCCCTCGATGAAGCCGGCATACATTGCTGATTTCTCCAGGTTGCCGGAGATGATCTTGTGGGTGTCCGTGTTGGTGTGAGTGATGTGGCAGCTGATCTGGGGCGCATGGGTGCAGGTGGTCAGGGTCGAGAAATAGAACGGATGGTCGTCGCCGGCCTGCTCTTCAAGCCCGGAATAGTCGATCGTGGATGCATCAAGTCGTGGCGGTGTCCCGGTTTTAAGGCGGCCGATCTGCAATCCGGTATCGCGCAGAACCCGGGACAGTCCATTGCTTGGTTCCTCCCCGACACGGCCTGCGGGAATTTTCCGGTCTCCGATATGTATCAGCCCACCAAGAAATGTGCCTGTGGTGAGCACAACTGCGACGCAGGATATCTCGCGGCCGTCCTCACCGACAACACCGCAAATCCTGCCGTCGCTCATCGCGAAGCTTCCCACGGCAGCTTCGATCACGGTCAGGTTGTCATGGTTGAAAATTTCCGCCTGCATGGCGTCACGGTAAAGCTTCCTGTCAATCTGTGCCCGCGGACCTCGAACTGCAGGCCCTTTCGAGCGGTTGAGCAGCCGGTACTGGATTGCCGCCTTGTCGCTTGTAATGCCGATCAGGCCGTCAAGCGCATCGATCTCGCGGATGAGATGCCCCTTCCCCAAACCGCCCATCGCCGGATTGCAGGACATTTCTCCGATGGTCGATTTGCGGTGTGTCACCAGGGCTGTGCGTGCGCCACGGCGCGCTGCGGCACTTGCCGCCTCGCAACCCGCATGGCCGCCACCGACCACCACAACATCGTAATCTGTTTTCAGGATCTGGTTCATCGTGCCCGCTCCATACACGAACTGTGGAAAAACATCAAAAAAGACTTCGTTTCACGTGAAACAAATACCGCTGATTCACGTGAAACAATCCTGAAGCGAAACAGGTCTATTTCCCGATGCAGAACTTCGAGAAGATGCTGTCCAGCAGGTCTTCGGTTCCGACATCGCCGATCAGCTTGCCGATATTGCGGGCCGCTCTCCTGAGTTCTTCAGCCAGCAACTCAATAGGCAACTCCGGCTCCAGCGCAGTTTCCAGGTGGCCAAGCGCCGACTTAACCGCCTGCACCTGGCGCTCACGCACCAGCAGCGCCGGTTCGCCATTGCCGGCAAGCTCCCCCGCCATCACGGCCAGCCGGTCCATCAGCTTCCCCATGCCTTCGCCGGTCAGCGCCGATACCTGCAGGTCGGCAGCTTCTGCAGGCCCGGATTTGCTGATGTCAGCCTTGTTCCAAATTCGTAACGTTGGTGAATCGACACCGGTTTTCTGCCAATTTGCCTCGGAAGATGCGACACTGACCACGATATCGGCGTGTGACAGGCGCTCATGGGTGCGATCAATGCCCAATTGTTCCACATGTGAATCGACTCTGTCGCGAAGACCGGCAGTATCACTGATGATCATCGCCGTGCCGCCAAGGTCGAGCGATACCTCCACGACATCGCGTGTCGTACCCGCTTCACTGCTGACTATGGCCACGTCGCGCGCTGCAATGGCATTCAGCAGGCTGGACTTTCCGACATTCGGTGACCCGGCCAATACAACCCGTACCCCTGCCCGGTTAAGATGCCCGCGTTCACTGTCCTTGAGGTTCTCCGCCATGGTCGCAATCAGCCGCACCACGCCGTCGCGCACCTTAGGCAGCGCCGCATCGGCCACGCCTTCCTCGTCGGTGAAATCGATACACGCCTCCGCCAGCGCACTGGCTTCGATCAGCTCGTCCCGCCACCGGTAGAATATGTCGGACGCACGGCCGTCCACGTGAAACAACGCCTGCTTTACCTGCGTAGCGGTTTCGGCCGCCAGCATGTCATTCAACCCCTCGACACCTACCAGGTCGATCTTGTCATTTGACAGGGCGCGCCTGGTGAACTCGCCAGGCTCAGCGGGCCTGCATCCAGGCAGCGATCCCAGCTCGGCAAGGAAAAGCCGGACAATACCCAGGCTGCCATGCAGGTGAAACTCCGCAACATCTTCTCCGGTAAAGCTGCCGGGTCCGGGAAACCACAGGGCTATCGCCTCATCCAGCTTGACGGACCCTTGCGACACACACACCGGTACCCGTTCGGCAACGCGCGCCGCCGGCACCCGCCCGCATGAAATGCGCAATGCTGTTCCGGCTTGCGGGCCGGACACGCGCACAATTGCCACACCTGCCTTGCCCGAGCCCGACGACAATGCGTAAATCGTATCAACAGAATCCGGCATATGACTTCAATCCAGTAACAAGGTAGCTTCAACCCATGTCGAACCCGACTGCCACAAAGAACCGGCTGGCAAAGGAAACCAGCCCGTATCTGCTTCAGCATGACACCAATCCCGTTGACTGGTTTGCATGGGGTGATGAAGCGTTTAACGAAGCCCGTACTAAAAACAAGCCAATCCTTCTGTCAATCGGATACGCGGCCTGCCACTGGTGTCATGTGATGGCACATGAAAGCTTTGAAGATGAGGCTGTTGCAGAGCTGATGAATGAGCACTTCATCAATATCAAGGTCGACAGGGAGGAACGGCCTGACATCGATCGCGTTTACATGGACGCGCTTCACGTGATGGGAGAGCAGGGCGGCTGGCCACTGACCATGTTCCTGACACCCGACCTGAAACCGTTCTGGGGCGGTACCTATTTTCCGCCAGAGTCGAAATACGGACGGCCGTCGTTTTCGCATGTCCTGCGCGAGCTTGCCCGCATATGGCAGACCGAGCCGGAAAAAATCACCACCAATACCGATGCATTGCTTGATCGTCTCAGCGCACCACCGCCAGCCAGCACCAATCCCGATCCTGACCACGCACTTCTTGAGCAGATGATCCGGCAGGTGCTCGGGGCAGTTGATCAGCAAAACGGCGGCATAGGCCGCGCGCCCAAATTTCCGCAGGGGCCCCTTTTCCAGTTGCTGTGGTCAGTACACCAGTCACACCCGGGCAGGGGGTATGACGCACCTGTCTGGCTCACCATGAACAAGATCAGCCAGGGCGGTATCTATGACCATCTGGGCGGCGGCATCGCCAGATATGCAGTTGATGAAAAATGGCTGGTGCCGCACTTCGAAAAGATGCTGTACGACAATGCCCAATACATAACCTTGCTGTGCAAGATGCAAAACTCGGCGCCCAATCAACTGTTCCGCCAGCGAATCGAACAGTCGGTGGCCTGGCTGCTGTCCGACATGCAAACGCCTGAAGGCCTGTTCGCATCCAGCTATGATGCCGATTCCGAAGGGGTTGAAGGCAAATATTATTGCTGGGCCGAATCGGAAATTAACCATTTGTTAACCAATTCGGCACGAGAGCTTTTTCTCAGGGTTTACGACGTTTCGGAGCAGGGCAATTGGGAACATACCAACATCTTGAACCGCACCGATCATCCCGATCAGCTATCTGATGACGACGAAGCGCTGCTGGCGCAGGCACGTGAAACACTGCTGAGCCATCGGCGCAAGCGGATTGCGCCTGGCTGGGACGACAAGGCGCTTACCGACTGGAATGCCCTGACAGTAATCGCGCTTCTCAATGCGTCCGCCACACTTGAAGATCCGGCGCTGGAACAAGCAGCCCTCACAACGCTTGAAAACATGCAGGCCCATTTGCGGGTAAACGGGCGGTTCTATCACAGCTTCAGGGATAACCAGGTCAGAAGCCATGCCACCGCAGATGATTATGCCTTGCTGATTTCAGCCAACATCGCGGCTTACGAAACGACCCTGGACTGGGCATGGGTGGAACAGGCCGGCAACCTGATGGACGAGGCCATGGAACATTATCACGATCAGAGCGATGGTGCATTTTCCATGGCGCCCAAAGACGCGACGGATCTTATCATTCGCGACAAATATGCAAATGATGATGTGACGCCAAACGCCAACGCCACAATGGCAATCAATCTGTGGAAGCTTTCGGTCTACCTGGACAACCAGGCTTATCAGCAGACCGCGGAAGCCGTTTTCAACTGGCTCAAACCGCACATGACCAGAAACCCGTTTGCCTGCCCAACGGCCTGGCTCGCATTTACAGCATTGTCCGAACAGACCCAGCTTGTGCTGGTTGGTGATCCGGAAGATAAGAACTTCGCCGGGCTGCACCAGGCCTGCCTGAAAATTTCGTCTCCGAATCGATTGCTCATGCAGGTTGGCAGGGACGCGGATCTACCCGCCGGTCACCCGGCATCGGGAAAAGCCGGTCTTGATAAGGCTGCTGTATTCCTGTGCCGCAATCAGACCTGTGACCTGCCCGTAACGGATCCGGGAGACCTGCTGAAGTCAGGCATTCATTGAATCGAAGAAATCGTCATTGGATTTGGTCTGGCGCAGTTTGTCCAACAGGAATTCAACCGCATCGACGGTTCCCATCGGGTTGAGAATCCGGCGCAATACATAGGTCTTCTTGAGATTGCCCGGATCAACCAGAAGCTCTTCCTTGCGCGTGCCGGAGCGCAGGATGTCCATGGCAGGGAAGACCCGCTTGTCGGCAACCTTGCGATCGAGAACAACTTCAGAGTTGCCGGTTCCCTTGAATTCTTCAAAGATGACTTCATCCATGCGGCTGCCGGTATCAATCAGTGCAGTGGCGATGATGGTCAGCGAGCCGCCTTCTTCGATATTCCGCGCCGCGCCGAAGAAACGTTTCGGACGCTGCAGTGCATTGGCGTCGACACCACCGGTGAGAACCTTGCCTGACGACGGCACAACAGTATTGTAGGCACGTCCAAGCCGGGTAATGGAATCCAGCAGGATCACCACATCACGGCCATGCTCAACAAGGCGCTTGGCTTTTTCAATCACCATCTCGGCAACCTGAACGTGCCGGCTGGCCGGTTCATCAAAAGTCGAGCTCACGACTTCGCCTTTCACGGAACGACGCATGTCGGTTACTTCTTCTGGTCGCTCATCAATCAACAGGACAATGAGGTAACACTCGGGATGGTTGGTTGCCACCGATTGGGCAATATTCTGCAACAAGACAGTTTTACCGGTCCTGGGAGGTGCCACGATCAACGCACGCTGGCCCTTGCCAAATGGCGCCACCAGGTCGATGACACGGCTTGAGTAATCCTTCTTTGTCGGATCGTTCACTTCCATGAACAGGCGCTCATCAGGATATAACGGCGTCAGGTTATCGAAGTGGATTTTGTGACGAACCTTTTCCGGTTCCTGGAAGTTGACCGAGTTTACCTTCAACAGCGCAAAATACCGTTCACCGTCTTTGGGGCTGCGGATATCACCTTCAACGGTATCACCGGTCTTGAGTGCAAACTTCCGGATCTGGCTGGGGCTGACATAAATATCATCGGGTCCGGCAAGATAATTGGCATCAGGTGAACGCAGGAAACCGAACCCGTCCGGCATTACCTCCACAACACCTTCACCGATGATGTTCACATCCTTGGCAGCCAGGCTTTTCAAGATCGCAAACATCAGTTCCTGCTTGCGCAACACGCTGGCATTTTCAACTTCAAGCTCTTCAGCCGCACTCAGGAGCTCAGCTGGAGATTTCTGCTTAAGATCAAAAAGTTTGATCTGCTCGAGTTCGTCAAGGTTGGTCATCGGTTATCGACCCATATGTTTGATCAGGAAAATTGGCGGTCAGCTCACATGTCGGATTGAGTGATTACCAAATAGGGGAGGCGACGGCAGTCTATGAAAGCGTTGCCGTACTGCTCAGTCTATAGCAGCTTCGACAAGTTTAGAAAACATCAAAATACTCACAATCGCATTACAGAAACGGTTTCACGACCACGAGGCAGATAATGCCGATCATCAGCAGGGTCGGGACTTCGTTGATAAAACGAAAAGCCCTGGCCGCCATGACATTCTTGTCCGCTGCAAAGATCTTGACCTGGCCGGCCAGCCAGAAATGTGCACCTGACATCGCCAGTACCAATATGATTTTCAACACGAACCAGAACGGCAACTCGCTCCACAATCCCTGCAGCGCACCCAGCCATATGCCGAAGACCCAGCTGACAATCATGGCCGGTGTCATAATCGCTTTCAGCAATCGCCGTTCCATCACCTTGAGTGTCTCGGACAACTCACCGCCTTTTCCCGCATCGGCATGATAGACCATCAGCCGCGGCAGGTAGAGCAGGCCGGCCATCCATGAAATCACGGCCAGCAGGTGAACAACCTTGACCCATTCGTAGGTCATGCTTTAGCGGCCCCGTCGAATTCACGAATAAAGGACACAAGTTCACCGACATGCTCCGGGGGAGTTTCCTTTCTTATCCCGTGGCCAAGATTGAAAATGTGCCTGTCCATCGGCAGGTCCTGCAAAATCAGCCGCGTTGCATTCAACATGCCATCACCGCCGCCAATCAGCGAGAGGGGGTCGAGATTGCCCTGCACAATGCAATGTTCAATCAGGTTGTCCCTGGCCCATTTTGTATTGACCGGCCATTCGATGCTGACGCCGTCAACCTCACTGGCTGCAATAAAATCTGTCTGGGACACTCCGACGCCACGAGCAAAACCGATCACCGGTACATGAGGATATCGCTTCTTCAGTTCAGACCGGATCGCTGCAATCGGAGCGAAACAATATCGCTGCAGCAAGTCACCGCTCAGATCCCCCGACCAGGTATCAAAAATCTGCAGGACCTCGGCCCCGGCTTCCACCTGGCATGACAGGTATTCAATGGAGGAAACCACCAGCTTGTCGATCAGTTCGTTCAGCCAGGCCTCATCTGCAAAAGCTGCCAACCGTGATGCAGCCCGCTCCACCGATGTACCGCCTTCAATCATATAGGTGGCAACCGTCCACGGCGCCCCGCAAAACCCGATCAGCGTCTTGTCACTGTCAAGGCTTGACCTGATTGCAGACACTGCATCATAGACCGGAGACAGCGTCTTGTTGAGTTCATCGATGTCACTCGCCAGCTGGCCAACGTCGGATACCGAACCGATCTTTCTCAGAACCGGTCCCTCGTTCTCGCGGAAGTCCAGGTCACAACCCATCGCCTGCGGGATCAGCAGGATATCTGCAAACAGGATTGCCGCATCCAGATCAAAACGGCGCAATGGCTGCAATGTCACTTCGCAAGCCAACTCCGGCGTGTAGCAGAGGTTCAGAAAACCGCCTGCTGATTGCCTGACTTCCCGATACTCCGGCAGATAGCGTCCTGCCTGCCTCATAAGCCAGACAGGACGGCGTGATGGAGACAAACCTGTAAGGGTATCCAGTAACGGCTTGCTCAATCTCTTAATCCTTCTCTCAAACAATCTATATCTTTAGGTGTTGATGATGTTGTGCTGTGGATAGCAAAAATGAATCTTCTTCAACAGCGGTCACGTAGACACAGTTATTCGTCTACGCAAATCACATAAATTTTTTCCATCATTTCCATATATTTAACTAGCTGATATCAAAGCATAAATAGAAGCAGAAAATATTTTCTGCACAATTTGATCACCATCAAAATCGATAAGCCTGATGTTATCCTCACTGCTATTCACAGTTGACAATTGTCTGCACTGCAATCGGTATCCTGAACAAAACAACCGGTATGTGGACCAAACCAGCCGGCCGGGAATTCAGCTTCCCCTTTTCCACAATTCATAAACACGCTATGCCCGGCTTATGAAAACCACAGCCAAACAATATTTCCATATGCATATGGTTTCCGATGCGACCGGCGAAACCCTCAACACCGTGGCCCGGGCCGCCACCGCCTATTATGCCGGCTACCAGCCGATCGAACACATCTACACCCTGGTCCGGACATCCAAGCAGCTGGACCGGATGATTGTCGAGGTGGAAAAACAACCCGGCATCGTGCTGTACACGATTGCCGACGCCAGGCTGAAAGCTGAAATAGAACAACGTTGCGAAGCGCTGTCCATTCCGTGCATCTCGATCCTCGATCCGGTTATCGCCAGTCTCGCAACTTACCTGAACGCGAAGTCCAAACCTCACATCGGCGGGCAGCATGTTCTCAACGCGGAGTACTTCCAGCGGATTGATGCACTGAACTATACCATGGCGCATGATGACGGCCAGATGACACAGGATCTGGACTCCGCAGATGTTGTGTTGCTGGGCGTAAGCCGGTCGTCGAAGACACCGACCAGTATCTACCTGGCCAATCGTGGCATCAAGACGGCCAATATACCCCTTGTGCCGGGTATCCCGACGCCGCCGGGATTGAGCAAGCTGAAACATCCCTTGATTGTCGGGCTGATCGCCAGTGCCGACCGCATTTCCCAGATTCGCCGCCATCGGCTGCTGACGCTGAATGAAGGCCGCGATACATCTTATGTAGATCGCAAGGCGATCACCGAGGAACTGCTGGCAATGCGAAAACTATGCAGTGCGAACAACTGGCCCATTATCGATGTCACACGCCGGTCCATTGAAGAAACAGCCGCAGCTGTCATGAACCTGATGGCAGAGCCGACCACCAGTACAGAATGAACCGGGGTCGAGACAAATGAAACTGATCCTGGCATCAAACAGTGCGGCACGCCGGCAGATGCTGGCCAATGCGGGCTATGACTTTGAGGCAACGGCTGCCGGCATCGATGAGGCCGTGCTTAAAACAGCCCACCTGGAATCAGGCTTGCCCGTCGATGACCTGGCCCTTGTGCTGGCCAACGCCAAAGCACAGGCGGTCAGTGAAAACCACCCCGCCGACCTGGTGATTGGGTCGGACCAGGTCTTGGTGTGTGACGGCAAGGTTTTCACAAAGGTAAATGACTTGCCTCAGGCTGCGCAGCAACTCGCGACACTACAGGGAAAAACCCACATGCTGATGTCAGCCGTAGCATGCTGGCGGAATAGCAGGCAGGTATTCGAGACGTCAGAGACCGCCAGTATGAGCATGTTTCGACTCACTGCTGAGGATATAGAGGCCTATCTGGCCGCTGCCGGGTCATCAATCCTGGGATCTGTGGGATGTTATCAGATAGAAGGCCAAGGTATCCGGTTGTTTGAAGACATCCGCGGATCTCATTTCACCATTATGGGGATGCCACTGACCCCGCTCGTTAAATTTCTCAAGACTCAGGCCAACTTGCAATGAACCCGACAACAACCAACGGTGTCTGTATTCTGGGACACGGCATCACTTATTCTCGATCGCCAATGATTCATAACTACTGGATCAAAAAGTATGGAGTCGATTCCAGGTACGGTATCTGCGACATGCCCGCAGAAGACCTGCCTGACTTTCTTGATGCCATCCGGCAGGGAAAATCAGCCGGGTGCAATGTCACCACGCCGTACAAGCAGGCGGTCATTCCATTTCTAGATGCCATTGATGACACCGCCTCGGCCATTGGCAGCGTCAATACCATTTATCGCCGCGACGGCCAGCTCAGGGGAACCTCGACCGATGGTGCCGGGTATGTTGGTCATCTCAAAAACATTCACCCGGACCTGCAGTTGAAAGGCGCCGAAGTGCTTATCCTGGGTGCCGGCGGCGCCGCCCGCGCCATTGCCGACGCGTTGCTGCAGAGCGGATGCTCGGTGATCTACATCGCCAATCGGACATTACAGAAGGCGCGCGAGATAGCCGCCTTTCAACCAGACACAATCAAGCCGGTTGCATGGGATGATGTACAGTCAACCGCCGGGCTTGTGGATGTACTTGTGAACACCACCTCGCTCGGAATGGTCGGCCGGCAGCCGCTGGTGTTTCCGCTTGACGGGACCCGGCCGGGCTGCGTTGTCAGCGACATAGTCTATGCGCCGCTGGAAACCGAATTGCTGGCTCAGGCCCGACGTCTTGGGCGGCCGGTTCTGGACGGGCTTGGCATGTTGCTGCACCAGGCAGTGCCGGGGTTTCAGTTGTGGTTCGGTATCGAACCCCAGGTGACCGGCGAATTGCGGGCGCTGATTGAACAGGACTTGAAGTCTCATGGCTGACGGGTCCGTTTTCAAGGCAGCACTTACAGGCTCGATCGCCATGGGCAAGTCGACAGTTGCGGTCATGCTGCGCGACGCAGGTGTTGCGGTATTTGATGCCGATGCCGTCGTCCATCGGCTGTATGCCAAAAATGGCGGAGCCGTTGAACCCGTGGGCCGGTTGTTTCCATCGGTTGTCAGGAATGGTGCGATCGATCGTGTGGCGCTTTCAAAACAGGTACTCAACAACACGCAGGCAATGAAACAGCTGGAAGCGATTGTTCATCCCCTGGTTCGCCGCGAGCAGGACGCATTCCTGGAAACAGTAAAATCTTCTGAAAAGAGCATCGCCGTGTTTGACATACCGCTGCTGTTTGAAACCGGGCGGGCGGCAGAATTTGACGCTGTCCTGGTTGTCTCAGCGCCTTATGAAGTCCAGCGTGCCCGGGCGTTGGCCAGGCCGGACATGAGCGAAGAAAAATTTGAAGCCATACTGGCCAGGCAGGTTCCCGATGAGGAAAAACGCGCTGCTGCCAGCCACATAATTTCCACAGATGTGCCGATGGATGATACACGCGCCCGGGTTCTTGCTATTGTGAGTGAGCTTCAATCACTTGCCGGAGAGCGATGATATGCGTGAAATCGTGATGGATACCGAAACCACGGGCCTCGATCCGTTCACCGGTCATCGCATTGTGGAAATCGGAGCTGTTGAACTTCTCAATCATATCCCGACCGGCACTGTCTATCATCAGTACATCAATCCGCAGCGGGATATGCCCGAAGAGGCGTTCAATGTGCACGGGTTGTCAGAGGAGTTTCTGGGTTCAAAGCCGGTCTTCGCAGACATCGCGCAGGATTTTCTCAAATTCATCGATGACGGCATTCTGATCATTCACAATGCGCCGTTCGACATGAAATTCCTCAATGCCGAATTTTCCTGGATTGATACCGAACAGCTTTCAATGGACCGGGTGATCGATACGCTGGCCCTTGCCCGCAAACGCTATCCGATGGGCCCGAACAGCCTTGATGCACTGTGCCGGCGCTACGGCATCGACAACTCCAGGCGCGACAAGCACGGCGCGCTACTGGATTCCGAACTGCTGGCCGACGTCTACATGGAGCTGATCGGTGGTCGCCAGACCATGTTGGGCCTGACCAGTGATACCGATCAGGTCGAAAAGAAGGTTGAAGTTGGCCAAACCCAGGTAAGCGCCCGTTCGGCACCGCTTCCCGGTCGGCTGAGCCAGGCAGAAATTGATGCCCACAACGAAATGGTTGCCGGTCTTGGGGAAAAGGCGTTGTGGCGAAGTGCCGGCAGCAACTAGCGCGCGACACATCTCACCACAGCAATAAGATTTACCTTGATCTAGGCATCCGCATTTGCAGCTTCCGCCGCAATGCGCTGCTGATACATGGCTGCAAAGTCAATCGGATCCAGCATCAGTGGCGGAAAGCCGCCATTGCGGGTCACGTCGGCGACGATCTGCCTGGCAAACGGGAAGATCATGCGCGGACATTCAACCAGGACAATCGGGTGCAGGGCATCCTGCGGGATGTTCTCCAGCCGGAAAATGCCCGCATAAAGCAGCTCGGTGGCGAAAACCACCTTGTCCTTGTTCATCGCCTTGGCATCGAGATGCAGTTCAACTTCAAAGTCTGTTTCGGCCAGGGGCTTGGCATTCACATTTACGGATATGTTGATTTCCGGTTGGCCTTCCTGGCCGGCCAGCGAGCGCGGTGCGTCCGGGTTTTCAAACGAAAGATCCTTCACATACTGGCCAAGTATCTTCATCGATGGCGCAGCGCCTTGCGTGGACCCATTGCTGCCGCTAGCTTCCGGTAATGCTGTTTGCGCTGCAGGTGCCGCCTTCTTGCTTGCCTTCTTTGCCGCTTTTGCCATGTTCAATCTGCCCTCTGAGTCATAAAGTCGAATTTGTTACAGACCGCGTGGCTATCACGGCATCTGCATTCGTGCAAGTTATCATGCTGCCCGGCAAAAGTCCGGTGTGGTCTTTATCGCGGGCATTATTGTTTACGTAACGTATTGCCGGGTTTTTCCGCGCCGTTTCCAGTCGCCTCGTCGATCTCCACCGCTTCAATATCAATAACGGTTCCGCCCGGCTGGTTGCTGCCGCCGCTCGTATGTGTGGATGACCACTGTGTCGATGTGACAACATTGGGTTCGATCAATTTCCAGATTTTCGCTGCCAGCAGCTCTCGAACCGGAGGTATCAGCAGGGCAAACCCGAGTGTATCTGTCGCAAATCCGGGCGTAAGCAATAGCACACCCGCGATCAGGACAAACAGGCCCTGCGCCAACGCAGCCACCGGCATTTCTCCGCGATTGGCTGAATTCTGCACTTTACGAATAACATCAATGCCCTGGCTGCGTACAAGCATGGTGCCTGCAATGGCGGTCAGTATGATAAGCCCCAGCGTCGCGGCCACCCCAATATAGGAGCCGACCTGCAAAAACAGCCCGATCTCCACAATCGGGACTACAACAAAGGCTAGAAACAGAATAAATCGCATTGGTAATCACACTTGATCGCTATGAACCGCAAATTCCGGTGTTTGGTGGACTGTCAGGCATGATCACAATGCCGCAGCATTGTACCTTTGTACAATCAGCACTTATATATAACAGTATGTAAATCATTTGCAGGCGTCATTGCCGCCGGCACACCAACCAACGACAGGAACTGGCAAACGCTATGAATCAGGTCTTTGACCCTTTCAATATTATCATTCTCGCAGTGGCTGTAATCATCTTCTTCCGTCTGCGCGCCGTGCTCGGTACCCGGACCGGCAACGAAAAGCCGTTCGACCCGTTCGCCGGTGAAAACGATGATGCACAAGCCTCATCCCAGGATAATGTGGTGCCGTTGCCAGGCCGAAACAAGCCGACCGCGATCAATCCACCCGATTCTGATCACGACGACGATGACGATGAAGACGAGCGCAAGCCTGTCTGGCAGGGCTTTGCCAGAAAGGGTTCAGCTGTCGCAAAAGGCATTGAGAACCTGGTCAAGGCCGACAATGACTTCTCGCCCGGTGAATTTCTCGGCGGCGCGCGCATGGCCTATGAAATGATCGTCAATGCTTTTGCCGAAGGCGACAAGCAGGCCTTGAAACCCCTGTTGTCCAGGGAGGTTTATGACGGGTTTGCAGCCGCGATTGACGACCGCAAGAAGTTGCAGCACACGCTGGAATCGAAATTTGTCGGTATCAACAAGGCTGACATCAGCAAAATCAGTATTGCCGGCGGCGACGCGCAGGTCAGTATCAAGTTCGTCAGCGACCTGATTACCGCGACACTTGATGAGGAGGGCAGGGTGATCGACGGTGACCCATCCGAGATCCAGGAAATCACAGACGTGTGGACCTTTGAGCGCCCTGTCAATTCACGCGATCCAAACTGGCGCCTGGTCGCCACTGAGGCTGACTGAGAATTGGGATGCGTGCCGCAATGCGCTGCAAACAGCTTGTCATTGCCCTGTTGGCCATCATGATGTCCGTCGCGGGCGCACAGCCGGCGCTGGCGTTGCGGCTTGAACAGGTGTCGTTCGACAATCTGCCGGGATGGCAGCAGGACGATCACAGCGCCGCTCTTCAGGTGTTTGTAGCTGCATGCGGTGAATTGACCACCAGCGCTATCGGATTTGCCCGCAAGGCGCAATTGTCCGGCAGTCGCCGGGACTGGCTGACCGTGTGCAGGCAGGCAAAGCGGGCAGGCTTCTCGCCAGGGGCTGCCCGAAGGTTTTTCGAGGACAACCTGGTTGCGTTGAACGTCAGTGACGTCAATGGCCAGTTTACCGGCTATTTCGAACCTGAAGTTGAAGGCAGCAGGTCCAGAAGCCGGGAGTTCAGCGTTCCGGTTCTCGCCAGGCCGGACGATCTGGTCAAACTCTCCAAATCCGCCGCCGCCAGGCTGGGCGTTGCGTATGGCCGGGTTGCCAATGGCGTGGCGCAGCCATACTTCACCCGTCGACAGATTGAACAGGGTCAGCTGGCATCGCGAAACCTTGAATTGCTGTATCTGAAATCCTGGGCCGACCTGTTCTTCATGCAGATACAGGGATCCGGCCGGGTACGGCTGCGCGAAGGCGGTAGTGCGCGTCTTGGCTACGCGGCGAAGACCGGCTTGCCCTATACGGCAATCGGCAAGGTTCTCATCGACCGACGGCAAATGACCCGCGAAGAGATGTCCATGCAGGCATTACGGGCCTGGCTGAAAAACAACCCCGACCAGGCGCGCCAGGTCATGTGGGAAAACAAGTCCTATGTGTTTTTCCGGGAATTGCCGGACACCGGCTCCGGACCGATTGGTGCCCAGCAATTGCCGCTCACGCCATTACGGTCGCTGGCAGTCGATCGGCGCTTCTGGGCGCTTGGCGTTCCGCTATGGGTGTCGACGACGGTCTATGCCAATGGACGCCTTGTAGTTTTCGACCGGCTGATGGTCGCCCAGGATACCGGATCGGCCATCAGGGGAGCAGCCCGCGGCGACGTGTTCATGGGAAGCGGGCGCCAGGCGGGCCTTGATGCGGGCGGGATGGATCAGGCCGGAGACCTGACGGCTCTCGTGCCGCGTGCTTTGGCAACCCGGCTGCTACGGAAACACGGCAGATGAAAAAATCCGGCAGGACCACACACGGCTCCCGCGCCGGCCAGTTGAGAGACGATGATCACGAGGTCTGGGAACAGGTTACCCGGACCGTCAAGCCACTCAACAGACTGCCCTATGTAAGGCCGGTGACGGAAGCCAAGCCGGCACTACCGGTTGCACAATATGAGCGAACCGGAAAGCCTGTATCCAAACCCGCAGATCCGGTCCGCAAGGCCGCCCGCGCCATTGCCAGGCAGGCAATTCAGTCGCAATTGCACAACAACCTGGACAGGCGGCACAAACAGAAACTGTCGCGCGGCAATGTCGATATTGATGCGCGACTGGATTTGCACGGTCACTCCGTGGAGCGGGCGCGGATGGCGCTGTTGGGGTTTTTGCAGTCATCGCGTGAGCGTGGTGATCGTAATGTGCTGGTCATTACCGGCAAGGGTGCATCTCCGTTCACCCGGCATACATTGCATTCGGCGGACGTCTTTCAGGCGCCGGAACGTCAGGGGCGGTTGCGAGCCGAGTTTCCACGCTGGATGCAGCAGCGGGAATTTTCATCCCACATTGTCGGGTTTCAGCCGGCGCATCCACGCCACGGCGGCGGCGGTGCTTTTTATGTCCGCCTGAAGCGGAAGGCTGGCCGGTCATGACGCCGTTTGGACAAAAGATTCGCGCCTTGCGAAAAGAACGCGGCGTCACCATGAAGCAGATGGCGCAGGCCATCGGTGTCAGTGCGCCGTATCTGTCGGCACTTGAAAACGGCAAGCGCGGCCTGCCCAGCTGGTACCTGGTTCAGCGTATCATTGCCTATTTCAACATCATCTGGGACGAGGCGGAAGATATTGCCGAACTGGCGCGCCTGTCACACCCGCGTGCCGTCATTGACACATCCGGCCTGTCGCCCAGGGCAACCGAGCTCGCCAACCGTCTTGCAGACAGCATTTCGCGGCTGAGCGAAGACGACCTGCAACGGCATTTGCTATTGCTCGACCAGGCCGATCCCTCAGACGAAAAATCCTAGATCAGTATGGTTATTGATTGAAGCAATCAAAAACCATGAAACTGATCGCTTCCAAAGTGCTGGAGCAACTTTATGGGTTCAATTGAACCCATGTTGTTCTAGAGAATAAACTTCGACAAATCCGTGTCGCGGGCCAGATCGCCGATGTTCTTTTCGACAAAGGCGCGATCAAGAACGACGGTCTCTCCACCCCGGTCGGTGGCCGTGTAGCTTATCTCTTCAAGCACCCGTTCCATGATCGTCTGCAGGCGGCGTGCACCGATGTTTTCCACTGACGAGTTTACTTCCGCCGCGATGTCGGCCAGTGCCTCCACCCCGTCATCGCTGACTTCCAGGGTCAGGTTTTCCGTGGCCATCAGCGCAATGTACTGTTTGACCAGGCTAGCCTCGGGTTCCACCAGAATGCGCACGAAATCATCGCGGTTCAGCGCCTTCAGTTCCACCCGGATCGGCAGCCTGCCCTGCAGTTCCGGCAGCAGGTCAGACGGCTTGGCGACATGAAACGCGCCTGAGGCGATGAACAGGATATGGTCGGTCTTGACCGGCCCGTGCTTGGTGCTGACGGTAGTGCCTTCAATGAGTGGCAGCAGATCGCGCTGCACCCCTTCGCGACTGACATCCGCTCCCTGCCGGTCTGCCCTGGCCGTGACCTTGTCGATCTCGTCCAGGAACACGATGCCGTTGTTCTCAACGGCTTCGATGGCCTCACTGGTGATCTGCTCCTGGTCAATGAGCTTGTCGGATTCTTCCGGCATCAGGATGTCATGGCTTTCACGTACGGTAGTACGCCGGGTTTTGGTCCGTCCACCCAGTGCCTTGCCCAGCATGTCGGAAAGATTGACCATGCCGACCGATGAACCCGGCATGCCGGGGATGTCCATTGTCGGCATGCCGGAACTGTTGTCGACGACCTCGAGCTCGATTTCCTTGTCGTCCAGCTCGCCGCTGCGCAGTTTGGCCCGGAAACTGTCGCGCGTGCCCTTTGAGGCATTCGGTCCCACCAGTGCATCAAGCACCCGGTTTTCAGCGTTGGCCTGGGCGTTTGCCTCAACATCCTTGCGCCGTGTTTCGCGTGCAAGGCCGATGCCGACTTCAACAAGGTCACGGACAATCTGTTCAACGTCGCGGCCGACATAGCCCACTTCGGTAAACTTGGTGGCCTCCACCTTGATGAACGGCGCATTGGCCAGCTTTGCCAGGCGTCTTGCAATCTCGGTCTTGCCGACGCCGGTAGGGCCGATCATCAGAATGTTCTTCGGCATTACTTCGTCGCGCAGGTCGGCATCTAGCTGCTTGCGGCGCCAGCGATTGCGCAACGCGATGGCAACCATGCGCTTTGCGTCCTGCTGACCGACAATATGCCGGTCAAGCTCCGATACGATCTCGCGTGGAGAGAAGTCAGTCATGGTGTTGAAATTTCCTACTTGTCTTTGCCGAGTGTCTCGACCGTCACGTTTTCATTGGTGAAAACACAAATATCGGCAGCAATTTTCATGGCCCGCCGGGCAATTTGTTCGGCATCCATGTCGCTGTCTGCAAGCGCGCGTGCGGCGGCCAGGGCATAATTGCCGCCGGAGCCGATAGCGATGATGCCGTTTTCCGGTTCAAGCACGTCGCCGGTACCGGTGAGCACCAGGCTGGTTTCCCGGTCAGCGACGATCATCATGGCTTCCAGCCGGCGCAGATACCTGTCGGTACGCCAGTCCTTGGCCAGTTCCACGCACGCCCTGGTCAACTGGTTGGGGTACTGTTCGAGTTTGGCCTCAAGCCGTTCGAACAACGTCATGGCATCGGCCGTTGCACCGGCAAACCCGGCAATGACGTCTCCCTTGCCCAATGGCCGCACCTTGCGGGCATTTGACTTGATCACCGTGTTGGACAGGCTGACCTGGCCGTCGCCGGCAACCACCACCAAATCGCCCTTGCGGACGGTAACAATTGTGGTTCCATGCCACAGGCTGGCATCAGTGTTATGTGTCATAAATCAACTTTCAGTTGCATGTCTGGTAGTTATCTGGGAACTGCTTATGGCCAATAAAAGACCCTGCCCGGTTAATCAAGCCATGGTTGGGGCCTTGCGTCGCTGTCGCAGCCTGCTAAAAGTCAGCGCGAACAGGCGCACCACGACGGAAGTTAACCATGCGAAAAGCCAGTATAGCACGCAAGACCAATGAGACCGATGTCAGCGTTGAGGTTAACCTTGATGGAACCGGTAAACGTTCGATTGCGACCGGCATAGGCTTTCTCGATCACATGCTCGACCAGCTGTCGCGTCATTCGTTGATCGATATGACCATCAAGACTGTCGGTGACCTGCATATCGACATGCATCACACCGCCGAAGATACCGGTATTGCGCTGGGCCAGGCCATATCGAAGGCTTTGGGCGACCGCCGCGGTATCCGCCGGTATGGCCACTGCTATCTGGCTATGGACGAGGCACTGTCACGCGCCAGCATCGATGTCTCTGGCAGGCCGTTTCTGGTATGGCGTACCGAGTTCAGCGCCGACAAGGTCGGCGAAGTGGACACCGAACTGTTCCGCGAGTTCTTCCAGGCTTTTGCCCACAATGCCGGTATGACCTTGCACGTTGAAACCCTGTATGGTGTCAACAATCACCATATTGCGGAAAGCTGCTTCAAGGCTGTTGCGCGTGCGCTGCGGGACTGCCTTGAAATTGACCCGCGCATGCCCGACGTTGTTCCTTCGACCAAGGGAACGCTGGGCGGAGAAGAGTGATGCCATGCTGACTTATACTGCCCACAGTAAACAGGACCCGCCGCAACAGGACCACGCGGAAGACACCAAGGGCGTTGTCTTCGTCAAGGACGGGTTTTCCTGGCCAGCGTTCTTCATACCGTTTTTCTGGATGTTGTGGCATCGCCTGTGGTTGCCGCTTGTCGGCTACCTGGTCGCAGTCGGCCTGGTTGTGCTGGCCGGATATGCATTTTCCTGGCCTGACAACCTGACCAGCGGCATGGGCATTCTGGTCAATCTGTTTGCCGGTCTTGAAGGCAACAATTTCCGGCGCCGGGCGCTGGCCAAACGGGGCTTCGAAGAAGTTGCCGATATTGTCGCTGGCAACGGAGAAGAAGCTTCCTACCGGTTTTTCACTGCACGGCTTTCAGATCAGAACGGATAGATGAGGCATGCGGGTTGCTATCATTGATTACGGCTCAGGTAACCTGCGCTCGGCCCAGAAGTCGTTCGAGCGGGCAGCGTCTACGCTTGATAACTCTGCCAGCATTGAACTGGTTGACACACCGGAACAACTGGCCGGTGCCGACAGGGTAGTGCTGCCGGGCGTCGGCGCCTACCGCGATTGCCACGACGGCATTCATGCCATTGACGGCATGTGGCAGGCCATTGAGGAACACTGCACCGCTAGAGCCCGGCCCTTCCTTGGGATTTGCGTCGGCATGCAGTTGATGGCCACGCGCGGTCTTGAACATACTGTGACACCGGGTTTCGGCTGGATAAAGGGCGAGGTTGACCGGATTGACGTTGGCGACGCCGACCTCAAGATTCCGCACATGGGCTGGAACACGCTGGATGTTACGCAACCGCACGCGCTGTTGAGCGGTATCGAAACCGGCTCCGGCGGCCAGCACGCCTATTTCGTGCATTCCTACCACCTGCGCGCCGACAAGGATGCGGATGTTGTTGCGACAGCCCGGTACGGAGAGCCGATCACGGCAGTGGTTGCAAACGGCAATATGGCGGGAACGCAGTTCCATCCGGAAAAGAGCCAGACGCTTGGCCTGGCCTTTATCTCCAATTTTCTCACCTGGGCTCCTTAGAGGAACACCTGATCGATGATTCTTTTTCCTGCGATTGACCTCAAGGATGGCCAGTGTGTCCGCCTGAAACTGGGCGATATGGAACAGGCGACGGTATTTGCCGACGATCCCGCCGCCCAGGCCCGGACGTTCCAGGCGCAAGGGTTCGAATACCTGCATCTGGTGGACCTTAACGGTGCTTTTGCCGGCACCTCGGTCAACGGTGACGCCGTTGAGGCGATATTGGACGCCGTTTCCATTCCGGTTCAGCTTGGCGGCGGCATCCGTGATCTGGATGCGATTGCCGGCTGGCTTGACAAGGGTATTGCCCGGGTCATTCTGGGCACGCTCGCGGTTCGTGATCCTGAACTGGTGCGTCGGGCCTGCAGGGAATTTCCCGGACGCGTTGCGGTCGGTATTGACGCCAAGGGTGGTCACGTCGCGGTTGAGGGCTGGGCGGAAAGTTCCACCTTGAGTGTTCTCGACCTGGCGTCCAAGTTTGAGGACGCCGGTGTTGCCGCCATCATCTACACCGACATCGATCGTGACGGCATTCTGGCTGGTTTGAACATAACGTCCACGCTGGAACTGGCGGCCGCAACCAGCATTCCGGTCATTGCCAGCGGTGGATTGGCGTCCATGGAAGATATCAACCGTTTGACACAGGAAGATTGTGCCGTGCTGGAAGGCGCGATCAGCGGGCGTGCCTTGTATGACGGCCGCATTGACCCTGCACTGGCATTGCAGACCCTGAAAGGTGCAGCTCATGCTTAAGGCCCGCATTATCCCCTGCCTCGACGTGAAGGACGGCCGGGTTGTCAAAGGGGTCAATTTTGTCGATCTGCGCGATGCCGGCGATCCGGTGCAGATCGCCAGGGCCTACGACGCGGCCGGCGCCGATGAATTGTGTTTTCTGGACATCACCGCCAGCCATGAAAACCGGAGCATTATTTTTGATGTTGTGCGGCAGACCGCTGAACAGTGTTTCATGCCGCTGACCGTGGGCGGCGGTGTTCGTACAACCGATGACATCCGCAAACTGCTGCTGGCCGGCGCCGACAAGGTGTCGATCAACACCGCGGCGGTGAAGGATCCGGATTTTGTCGCCGAAGCAGCCCGCAAGTTCGGCTCGCAGTGCATTGTAGTGGCCGTTGATGCCAAACGGGTGAGCGCCGACGACGAACCGCTGCGCTGGGAAATCTTCACCCATGGCGGGCGCGAACCGACCGGCATCGATGCGATTGAGTTTTGCCGCAAAGTGGTCGCGCTGGGCGCCGGCGAGATCCTGCTGACCTCGATGGACCGGGACGGCACCGGTGACGGATTTGACATCGAACTCACCCGGGCCGTGTCGCGTGCCGTCAATGTGCCGGTTATCGCGTCCGGCGGTGTCGGATCCCTGCAGCATCTGGTTGACGGCATCAAGCAGGCCGAGGCCAGTGCCGTGCTTGCCGCCTCGATTTTTCATTTCGGAACCCACACGATTTCCGAAGCCAAGCAATTCATGGCACAACAGGGAGTGCCGGTGCGACTGGCATAGACGCCCGCACGGGAACTGGAGATGACAATGCAGACGCTGGACAAGTTGCAGACACTGGCCCGCCTGGAGGCAATCATTGCGTCACGGGCTGCTGCGGCCGATGGAGAAAACTCCTACACTGCGGGACTGCTGGCCGCCGGACCGGAAAAATGCGCCCGCAAATTCGGTGAAGAAGCCATTGAACTGATACTTGCATCGCAAGGCAGGGATGCAAATCACACAACAGCGGAAGCAGCCGATGTGGTGTATCATATGCTCGTGCTCTTGAAGGCGACGGGCATTTCGCTGGAACAGGTGATGGACGAACTGGATAGCCGGTTCTCGCAAAGCGGTCTGGAAGAAAAGGCATCCCGCAATCCGGGTTGATATGATTGCCATGGATCAGAACACATCACGGCTTTCTCCGTATCGGATCTTTACACGAACCGAATGGGCGAAACTCCGCGCCGATACGCCGCTGACCCTGACGGCTGCCGAGGTCGAGGAACTGCGCGGTGTAAATGATCGCGTGAACCTGGATGAAGTGGTGGCCATCTACCTGCCGTTGTCGCGCTTGCTGAACCTCTATGTCGCGGCCAGCCAGGACCTGTTTTCGGTGACGCAGAACTTTCTCGGCGGCAACAATCACAAGGTTCCCTATATTATCGGCATTGCCGGCAGTGTGGCCGGCGGCAAGAGCACGACCGCCAGGATCCTGCGCGGGCTGCTGGCGCGCTGGCCCAATCATCCGAAAGTGGCGCTCCTGCCGACAGACGGGTTTCTGCTGCCCAATGCCGTGCTGGAACGTGAAGGCCTGATGAACCGTAAAGGCTTTCCCGAAAGCTATGACCTGCCTGTTCTCTTGAAGTTCCTGTCGGACATCAAGGCCGGCAACCACAATGTGCGCGCACCGGTCTACTCGCACTTCAGCTATGACATTGAACCGGGCAAGCACATTACCATTGACCAGCCGGACATACTGATTGTCGAGGGTCTCAACGTATTGCAGACAGGCCGGCCACCACGTGACGGCAAGGCCATACCGTACGTGTCGGACTATTTTGACTTCTCGATCTTCATCGATGCCGATGAAAACGATTTGCGCACCTGGTACGTCAACAGGTTCTTCTCGTTTCGTGAAACCGCATTTGCGGATCCCAAGTCATACTTTCACAGGTATTCGAAACTGTCGGATGTGGAAGCCCAGGAAACCGCCACCCGCATCTGGGAAACCGTCAACCTGGCAAACTTGCGCGAAAATGTGCTGCCGACGCGACAGCGTGCCGACCTGATATTGCGCAAGGGCCCGGATCACCTGATCAATTCTGTCTACCTGCGCAAGCTCTAGACCAGGGATCTGAGGTCCACCTGCGGTCTCGCGCCGATATGCGAGATGATTTCAGCTGCTGCCACATGTCCAAGCCGGGCACATTCTGCCACCGGTTTGTTGTGAGCCTGCCCGAACAGAAACCCGGAAGCGTACAGGTCACCGGCACCGGTGGTATCCACTACCTGGCTGACCGGTTGTGCGGCGACTTCCGTTACCGTGCTTCCGCTCACAATGGCGCTGCCTTTTTCCGACCGCGTGATGGCCGCCAGCGAGCAATCCTGCGCCACCGCCGACATGGCCTCCTGCAGGCTTGATGTTTCGTACAGCGAGAGGATTTCCGCCTCGTTGGCGAACAGGATATCGACGCCGTCGCGGATCAGGGACAGGAAGCTTTCGCGATGCCGGTCCACGCAAAACGAATCCGACAGGGTAAGAGCCACCTGGCGCTGGTTTTCCGAAGCCAGTTGTGCGGCCTTTCTGAACGCATCCTTGGCGTTGGGCCGGTCCCAGAGATAGCCTTCCAGGTAGGTGATGGTGGCGGACGCCACTTCGTTTTCGCTGACATCGTCCGGACCCAGCATGGCACAGGCGCCCAGATAGGTGGACATGGTTCGTTGCCCGTCCGGCGTCACGATCACGATACAGCGCGCCGTCTGCGGTCCGCCATCGAGAGCAGGTGTGTCGAAACTTACCCCGGCTGCGCGAATGTCATGGGCGAACACATCACCGATCTGGTCGGTCGCGACCTTGCCGATGTATCCGGCCGATCCGCCCAGTGAGGTAACGCCTGCAATCGTGTTTGCAGCGGACCCGCCGGAAATCTCGGTGGCCGGTCCGATCTTGTCATACAGGGACAGGGCGCCATCTTCATCGATCAGCAGCATCGAACCCTTTTCCAGGGCGTTGTCGTCGAGAAATGCGTCGTCATGGCGGGCGATCACATCGACAATCGCGTTGCCAATTCCAAGGACATCTACATTTTTCTGCGGCATGGGTGGGTTCCTGATTCAGGTGGGATAAAGCTCGCAAGTGCATACACAAGTTTCTTGCTGCGTTGCAATCGGCACTTGCATCGCCAGCGCGATCTTCTTATTTGCCAGACACACCCGCATCTGATTTTGGATACCCGATACATGATTGCCTCAACATTCCGTGCCATGCGTGATGTTCTTTCACCTGAGTTTCGTTCGATCCTGTGGAAGGCCATTGGATTGACGCTGCTGGTGTTCGTCGGTGTGCTGGCGGCGTTATGGGTCGGCAGTGCGGCATTGCTGGTATTGCCCTGGCCGTGGCTCGACGAGGTTATTGCCGGCGCGGCAAGTCTTGTTCTGCTGGTGGTGTTTTTCTTCCTGATGGCGCCGGTAACGGCAATCTTTGCCGGACTGTTTCTGGATACCGCCGCAGACATAGTTGAAGTCCACCATTATTCCGGCGACCCCAAGGGCAATCCGCCGTCCGCATGGTCGTCGGCCCTGATGGGTCTGCAGTTCGGATTGCTGGTCCTGGCGGTCAACATACTGGTGCTGCCAACCGTGTTCTTCGGTATCGGTGTGGCCATCATGCTGATGGCCAATGCCTACCTGCTGGGACGGGAATATTTCACCATGGTCGCCATGCGGCATATGCCGAGACGGCAGGCTGCAAATTTGAGGAAGATCAATGCAGGCCGTGTCTGGGCTGCGGGGCTGGTGCCTGCCGGTCTTGCCCTGGTCCCGTTCCTGAATATCCTGGTCCCGTTGTTTTCAACGTCTTATTTCGTCCATATTTTCAAGAAGATAGCGATGGACCAGAGGACCGCATGAGTAATCTAGATACTCTTGCCCGGAAACAGGCAGAGGTCTGAAATCAGACATCTCTCACATTCAGGTTTGCGCGCCTTGCAGATATAGCGTCCATGCAGGATCAGCCAGTGATGGGCATGCAGCATGTAGGCTTTCGGCACCCGCTTTAGCAGGCCCTGCTCAACGGCAAGCACTGTCTTTCCCGGCGCCAGGCCGACCCGGTTGGCCAGCCTGAACAAATGCGTGTCGATCGCGATGGTGGGTTGTCCGAAACAATTGTTCAAAACCACGTTGGCGGTTTTTCTGCCGACCCCGGGCAGGGCTTCCAGCGCTTCCCGGTTATCCGGAACCTGGCTGTCATGCTTCTCCACCAGGTCGCGCGACAGCGCGATGACGTTCTTTGCCTTGTTTCGATAAAGCCCGATGGTGCGAATGTGCTCGCGCACTTTGTCTTCGCCAAGCGCCAGCATTTTTTCAGGTGTGTCGGCAGCCTGGAAAAGGCCGCGGGTGGCCTTGTTGACACCCTCGTCCGTGGCTTGTGCCGACAGCACCACCGCCACCAGGAAGGTGAAGGTGTTGACCGACATCAGTTCACCCACGGGATCCGGGTTGTCTTCGGCGAACCGCTGGAATACCTGCTCCATTTCTGCGGCATTGAGTTTCTTGCGCCGTGCCATCAAAAAATGCTCTCCTTGTGTTGCATGAAACGCGTCCGGTCATGATTGATCCAAAGCCACGCTCACATCGTGAGACATGCAGCACCTCAATTGAACTCAACCGGGAAACACCAGTGCAGTCAGCTCCTATTACCATTGAACTGTATCCTTATCGATCCCTGTCGCGGAAGGGTTTCATCATTTTGATGTCCTGTATCGCCGCGGTCAGTTTCATTGCCGGGCTGGCCTTCCTGCTGATGGGCGCGTGGCCGGTGTTCGGTTTCTTCGGGCTTGACGTGGCGCTGATCTGGTGGGCGATAAAGCGCAATTACCGTGATGCGGAATGCCAGGAGAATATCTGCATCAGCGATGCGGAAGTGACCATTACCAGGATGAAGGCGCGCAAACCCGATCAGACCCAGAAGCTTGTCCGGGCATGGGCAAAGGTTCGCCTGGAGGAGGATGCCGAGCGCGAGCTGATCGGTCGCCTGTTTCTGTCGTCACGCGAAATGGTGACGGAGGTCGGCAGTTTTCTGGCCCCTTACGACCGGAAGTCCCTGGCGATAACACTGAAAGAAATACTCGCCCGGCCGCGTATTTGACCCTGATCGTCCGTAAAACGGGTGGCTGCGCGGGTCCGGAAGACCTATTATCGCTGACAGTGAAATAATAACTTCAGGATCGCTTGTCATGTTACAGACCGTCCAGACCAATGATTATGAGCTTGTCCGCCGCACCATCGAGTTTGTGTCGGAACACTGGATCGATCATCCCTCGCTGGATGAGATCGCCGGCAATGTCGGAGCCAGCCCCGATTCGGTTCAGCGCAGTTTCTCGCGCTGGGCAGGCTTGACGCCGAAATCGTTCATGCAGGCCATTACCATCGACCGCGCCAGGCAGCTGTTGCAGGACTCGGCAACCGTGCTGGATACGGCATACGAGGTTGGCCTGTCCGGTGCCGGAAGGCTGCACGACCTGTTCGTAACTCATGAGGGCATGCCGCCGGGAGTGTACCGGGCCAAGGGCGCCGGCCTGACCATCACCTGGGGGTGCCATGCGTCACCGTTCGGGACCGCAGTGGTGCTGACCACCTTGCATGGCCTGGCAGGCCTGGCATTTGCAGATGAAGGTGGAGAAATGACGGCCTTCGAGGATATGGCCAGGCGCTGGCCGAACGCCGAATATGTGCGCGATGACAAGGCAACCGCCGCCATGGCCAAGCGCATCTTCGACCGCAATGAATGGCGCCCGGATCAACCCTTGCGCATTGTCATGATCGGCACTGATTTCGAGGTGCGTGTCTGGGAAACCCTGTTGCGTATTCCGCTGGGCTCGGCGACCACCTATTCCGACGTGGCCGACACAATCGGCAAGCCCAAGGCGGTTCGCGCCGTCGGCACCGCGGTCGGCAAGAATCCGATATCATTTGTGGTTCCGTGTCATCGGGTGCTGGGCAAGTCAGGCGGCCTGTGCGGCTATCACTGGGGTCTGACGCGCAAGAAGGCGATCCTCGGCTGGGAAGCCGGCGCGGCCGGCAACGCCTGACCCAAAGCCGTTGGCGATGGCGTCAGTGTTCCAGCACTTGTGAACTGGCAATGGTGCCGTTGGCGTTCAGCCTGTAGATGATCGGCACGCCTGTTGCGATCTCGCGCTTCAGGATTGTCTCCGGGCTCAGGCCTTCCAGCGCCATCACCAGCGCCCGCAGGGAATTGCCGTGTGCGGCGACGATGATGGTTTTGCCGTCAAGCACGTGCGGCTGGATTGCCTTCATGTAATAGGGCAGGGAGCGCGCCAGGGTATCGCGCAGGCTCTCGCCGCCGGGTGGCTGAACATCATAAGACCGGCGCCAGATGTGCACCTGCTCCTCACCCCACTTCTTGCGCGCGTCATCCTTGTTCAGTCCTGTCAGGTCACCGTAGTCGCGCTCGTTCAGGGCCTGGTCGCGGGTGGTCGGCAAGTCGGTCTGCCCCAGTTCTTCCAGCATGATGTCAAGCGTGCGCTGGGCCCGGTCCAGGACGCTGGTGAAGGCAAGGTCGAACACCAGCCCTTCAGCCTTCAGGTTGCGGCCTGCCGTATGGGCTTCCTCGACACCCTTGTCCGTCAGGCCGGGGTTTTCCCAGCCGGTGAACAGGTTCTTCAGGTTCCATTCGCTTTGTCCGTGCCGGACGAGCACAAGAGTTCCACTCATGTGAAGTATCGCCTTCTGGTTGGGGTCTGGTTGAAATCAGTCAATGCCGAGTACATCCGTCATCGAGTATAGCCCGGGTTTCTGATCATGGGCCCATAACGCCGCCTTGATGGCGCCATTGGCAAAAATCTCGCGCGATTCGGCCTTGTGGGACAACTCAATGCGTTCGGACTGCCCGGCAAAAACCACGGAGTGATCTCCGACCACACTGCCGCCGCGCAAGGTGGCAAATCCGATGTCACCGTCCTTGCGGGCACCTGTGTGGCCGTCACGGCTGCGCACCGAGTGTCCGGCAAGGTCAATCTTTCGGCCCTCCGCCGCGGCGTTGCCAAGCAGCAGGGCGGTTCCAGACGGCGCATCGACCTTGTGGCGATGGTGCATCTCGACAACTTCGATATCGAAACTCTCGTCAAGCGATGCGGCGACCTGCCTGACGATAGCTGCCAGCAGGTTCACGCCGAGGCTCATATTACCGGACTTGACGATGCGCGCGTGCCGCGATGCCGCCTCTATGGCCGCCTCATCCGTCGTGCTGAGGCCGGTGGTGCCGATGACGTGGACGATCCGGGCCTGTGCCGCGACACCGGCCAGTGCAACGCTCGCTGCGGGTAAGGTGAAGTCGATTATCGCATCGGCCTTCACCAGTACCGAAAGCGGGTCATCGGAGATCAGCGTGCCGATGTCGCCCAATCCGGCGACGGCGCCCTGGTCCTTGCCGACAACAGGCGAGCCCTTTGGTTCGAGGCCGCCGGCGACTTCACAGGAAGGGTGCGCATGGATGAGCCGGGTCAGTGTCTGGCCCATGCGCCCGCCGGCACCTGCAACAACAAGCTTGAGCATTTTTCTATAGGCCCGTTCATTGGAATTGGACTGTCTGCAATGTGATAACAGCGAACGGAGCGGGTGCCTAGGGCCTGGTGAAAATCGAAACGGGTAAAACGGCGCGCTATGTTGCATCCAGTGCTGATCTATCGTCCTAAATCGGCCTGTTCGGCGCTAAGCTGTTGTTTGCCCAATGGACAATGACGGTGCCAGCGGGCAGACTTGCGTTATCTGATCGCTAAGGGGAATTGATTGTTATGCTGAACGTTCACGAATCTGCTGTGTTGAGTACCGGTGCTGCCGAGGTTTGGGCCGCAATCAGTGAATTCGGAAATCTTGCCGAGTGGCATCCTGCGGCTGTGACTTCGACGATTGAGACACGCGGCGACGATACCGTACGTGTCATCAACATTTCAGGTGGCGGTGTTTTGACGGAAAAGCTGGAAGCTCACGATGATGCGGCGATGAGCCAGAGCTATTCAATCATCGACGGTCCCTTGCCGGTTGCCGATTATCATTCGACCATCAAGGTGACAGCCGGTAACGACGGCAAATGTACTGTTGACTGGACCGGCAAGTTCAACGCTGACGGGGCGGACGATGAAACGGCGTCAAAGGTAATTTCCGGCATCTATACGGCCGGCCTGTCGGCACTGACAAAGCGTTTCGGGCAGGCATAGATCAGGATGATTTTTGGTTGAATCAACCAAAAAACATAAACCTGATCGCTTTTGAAGTGTTGGAGCAACTTTATGGTTTCAGGTGAAACCATGTTGCTCTAGGCGTTCTAGACGCCTTCGACGATCACAATATCCGCTTCACCGGCTCCCAGGCGCTTGGCACGGGCGGCCTGGTATTCGTCGCTGTTGAAGCAGTCGATCGCATCCTGGTAGCTGTCGAATTCAATGACTACATTTCGAGCCTTGCCGGTGCCTTCCATCTGGGAGTGCTGACCGCCGCGGGCCAGCATGCGGGCATTGTATTTCTTGAACGCCTCAGGAGCCGCGTCGGCATAGTGCTTGTACTGGTCAGGGTCGCTGACGGTGACGTGTGCAATCCAGTATGCCTTGGCCATGAAGGCTTCTCCTTGATAGGTTCAGGTTTGATCAAATCGGGATCGGCGGTTGTCCAGGCTTCAGGCCCTAGCTGCCGAAACTATCCCAGAATGAACGCGCTTTGGTAAAAAACCCTGCCGACTGCGGAGAGTTGTCCTTGCCCTGGCTTTCGAAATCCCGCAGCAGATCCTTTTGCTTGCGGGACAGGTTTACCGGTGTTTCGACGCTCACCTGAATATACATGTCGCCATGCTGGCTTGAACGCAGCACCGGCATGCCCTTGCCCTTGAGGCGGAACTGCTTGCCGCCCTGGGTGCCTTCGGGAATGGTCACGCGCGCCTTCTTGCCGTCAATGGTCGGCACTTCGATTTCACCGCCAAGAGCAGCTGATGTCATGGAGATCGGTACGCGCGAAAACAGGTCGGCCCCGTCACGCTGGAAGAACTCGTGCTGCTTGATTGCCAGGAAGATGTAGAGGTCACCGGCAGGACCGCCCCGCACGCCACTTTCGCCTTCATTGGCGAGGCGGATGCGCGTGCCGTCTTCCACACCGGCGGGAATGTTCACCGACAGGGTGCGCTCTTTCTGAACCCGGCCCTGGCCGGAGCAATTGGTGCATGGATCGGATATGACAGTTCCCCGGCCCTGGCATGTCGGGCAGGCACGCTCCACCGTAAAGAAACCGGATGATGACCTGACGGCGCCCTGGCCGTTACAGGTCGAACAGGTGCTTGGGTTGGTGCCCGGCTTGGCCCCGCTGCCGGAGCAGGTCTCGCACGACACCGAGGTCGGCACCCGGATTTGCGCCGACTTGCCGGCATAGGCATCGGTCAGCGAGATTTCCATGTCGTAGCGCAGGTCCGAACCGCGCGCGGCACTGCTGCCGCCACGCCCGCCGGGACGCCTGCCGCCACCGCCGCCGCCCATGAACTCGCCGAACAGGTCCTCGAAAATATCGGACATGGAGGATGAAAACTCCGGGCCGAACCCGGGACCGCCCGCACCACCGCGGCCGTCTTCGAAAGCGGCGTGGCCGAAGCGGTCATAGGCAGCACGCTTTTGCGGCTCCTTCAGGACCTCGTAGGCTTCGCTGGCTTCCTTGAATTTTTGTTCCGCCGAACTGTCATCCGGATTGGCGTCGGGATGATACTGCTTCGCCATTTTGCGAAAAGCGCTTTTCAGCTCCTTGTCATCGGCGGTTTTGCCGACGCCCAGTACCTCGTAATAATCTCGTTTCGCCATTTTATACTCAGCCTGCTTGCTGCTTGTCAGGAGGACCATCGCGGGACTGTGCTGATAAAGCAACTACCGCGGCGCGTCATCCCAAATGCACTCTGGAGCCAAGCGGGGCTCCAGAGCGATTTATTATGACTTTGCCGTCTTTAGGACGCCTTCTTGTCGTCCTCGTCGTCCTGGACTTCTTCAAAGTCCGCGTCGACGATATCTTCTTCCGGCGTGCCACCGTCTTCACCGGCCTCGCTGTCACCTTCTGCAGCTGCCTCGGCCTGAGCCTGGTACATGGCTTCACCAAGCTTCATGGCAGCCTGCGACAGTGAATTGGTCTTGGTCTGGATGTCCTCGACACTATCGCCTTCCAGCGCTGACTTGAGATCGTCGATGGCCGCGGTGACGGCAGACTTGTCGGCGTCCGAGATCTTGTCGCCGTGTTCGGACAAGGATTTCTCGGTGGAGTGGATCAGGGCTTCGCCATGATTCTTGGCTTCCACCATTTCCTTGTTCTTCTTGTCTTCCTCGGCGTGGCTTTCGGCATCCTGGACCATTTGTTCGACTTCATCATCCGACAGGCCGCCAGATGCCTGAATGCGAATCTGCTGTTCCTTGTTGGTTGCCTTGTCCTTGGCCGACACATTGACGATACCGTTGGCATCGATGTCGAATGTCACCTCGATCTGCGGTACGCCGCGCGGTGCGGTCGGAATGCCCATCAGGTCGAAATTGCCCAGCATCTTGTTGTGCTGCGCCATTTCGCGTTCACCCTGGAACACCCGGATGGTCACGGCAGTCTGGTTGTCGTCTGCGGTCGAGAACACCTGGCTCTTCTTGGTCGGGATCGTCGTATTGCGATCAATCAGTCGCGTGAACACGCCGCCCAGGGTTTCGATGCCCAGCGACAATGGCGTCACGTCGAGCAGCAATACGTCCTTGACTTCACCCTGCAGCACGCCCGCCTGAATGGCGGCGCCGATAGCCACAACTTCATCCGGGTTCACACCCTTGTGCGGCTCCTTGCCGAAGAACGACTTAACAGTGTCGATGACTTTCGGCATGCGGGTCATACCGCCGACAAGCACCACTTCATCAATGTCGGAAGCTTTCAGGCCGGCATCCTTGAGAGCCGACTTGCACGGTTCAACGGTGCGCTGGATGAGGTCATCCACAAGCGATTCCAGCTTGGCGCGGGTCATTTTCAGGGTCAGGTGCTTCGGACCGGATGCATCTGCGGTGATGAACGGCAGGTTGATTTCGGTCTGGGTACCGGACGAAAGCTCGATCTTGGCTTTTTCAGCCGCTTCCTTCAGACGCTGGAGCGCCAGCTTGTCGGAGCGCAGATCAATGCTGTTTTCTTTTTTGAATTCGTCGGCGAGGTAGTCGACGATGCGCATGTCAAAGTCTTCACCGCCAAGGAATGTGTCACCATTGGTGGACTTTACCTCGAACACGCCGTCACCGATTTCCAGGATGGATACGTCGAACGTGCCGCCGCCAAGGTCATACACGGCAATGATGCCGGCATCTTTTTTGTCGAGACCGTAAGCAAGTGCTGCAGCGGTCGGCTCGTTGATGATGCGCAGGACTTCAAGCCCGGCGATCTTGCCGGCATCCTTCGTGGCCTGGCGCTGGCTGTCATTGAAGTAGGCAGGGCACGTGATAACGGCCTGGGTAACGCTTTCGCCCAGATGGCGCTCAGCGGTTTCCTTCATTTTCTGAAGCGTCATGGCGGAAATCTGCGAGGGTGCGAATTTCTTGCCCAGGGACTCAACCCACGCATCGCCATTGTCAGCCTTGACGATGCTGTAGGGAACCAGCTTCTTGTCCTTTTCGACCATCGGGTCATCCATGCGCCGTCCGATCAGGCGCTTGATGGCGAAGAATGTATTTTCCGGGTTTGTAACACCCTGGCGCTTGGCCGGCTGGCCTACAAGCGTCTCGTCATCACCAGTGAAGGCAACGATGGAAGGTGTGGTACGCGCACCTTCTGCATTTTCTACTACTTTCGGGCTTCCGCCCTCCATGACCGCAACACACGAATTTGTGGTTCCAAGGTCAATTCCGATTACCTTACCCATTATGCCCTCCATTAGGCCGTCTGTTGCCATGCCCTTTATAATCGGCGCATGGGTATCCGGTCGCGCCGGTAACAGACTCCAGTTGCTCCTGACTTTCCGGACGTCGCCAGCCTTGCGGCAATCACGGCGTTACGTTCGGCGTTCGAAACGCTATATAGTGAGGCTTGGCGCAGTCATCAAGACGATGTTGTAACAAGATGCAAATAGATGGGTTTCAGATATACCCGGATTATCTCGACCGGAGCGCGCAAACAGAGCTGATTTCGTCCCTGCGCGGGTTGGTTGCAGAGTGCCCGTTTTATACACCGGCGATGCCGCGCACCGGCAAGCCGATGTCGGTTCGCATGACAAATTTCGGCCCATTGGGCTGGGTAACCGACAAGGCAGGCTATCGATACCAGCCCTGCCATCCCGAAACCGGCAAGCCGTGGCCGGCCATACCGGCACAATTGCTGGATATGTGGAAAACCCTGGCGCACTACCCGCATCCGCCGGAAGCCTGCCTCGTAAACCATTACACCGGCAAGGCGCGCATGGGGATGCATCAGGACAGGGACGAAATGGACTTCGAGGCACCGGTCGTGTCGGTTTCACTGGGCGACACGGCGGTGTTCAGAATCGGCGGTAATTCGCGGAAAGACCCGACGCGCTCGATCAAACTGCACTCGGGAGATGTGCTGGTGATGGGCGGACCCGCCCGGATGAATTTTCATGGCGTGGACAGGGTGTTACCTGCCACATCGACATTGCTGAACGGCGGTGGCCGGCTGAACCTCACACTGCGCAGAGTGAATTTGCCGTCATAGCAACACGGGTTCACCTGAACCCTTCAGCCACTTCCGGACCGGTTATTTCTTCTTGTTTTTCTTTTCCTTGTCGGCCTCGGCCTGCTTGGCGACGCCGACCAGGGCCGGACGCAGGATCCGCTCGCCGATCTTGAAGCCGGTCTGGACCACCTGGACAACGGTACCGTTGGGCTGGTCCGAGCCGGGCACCTCAAACATGGCCTGGTGATAGTGCGGGTCAAACTTCTCATCCAGGGGGTTAACCTCGGCTATACCATGTTTCTGGAAAGAATTGAGCAGCTCACGGCGAGTCAGTTCGATACCTTCAATCAGGTTGCGTGTGGCTTCGTCGGCGGTTTTGCGGGCGTCATCAGGCATCATTTCCAGTGCCTTGGCCATGTTGTCGCTGACCGACAGAAGATCGCGGGCAAAATTGGTGGCTGCGTAAAGGGTTGCTTCCGCTTTTTCGCGTTCGGCGCGTTTGCGCAGGTTTTCAGTCTCCGCCATGGCCCGCAGGACGCGGTCTTTCAGGTCGGCGTTTTCGGTCGCCAACTCCTCATAGGTGTCCATTTCGAAGGCATCTTCACCGGTGTCTTCATCAAGCAGCGCATCGGCGGCAGCCTCAAGCTGTTCCTTGGTCAGGGTTTCTTCCGGGACATTGTCGTTTTCAGGTACAGGCTTGTTTTCGGTCATGGCATTTGATCCGCAAATTCGTGAGTGTTCTGATTTATGCAACGCATATCAGCTTTTCGGCGCCAAGAATCAAGAGATGAGACGACCTATTGCCTGCGCTGTATAGTCCACCATGGGAACAATACGTGAATAGTTCAATCGCGTTGGCCCGACAACCCCAAGCACGCCAACAATATTATCCTTGGCATCATGGTAGGGAGCGACCACCAGCGATGACCCTGACAGGGAAAAAAGTTTGGTCTCCGAGCCGATGAAAATCCGCACGCCTTCGCCGCCTTCGGCAAGGCCCAGGAGATTCATCACCTCCTTCTTGTTTTCAAGATCGTCAAACAGTTTCCGGATGCGTTCAATGTCATCGACATGCGCTGCTTCATCGATCAGGTGCGAACGGCCGCGCACAATAAGCGATTTCTTGCCGTCACCGGCATCATCCGACCAGACGGCAAGGCCAGCCTCGATAACGCGGGCCGCCAGCGCGTCCAGTTCCTGTTCAACTGTTTGCAGCTGGCTGTCCAACTGGTCCTTGAGCTCGCTGATGGTCAGGCCCTGGCAGCGGCTGTTCAGGAAATTGCTGACCTCCGCCAGCGTCGACGGCGGCAGTCCGCGCGGCACCTCGATGGTGCGGTTTTCAACATTGCCGTCATCCGAAACGATGATGACAAGCGCCTTCGAAGCGCTGATGCTGACAAACTCGATATGCCGCATCCGCGCATTGGCCTTGCTCGACAGCACCAGCCCGGCGCACGATGACAGTCCGGACAACAGGTTGGTGGCGTCAGCCAGGATGTCGTCGGTGGTCTTTTCCCGGTTGAGGCCGGCAATCTGCGCATCAATCTGCGAACGTTCTTCAGTGGTCAGCCGGCCCACTTCCATCAGCGCATCGACGAAAAACCTCAATCCGGTTTCCGTTGGCATGCGCCCGGCGCTGGTGTGAGGCGAATAGATCAGCCCTGCCTGCTCCAGGTCGGACATCACATTGCGGATCGACGCCGGCGACAGGCCGACCGGCAAGTGGCGTGAAATAGTCCGCGATCCTACCGGCCCCCCGGTTTCCAGAAAGGTTTCCACCAGACGCCGGAAAATATCGCGCGAGCGCGTGTCCAGGACAGACAGCTCGGTCAGACGATCATCAATGGCTTTCATGGGTATCCGGGCTTTGATCAGGTTGCATCATCTTATATCCTAGAACTTAGGTGCGACCCCGGACAGCGTCAATTGCCGTCACACGCGGTTGTGAACGCTTTGGCTGTTTGGCGTTGCGAAAATCCTCCTTTGGTATAAACCACGCCCATCAAATCAGACATTCAGCAAAGTCAGGAAAATTACATGAGGCCATCAGGCAGAAAAACCGGGGAATTGCGCAAGGTTACCATGGAGCGCGGTTTCTCCCTGCATGCAGAAGGCTCTTGCCTGATCAAGTTCGGCGACACTCATGTTCTGTGCACCGCCAGCCTGGAAGACCGGGTTCCGCCCTGGCTTCGCGGTGGCGGCAAGGGTTGGGTTACGGCGGAATACGGCATGCTGCCGCGCTCGACCGGCGGCCGCATGCGCCGTGAATCGACCGCCGGCAAGCAGTCCGGCCGCACCCAGGAAATCCAGCGCCTCATCGGGCGCTCACTGCGCGCGGTCGTCGACATGGAAGCACTGGGCGAGCGCCAGATCACCGTGGACTGCGATGTCATCCAGGCCGACGGCGGCACGCGCACGGCGTCCATAACAGGGGCCTGGGTCGCGCTGCACGATTGCATGGCCCACATGGTCAAGCAGGGCATGATCGAGACCACGGCGCTGACCGATCACATTGCGGCCCTGTCATGCGGGATTTACCAGGGCCAGCCGGTTGCCGACCTCGATTACGCGGAAGATTCAAACGCTGAAACCGATGCGAATTTTGTCATGACCGGATCGGGCGGCATCGTTGAGGTGCAGGGCACTGCCGAAGGCGTACCGTTCTCGCAGGATGAACTGCTCAAGTTGCTTGACCTGGCCACCAACGGCATCGGCGAGCTGGTTGCCCTGCAAAAGGCAACCGTGGCTTGACCATGCAACTGGAAATTCCGGACAGCAAGCTGGTTGTTGCAAGCCACAACCAGGGCAAGGTGCGTGAAATTTCCGCCTTGCTGGCACCGCTCGGTCTCAACGTGGTGTCGGCCGGCGAACTTGACTTGCCGGAGCCGGAAGAAACCGAGACGACCTTCGAGGGCAATGCCCGCCTGAAGGCGGAAGCTGCCATGACCGCATCCGGCCTGGCGGCACTGTCGGACGATTCAGGTCTTTGTGTCGACGCACTTGACGGGGCGCCGGGCATTTACTCGGCGCGCTGGGCCGGGCCGACCAAGGATTTTGCCGTGGCCATGCGCAAGGTTGAAGATGAGTTGATCAGCGCCGGTGCAATGGCACCGGCAGCCCGTTCGGCGCATTTTGTCTGTGCCTTGTGTCTGGCATTGCCGGGCGGGACGTCACAGGTGTTTACCGGCAAGGTGCATGGTGAAATGGTATGGCCACCCAGGGGCGAGCACGGCTTCGGTTATGATCCGGTGTTCAAGCCGGCTGGTCACGATATCACGTTCGGGGAAATGGACCCGGATGCCAAGCATGCCATGTCGCATCGCGCCCATGCCTTCGCCCAGCTTGTTGAAGCCCTGTCACCGTCCGGAATCTAGGTGCAAGCCAAATGACCCAACGCAATCTGGGTATTTACGTTCACTGGCCGTTTTGCAAGGCCAAGTGCCCGTATTGCGATTTCAATTCCCATGTCCGCCATCACGGTGTCGACCCGGCCAGCTTCGGTGACGCTCTTGCAGATGAGCTGAGCTGGTTTGCTCGCCAGACGCCGGGCCGCACGGTAACAAGTGTGTTTTTCGGCGGCGGTACGCCGTCACTGATGCCTCCTGCCATTGTCGGCCAGGTCATCGACACGGTGGCTGACCTGTGGCCGATGGCCGATGATGTGGAAATCACCCTGGAATCCAACCCCACCAGCGCGGAAGCGGCCAATTTCGCCGGTTATCGCAGCGCCGGCGTAAGCCGGGTGTCGGTGGGCATCCAGGCACTCAACGAGGCTGACCTCAAATACCTCGGCAGGCAGCACTCGGTAGAAGAAGGCCTCGCCGCTTTCCAGATGGCGGCGCGGATTTTCCCGCGTACGTCATTTGACCTGATCTACGCACGGCCCGGCCAGACCCCGGACCGGTGGGAGTCCGAACTCAGGCAGGCATTGGCCGAGCAGGCAGGCCACATGTCGCTGTACCAGTTGACCATCGAACCGGAAACGGCGTTCTTCAGGCTGCACGAGGCGGGCCAGCTGGCGACACCGCACGAAGATCATGCAGCCGAGATGTATGAGATTACCCGGGACCTGACGTCGGCAGCCGGTCTTCCGGCCTACGAGGTTTCCAACCACGCCCGCACCGGACACGAATGCCGGCACAATATGCTGTACTGGACCTATGGCGAGTATGCAGGTGTCGGGCCGGGCGCCCATTCAAGGCTGGTTGCCGACGACGGCTCAAGGCGGGCCCTGGCAACCGAGAAGCATCCCGAGACCTGGCTGGGCAGTGTTTCAGCCGACCGCAATGGTGTGGTGGAAGACACTGTGGTGGCTGGCGAGGATGCCGCGCACGAATGTCTGTTGATGGGGATGCGCACCACGCAAGGCGTCAGCCTGAGGCGCATTGAACGGATGAGCGGCAGGCGCCTCGACAGGTCACAACTTGACCACCTGGTTGCAGACGGCCTGGTGTGCCTGATGCAGGACGAGGACAGCATTGTTGCCACGCCTGCGGGGCGTCAGGTGCTGAATTCAGTCATAGAGTATATTGCGGTTAAAACGCTGCGCTGAACCGGTCAGGTGCGGGTGAAACCTCACGCGGCCCGGTCGGCGTTACTTCCAGGATGGACAGGCCACGTTCCACCAGACCGTTGCGGCGGAAGCGGAACAGGCCGTTGACCCCCTTGAAGCCTTCCGGATTGGTGATGTCTTGCGCAGATGCACGGCCGCCGGGCGCGTTCCTGGTCACGATGACCGCGAGACTGACCGCATCATAGGCCAGGCTGGCAAGCCTTGGCGGCGTGTTTCCGTAGGCTTTTTGATAGCGGCCGGAGAAGCGTGCAATCAGGTCCGGTGACACGCCGGCATACCAGCCGCCACTGACCAGTTTCACGTTGGATGTGGAGCGCTCGTCCCACAGGCCCGTTCCCAGCATGCGGACCTTGCCGGATGTAACGCCTGCAGCGCCCAGCCCGTTGGCAGCATTGGCCAGCATCGAACCGCCTTCCGGCAGGAACAGTCCCTGGATGTTATTGGTGGAGTTGGCGATCTTGCCGGCAACCGCCTTGCTGGTACTGGCAACACCGGTTGCCGAGCGCGGATACCTGTCGAGCGCCACGATTTTCGCGCCATTGGCCGCCGCCGCCTGGTTCAGGGCATTTTCCGCACTGCCGCCATAGGCGCTTTGCGGCACCATGGCAGCGATGTTGCGAATGCCCTGCGTGGCGGCATAACGCACCAGGTTGGACACTTCCTCGCTGGGCAGGAAGCTCATCAGGTAGACGCCGTTACCTGCAACCCCGGCAACCGAGGAAAACGCGATGACCGATACATTTCGCTGGCGCGCAATGGGAGATATGGCCTGCACCTCGGCCGACAGCAACGGACCCAGTATCAGTGTCGCGCCCTCATTGAGCGCGGCATTGGCGGCCGAGCGGGCGCCGTCGGCATTGCCCTGGGTGTCCTTGGTGATCAGCTGGATGTTCTGGCTGCCGGAATCAAGCAGGGCGGCTTCTGCGGCGTTTTTCAGTGCCTTGCCGATCGATGCCGTCTGCCCCGGTGCCGACAGCGGCAACAGGATTGCAACCTTGACCGGGCCGCCGGGGGCAGCGCCGAACGGCGAGGTACCCTGTGCCTGCTGTCCGGTGTTGCCGGCCTCCGGCTTGTCATCGGAGAACAGGCTGCCGACACTGACCCCGCCGGTGGAGCAGGCAGAAACCAGCAGCACCGTCATCAGCATGGCTGCCAGCGTGACAATCCGGCGTGCAATCGAGTTGCGTCGAGGCAGTACAGTGATCATGATGTCCCCACATCGACCGGGCAAATAGTCGAAAGAAAGTTGGCCCGGACCTCTGCGATCCAGTTTCTAATCTTAGCTTTAGCCATTTTTGCGGCTCGTTTCAAACTTTCACCATCCTTAAAAAACATGCGTATTCAGACAACCAGCCCGACCTACACTATTCAGGATCACGAATTTCAGGCTCCTGCACTGACTGCGGGTCTGCATCTTGTTGCCACCCCGCTGGGTAATCTGGCTGATGTAAGCTTGCGGTCTCTCGCTGTTCTGGCTGCTGCAGACATCGTGCTGTGCGAGGATACCAGAATCACAAGCAGGCTGTTGCAGCGCTATTCCATTGGAACACGACTAAAGCCTTATCATGACCATAACGCGGCCAGTATCCGGCCCATGTTGCTGGAACAGCTGGGTGCAGGTGCCGCCATTGCGCTGGTGTCTGATGCCGGCATGCCGATGGTGTCGGACCCGGGCTACAAGCTGGTCCGCGACTGTGTCGAGCACGATATCGCGGTGGACGTTGTACCCGGCCCGACCGCGCCGGTAACCGCACTGGCCCTGTCCGGCCTGCCCAGTGACCGGTTTCTGTTTGCAGGCTTCCTTTCGGCCAAGCAGGGCGCCAGGCAGCGCCAGTTGCAGGAGCTGTCCAAAATCCCCGCCACGCTGTTGCTGTTTGAAAGCGCGACCAGGATAGTCTCCAGCCTCAAAAGCATTGCCGAAGTCATGGGCACCCGTCCGGTGGCGGTGGCCCGCGAAATGACCAAACTGCACCAGGAAGTCTTGCGTGGTGACGCTGCCGGCATTCTGGCGCAGCTGTCCGGCAGGCCTGCGCTCAAGGGTGAAATCAGCATTGTCATCGGACCGCCGGAGGGCGAAGGTGACCTGTCTGATGAAGACCTGTGTGCCCGGCTGTCGGACCTGTTGCGCGACCATCCCGCCAGCAAGGCGGCAACCATCCTGGCAAAGCAGACCGGCCGGCCCAAGGCCGCCCTCTACGATCTGGCGGTATCCCTGAAAAACGGGGGCGCATGACAAGGCCACCCGCCACAAAGCCCGCCGCGCGCCGGCAGCAGGCTGAACGCCTTGGCCGCATGGCGGAAGCCAAGGCCGCGATGCTGCTGCGCCTGAAGGGCTACCGGATTTGCGCGCAACGCTGGAAATCACCGGCAGGTGAAATCGACCTGATCGCCCGGCGCGGGTCTGCGGTTGCCTTTGTCGAGGTCAAGGCGCGCAGCCATGCCGATGAAGCACTGGCCTCTCTCGGGGCCCATCAGCGTCGCCGCATCGTCCAGGCAGCCCGTCACTGGTTGGCGGCAAACCCGGACGCGGCGCAATGCGATTGCCGCTTTGACATCGTATTGGTGACGCCGTACCAGTGGCCGCAGCACATCGCCAATGCGTTCGCAGCGGATGATCAATAAAAAGCCTGGAGTTTGAAAATTCATGACGCTCAAGATTGCAGTTCAGATGGATCCCATCGAGGCCATCGATGTTGCCGGTGATTCCACGTTCGCCCTCATGCTGGAAGCGCAAGCGCGCGGCCATCAGCTGTTTGAATATCATGCCGACACCCTGGCGCTGCGCGCCGGCAAGCTGTCTGCCACCGGTGCGGATGTGAAAGTGCGCGACGAGGCCGGCAGCCACTTCGAGAAATCGGAAAACCGTAACGTTCAGCTGGACGAGTATGACGCGGTGCTGATGCGCCAGGACCCGCCGTTCGACATGAACTACATCACCTATACCCACATGCTCGAGGCCATTCATCCGAAGACGCTGGTGGTCAATGATCCGGCCGAAGTGCGCAATGCGCCGGAAAAGCTCTATGTGCTGCAGTACAACGAATTCATCCCGCCGACGCTGATTTCGCGTGATCCGCAGCGCCTGTCGGACTTCCGCGATGAATACGGCGACATCATTCTGAAACCGCTGTACGGCAATGGCGGCGCAGGGGTGTTTCGCCTCGCCCATGGCGATGAGAATTTTGCCTCGCTGATGGAAATGTTCACCCAGTCGTTCCGCGAACCGTTCATCGCCCAGCAATACCTGTCTGATGTGAAACAGGGCGACAAGCGCATCATCCTCGTCGACGGCGAGCCGGTCGGCGCCATCAACCGGGTGCCGGCAGCCGGTGAAACCCGCTCCAATATGCACGTGGGCGGCAGGCCGGAACCGACCGAGTTGACCGATCGCGAACGCGAGATCTGCGCCCGCATCGGCCCTGACCTGAAAAAGCGCGGCCTGATCTTTGTTGGCATCGATGTCATCGGCGACTACATGACCGAAATCAACGTCACCTCGCCGACCGGCATTCGCGAAGTCAAGAAATTCGGCGGCGCCGATATTGCAGCACTTGTGATGGATGCTGTTGAGGCGCGCCGCGGATAGTTCGGGTTGCAAGGCCTGGTGCCACCGTCACGGTAGAATTCTGTACAAGGATGTTATATCACGTCCTTGGCAGTTCAGTTTGTTGGTCTACCGGTCCGTTGAGAGGTATCATGTCACTTCATACGCTTGTTGTTCCCGGCTACGCGCAGATGTTGCGCGGGCTTTCCGCGCAATTGGAAAAGGGGGCGGCATGGGCGATTGCAGCGGATGTTTCCGAGGCGGATTTCCTGGCGGCCCGGCTTGCGCCGGATATGAACCCGCTTTCCGATCAGGTGCGGTTTATCTGTATTCAGGCGCGTGAAGTAATACGCCGGCTGACGGACAGGCATGTTCCGGAACCTGAAGATGAAGCTGTTTCACTCGACCAGCTGAAATCGCTGATCGCAGACACGCTTGCGCTCCTGGATGAGGTTTCTGAAGCCGATTTCGAAGGTGCCGAAGACCGCCAAATCGAAATAGTGCTGGCCGACGGCATGACGTTCGATCTGACCGGTTTCCAGTATGTGAGGGACTGGGCGCTGGCCCAGTTCTATTTTCATGCGGTGACGGCCTACGCCATCATGCGGCACCAGGGCGTCGAGCTTGGCAAGGCTGACTACGTAAATCACATGTTCGCCTATCTGCGACGGCCAGAAGCCGGGATTGCAGAGTGACAATCTACGTGTTCCCTAAATGTTCTTGACGGTAGTATTTGTGCCTGTATGCTGATCGAGAGACAATAAGGGGCACCTCCCATGGTATCGCGTGTCGCGACAGTTGCGTTCAAGGGCATTGAGGCCGTGCCGGTCGATGTGCAGGTGCACATGGCGTCCGGCATGGTGGCGTTTTCCATTGTGGGCCTGGGTGACAAGGCGGTTGCCGAAAGCAAGGAACGGGTGCGTGCGGCCCTGTCTGCCATCGGGCTTGCCATGCCGGCCAGGCGCATTACCGTCAACCTGGCGCCGGCCGATCTGCCCAAGGAGGGCAGTCATTTTGACCTGCCGATTGCCATTGCCCTGATGGCGGCCATGGGGTTGTTGCCGGCAGACTTCATCAGTCGCTATGTGGTGCTGGGCGAGCTGTCGCTTGACGGCTCGGTAGAACCGGTATCCGGCGCATTGCCGGCGGCAATGGCGGCCAATGCCCGCGATCTCGGGCTGATCTGTCCCAAGGCGTGCGGCCCGGAAGCCGCCTGGGCATCGGACGACATGGACATACTGGCGGTCAATTCGCTGGTCCAGGTGCTTAATCACATGAAGGGCACACAAGTTTTGTCGAGGCCGAAGCCGGGTATTGCCGAGGCCGGTGGCGACCTTGCCGACTTCCGCGATGTCAAAGGCCAGGAAACTGCAAAGCGCGCCCTGGAGGTTGCCGCTGCCGGAGGCCACCATATGCTGATGGTAGGTCCGCCAGGCGCCGGCAAGTCAATGCTGGCCTCGCGCCTGCCGTCGATACTGCCGCCAATGGATGCGCCGGAGATGCTGGAGGTCTCGACCATTGCCTCTGTCGCCGGTGAATTGCGGTCCCGTGGCGTGTCGACGCTCAGGCCCTACCGCAACCCGCATCATTCAGCATCGCAGGCCGCCCTGATCGGCGGCGGCCATCGCGCCTTGCCCGGTGAAATGGTGCTGGCCCACAACGGTATCCTGTTTCTGGACGAACTGCCGGAGTTTCAGCCGCGCGCGCTTGAGGCACTGCGCCAGCCCATGGAAACCGGCGAGGCCGTGGTCGCACGCGCCAATCACCACATTACCTATCCTGCCCGTTTCCAGCTGGTCGCCGCCATGAACCCGTGCAAGTGCGGTATGGCCGGTGAACCCGGCCATGTCTGCAAGCGCGGTGCGAAATGCGCCATCGATTATCAGGCGCGCATTTCAGGCCCGCTGCTGGACCGCATCGACATACAGATCGAACTGGCCGCCGTGCGTGCCTCAGACCTGACCTTGCCGCCGCCTGCCGAAGGCTCTGCGGATATTGCAGCCCGCGTGGCCGGCGCGCGCGCCATACAGGCTGCAAGGTTCGACAATCTGGGCCTGGCGACACTGCGGACCAATGCCCGGCTGGACGGCGCCTTGCTGGAAGAGGTGGCCCGTCCGGACGCTCAAGGGCTGGTCCTGCTGCAGGACGCCGCCAACGCCATGAACCTGTCGGCGCGCGGCTATCACCGGGTGCTGCGGCTGGCCAGAACCCTGGCCGACCTTGATGGTGAGGAGACGGTCACCCGCCTGAACGTGGCGGAAGCCCTCAGCTATCGCCAGAAACTGGCGAGTTTTCAGCTAGCGGCCTGATCTGGAGCAACATGGGTTCATTTGAACCCATAAAGTTGCTCCAGCGCTTCAGAAACGATCAGGTTTGTGATTACTGGTTGAATCAATCAGTAGTCACCCTGATCTAGCGCAACAAGTTTTCGACCACACAGACCACGCGGAAAATGGCCCGACTCATGCCGTAGCCAAACCTGCTTCCGGTGGGATTGGTCTGCGCCGAGCGGTAGTCGACGGGAACGGCGGGGTGCAGAAGATTGGGGAATGCATAAGGGTTCATAATGTAAGTCCTTTTAGAAATTCTGTTGCAACTGCAACGTCTGTCCCGCAATATCTGCTTGATTTCCTGCTCTGACAAACGAATTGCTTTCAAGTGATAAGTTAGAAAATATAATCTATAGAAATATCATGCGATCCCGATTGCCACCATTGAATGCCTTGCGCGCCTTTGAGGCGGCGGGCCGCCATGCCAGCATGAGTGCCGCTGCAGAAGAACTGGCGGTGACACCGGCTGCCATAAGCCACCAGATCAAGACGCTGGAGGAGCATTTCCGGTTTCCGCTGTTTCACCGCACCGTGCGCTCCATCCGGCTGACCGACCGCGGCGCGGCCCTGTTGCCGTACCTGACGGAGGGCCTGGACCTGTGGCGGCAGGGCTGCCGCAACCTGGAAACCCTTGATGAAGATGCGCCGCTGGTGATTTCGTCCGCGCCGGTGTTTGCCGGCAAATGGCTGGTCAGGCGGCTGGCGGAGTTCAATGCGCTTCATCCTGAAATCAGCGTGCGGCTGGACGGGTCGCTGTCCATTGCCAATTTTGCCGGTGACGGTGTGGATGCGGCCATTCGCTTCGGCACCGGACCTTACCCGGATTTACATGCCGAGGCACTGGTGAGCGAAGACGTCATACCGGTCTGCTCACCGGACCTGCTGCACGGCGACCATCCCCTGCAGACCCCGCAGGATCTGGCCCACCACACCCTGCTCCACGTGGACTGGTTTGCCGCGGCAGGCACACAGCCTGACTGGGCAATGTGGCTGAAAACCGCCGGCGTTAACGTGGCAAACAGTAACAGGGGGCCTGTGATGACCAGCGACTCGCTCGCCGTGGAAGCCGCCATCAATGCCGGCGGAGTGGCGCTTGTCAGCGAGTTTCTGGTGCGCCAGGACCTGGAGAGCGGGCGTCTGATCAAGCCTTTCGACCTGGTTCTGCCGTCTGACCACTGGTACTGGTTTGTTTGCCCGGCCGAACACCTGGAACGCCCCGGGGTGCGGGCCTTTCGCGACTGGCTGGTTGCCGCCGTACGCGATGACCCGGCAGATGAAGGTTAACCCGATAGATAAAATTCTACCGATCCGGCTAGTCCGGTTCTAAGCATTGCGATGCCATAACCGGTGCAGAGATGCTGCAATCGGGGAAAGCGTGTGGTGCAGGAATCGACGGATATCAGTTCCGAACGGCGACGGCGGCCAAGATCGATGGGATCGGCCACGCTGAAGCGTCGTGTCGGCATTCTGGTGCGGATTGGCGCTGCATTGTCGGTGCTGGCCGTACTCGTCAACATTGTCGCGATCAGCGTGCAGGCAGACCAGATAGAGGTCTTGTCGCGTATCCTGTTTGCAGTTCTGGTCGTGTTCCTGCTGATGGCATTTCAGTATGTCTGGGCAATGACAAACCGGCAGCTTGTCGAACTGGAGCGGGCTCTTAAGGAATTGCGCACCGCCCGCCAGCATGCTGATGAGGCCAATAATGCAAAATCCAGTTTTCTGGCCGCTGTGTCACATGAACTAAGGACGCCAATGAACGGCGTGATCGGCATGACCAGCCTGTTGCTCGACACCAAGTTGTCTCACGAACAGCGCAGCTATGCTGAAGCAGTGGAAATGTCGGGGCGCTCGCTGCTGTCCATTATTGATGAACTGCTGGATGCGGCGAAAGCGGAGTCCGGCGAGATGACCATCGTGCCGGCGCCGTTCAACCTGTGTGAACTGGTTGAGACATCCGTTGAACTCCTGGCGGCGCGTGCACATGCAAATTCCATCGAGATCAGCTGCTACATCGACCCCGGTCTGCCGCACCAGGTGACCGGCGATGCCCAGCGGCTGCGCCAGATCATCCTGAATATCGCAGGCAATGCCATCAAGTTCACGCCGCAGGGCAGCGTACTGGTCAGGGTTGAGCGCGGTGCGCGCAAAAACCAGGTGGCCTTCAGTATTGCCGACACCGGATGCGGCATACCGGAAGCCGAGCATGAGGCGGTATTTGAAAGGTTCGTCCAGTCGTCGATAACCGAAATACAGGCGTCCGGCGGCACCGGCCTGGGGCTGGCAATCTCGCGTCACCTGGTTGAACTGATGGACGGTGAGATCACGTTTGAAAGTGAAGTTGGCAAGGGTACGACATTCCGGTTTGATGCCTGCCTGCCGTCAGCCGATGAAGCCGCCGTTGACGGCAATGCCGGGGCGTTGTCGGATTGCACCGTGTTTCTGACCAGTCCGGAGGGCGCAACCCATACCGTCCTGCATGATTACCTGTCCGGATTTGGCGCTCAATGCATTTCCGCCGGTTCGCTCAACGGCCTGGCCGGGACGATTGCGTCCATGGACAAGACGGCGGATGCCGGACGGATCATGGTCATCCTGGATCCGGCAGCGGCGAAGAACCGCGACCAGTTGTTCAAAGCGGCCGACGAACTGTCGGAGATCGCAGGCGTGTGGGCTTTGCTCCAGCCTGAGGAACGACGTTCCTACAGGAAACTCATGGATGACGTCAGGATCGGGTACCTGCTGAAACCGACCCGCCGGGCGACGTTGCTGGCCCAGCTGACCGCCAATCCCGACCCGATGCGCAAGCCCGTCACCTCGTTGCGAAAAACCGCGCGCCAGCTACGCCGGGTCAAGGACAATGCCGGGCTCAAGGTGCTGCTGGTTGAGGACAACAAAATCAACATGTTGCTGGCTACGAAAATGCTGAAGGCGGCAGGTCATAGCGTGACCCATCTCTATGATGGCGCCGAAGCCGTCACCGAGATCAGGCGTCAGCTGAAATCGAAAAAATCCATCGCCCACGACATTATCCTGATGGATGTCTTCATGCCGAAAATCGACGGCGTGCAAACCACGAGGCAAATCCGCCAGCTGGAACGTGAACATGGTATCCGGACCCGTGTTCCGATCCTCGCACTGACGGCAAATCTGCGCGAGGACAGCCAGCGTGCGTGTCTGAACGCCGGCATGGACGGTTACCTGACCAAGCCGTTTGACCGCGCTGACCTTGAAGAGGCCGTGGCTGGCCTCATGCAACCGGACAACGCGGCCTGACCCAATCCCCCTGTGGATGGTGACAATTGTGCCAGCGACGAAACCGTCTGCAATGGAGTAGTCTGCCGGCACGATGAACAGACCGCACCAGCAACCTGCCGCCTCCCGCGCTGCCGCCAATGACCAGGCCGGCAGGATGACGCCGATGATGGCGCAATATACCGAGATCAAGCAGGCCCATCCCGAAAGCCTGTTGTTCTATCGCATGGGTGACTTCTACGAGTTGTTCTTCAAGGACGCGGAAGTGGCGTCAGCCGCCCTCGGAATCGCGCTGACCAAGCGCGGCAAACACCTGGGTGAAGATATCCCGATGTGCGGTGTGCCGGTTCACGCCGCCGACGATTACCTGCAAAGGCTGATCCGGCTTGGCCACAAGGTTGCGGTCTGTGAGCAGACCGAAGACCCGGCGGAAGCGAAAAAGCGCGGCTCAAAGTCGGTGGTGCGCCGCGACGTGGTGCGCCTTGTGACGCCGGGCACCATCACCGAAGACAACCTGTTGCAGGCAGGGCGCAGCAATTACCTGGCCTGCCTGGCGCGCATCAAGGCCGACGGCAAAATGGCGCTGTCCTGGCTCGACATGTCGAGTGGCGAATTTGCGGTAACGTCGGTGACCGGCCCGGCGCTGATGTCGGAACTGGCCCGCATCGACCCGTCCGAAATGCTGGTGTCCGATGCGCTGCTGGGTGATGGCGAGCTATCGCTGCTGCTTGACGAGGTTGCAACGACCATCACACCGCTGCCTGCATCCAGGTTCGATTCAACCTCGGCCCGCAACCGGTTGCAGGAATATTACCAGGTGGCATCGCTGGATGCGTTTGGCAGCTTTGACCGGGCGTCGACAGCCGCTGCCGGTGTCCTGCTCGACTATGTGATGCTGACCCAGGTCGGCAAGATGCCGAGCCTGCGTATCCCGACGGTGGTCGAGCCTGGCCATATCGTGCTGATTGATGCAGCGACGCGCGCCAATCTTGAACTGGTCAGGACCCTGTCGGGGGAGCGCAGCGGCAGTTTGCTGCAGACCATCGATCTCAGCGTCACAGGTCCAGGTGGCAGGTTGCTGGCTGACCGGCTGGCAGCCCCTGTAACCGGTGTCGACGAGATTGTGGCGCGCCATGACGCGGTGGAGGCGCTGACATCCGACACCGCATCGTGTGGGGACATCAGGGACGTATTGCGCCATGCGCCCGACATGAACCGGGCGCTGGCACGATTGAGCCTGAAACGGGGATCGCCGCGAGACCTGGCCGCCGTAAAAGACGGTGTCATGTTGTGTGCCGGGCTTGCTGAAACGCATAAGGAGCGCGCCGGCATCGACCCCTGGCCGGACAGGTTGTCCGGCATCTGGCAGGCACTCAGCCAGGCAGATACGGAATTTGCCGGACACCTTGACAGCCTGCTGTCCGAGGAATTGCCGGCCACGACCCGCGACGGCGGTTTCATAAAGCCGGGCGCCAACGCCGAGCTTGATGAAAACCGGGCACTGCGCGACGAGAGCCGCAAGGTCATTGCCGGCCTGCAAACCAGGTATGCCGAAGAAACCGGCCTGAAAGCCCTCAAGATCAAGCACAACAACATGCTGGGTTATTTCATTGAACTGAACCAGCAGGGCGGCGAGCAGTTGCTGGGCCCCGATCATGCCGCCCGGTTCATTCATCGCCAGACCATGGCAAACGCCATGCGGTTCACCACCACCGAACTCACCGGGCTGGAGCAGAAAATTTCCCTCGCCGGTGACCGGGCGCGCAGCATCGAGATCGAGATATTCGAGCAACTGGCCGATGAAGCCTGTAAGCGTGCCGCCATGCTGCATGCCATTTCAGATGCGCTTGCAGAACTGGATGTCTATTGCGCGCTGGCGGAACTGGCGGTTCGACATGAGTATTCCAGACCACACATCGATGCATCGCGCAGTTTCGAAATCGAGGCCGGGCGGCACCCGGTGGTGGAAGCCTCGTTGCGGCATCAGGCCGGGTCTCCATTTGTGCCCAATGACTGCATGCTGTCGGCAGGCGAGCTGGATGATGATGGTGCAGCATCGCGCCACATAACCCTTCTGACCGGTCCCAACATGGCCGGTAAGTCGACCTATCTGCGGCAGAACGCCATCATTGCCCTGCTGGCCCAGATGGGCAGTTTCGTGCCGGCGAAGTCTGCCCGCATCGGTGTCGTGGACCGCATTTTCAGCAGGGTGGGCGCGGCAGATGACCTGGCGCGCGGGCGCTCGACCTTCATGGTGGAAATGGTGGAAACGGCGACCATCCTCAATCTGGCAACCGAGCGGTCGCTGGTTATTCTGGACGAGATCGGCCGGGGTACGGCCACCTATGATGGCCTGTCGATTGCCTGGGCCTGCGTCGAACACCTGCACGAGGTGAACCGGTGCCGGTCGCTGTTCGCCACGCATTTTCACGAATTGACCGCCTTGTCCGGCAAGCTGGATCGCGTCAAGAACGCCACTGTAAAAGTGCGCGAGTGGCAGGGCGAAGTGATCTTTCTGCATGAAGTAGCGCCCGGTGCGGCGGACAGGTCATACGGAATTCAGGTCGCCAGATTGGCCGGGCTTCCCGGCGGTGTCATTGAACGCGCGTCGGAAGTCCTGCATCTGCTGGAAGAAAGCGAGCGCGCCCAGTCGCGCAGTGACATCATTGATGACCTGCCATTGTTCTCGGTGCCGGTGGCCAGGCCCGCAGCGGTGCCGGATGCCGGGCCATCAAAATTGCTTGAGAAACTCGAAGACACCCTGCCGGACGACCTTAGTCCCCGCGAAGCGCTGGATCTGGTCTACCAGTTGAAAAAACTGGCTGTATCCGACGACAACGGCTAGACCATGCCGGTATCGTTTGCCGTGTTGCGCCATTTGATGAGCCTGAGATCATGCCAGTCGTACCCTTGCCAGCCAGAAATGACGTGTGCGCGCCGGAGTTCTGCGCCGATCACATTCTGCTCCAGCTGACCGCTCTGGCCGACAAGCACGGGCCGGACGGGCTCGAGTTTCGGCCTGCGGCCCTGAATTATCTGAAAGACCTGATCAAGACATCGCGCGCGGAAGAGGAGGTCCGGCTCACCGAAACCGGCAAGGGGCGCGATTGCGCCCACCGGCTGTCTGCCCTGCAGGACCACCTGATCACCGCAATTTATGAATTTGCATCGTCGATTGTGTATGCCGCCAGCAATCCGTCGACATCTGAGCGCATATCGCTGGTTGCGGTGGGCGGCTATGGCCGCGGTGCGCTGGCGCCGGGCTCCGACATCGACCTGCTGTTGCTGCTGCCCTACAAGCAGACCGCCTGGGGCGAGAGTGTCGTCGAATACGTTTTGTACCTGTTGTGGGACCTGGGCTTCAAGGTCGGCCATGCCACGCGCTCGGTGGATGACTGTATCCGGCTGGTTCGCACCGACACCACCATCATGACATCGGTTCTGGAGGCCCGCTTCATCTGCGGTCATAGGCCGCTGTTCGACGAGCTGCAAAGCCGTTACGGCAAGGACATTCTGGCCCGCGACCAGCGCCAGTTCGTTGCTGACAAGCTCGAGGAACGCGATGAGCGTCACCGCCGCGCCGGCGAGTCGCGCTATCTGGTCGAGCCTGACGTCAAGGACGGCAAGGGCGGCATGCGTGATCTTCATACGATGTTCTGGATCGCCAAGTTCGTCTACGGCACCCGCTCCGCCCGTGAACTCGCCAAGTCCGGCCTGTTTACCCGCAAGGAACAGAACCGTTTCATCAGCTGCGAGGATTTTCTCTGGGCTGTGCGCTGTCACCTGCATTTCATGACCGGGCGCGGTGACGACCGGTTGAGTTTCGACAAGCAGTCGGAAATGGCGACCAGGCTCGGCTATGAAGCCCTTGGCGGCCTGAAGTCGGTCGAGCGTTTCATGAAGCACTATTTTCTGGTCGCCAAGGATGTCGGTGACCTGACCCGCATCATGTCGGCTGTCCTGGAGGCACAGCAGATCAAGCAGGCGCCGAGCATGAGCGAATTGTTCGGGCGCTTCAGCTGGCGTTCGATCAAGCTGGACGATGATGGTGTGTTCAAGATCGAGGCAGGCCGTATCAAGTCCGTGGATGAAGACCTGTTCGTAACCGATCCGGTTTCGATCATGCGTCTGTTCCGGGTGGCCGAACACAACAACCTGTCCATTCATCCCGCAACCCTGAGGCTTGTGCGCCGCAGCCGCCGCGCCATCGACAAGCAGATGCGGGCAGACCCGGTGGCCAACGAGCTGTTTCTCGATATTCTGACCAAGTCGCGCGATCCGGAAGCCGTGTTGCGAAAGATGAGTGAAGCCGGCGTGCTGGGCAGGTTCATACCTGAATTCGGGCGCATCACCGCATTGATGCAGTTCAACATGTATCACCACTATACGGTCGATGAGCATCTGATACGGGCGGTCGGTGTCTTGTCGAAGATCGACCAGGGCCTGCTGACGCAGGACCATCCGCTTGCCTCCGGCATCATCCAGGGGGTGGTTTCAAGACGCGTGCTGTATGTTGCCGTGCTGCTGCATGACATCGCCAAGGGACGCAAGGAGGATCATTCCATTGCCGGTGCCAAAGTTGCCAAAACCCTTTGCCCGCGGCTCGGCCTGAGCAAGTCTGAAACCGAAACCGTTGAGTGGCTGGTGCGTCATCATCTGGTCATGAGCGAGACGGCGCAGATGCGTGACCTGTCCGACTACAAGACCATCACTGATTTTGCCGAGATTGTACAAAGTCCGGAACGGTTGCGGCTGTTGCTGGTATTGACGGTTGTCGATATTCGCGCGGTCGGACCGGGCGTCTGGAACGGCTGGAAAGGCCAGCTGTTGCGCACACTGTACGCGGAAACCGAACCGCATCTGTCAGGCGGACATACCTCGATCTCGCGCGTTGACCGCATTGAGGCTGCCAAGATGGCTCTTGCCGGCGCATTGTCCGACTGGGACGCGGATGACGTGTCGGCCTATCTGGAACGCCACTACGACGCGTACTGGTATACGGTGGACCTTGATCATCAGGTGATGGATGCGAAATTGCTGGCCCGCGCGGGCGAGACCGAAAACCCGGTGGCGTTTGACGTGCGCACCGACAACTTCAAGTCGATTACCGAAATCACCGTCTATGTGCCGGATCATCCGCGACTGCTTGCCTTGCTGACCGGCGCCTGCGCAGCCGGTGGCGCCAATATTGTGGGCGCCAAGATTTTCACCACCACTGACGGCATGGCGCTCGATACGCTGCTCATCCAGCGCGAGTTTGAGGACCCGGACGACGAACACCGACGGATTGACCGTATCCTCGATCTGATGCGCCAGGCGTTTGCCGGCAAGATCCAGTTGCGCAAGGCCGTTGCCGAGGCGTCGCGCCCGAAAGGCCGTATCAAGGCTTTTACCGTGGAGCCCCAGGTCATCGTGTCCAATGACACGTCAAACCGGTTCACGGTGGTTGAAGTGGCAGGGCTTGATCGCCTCGGCCTGCTGTTCAAATTGACCGACAGCCTGTTCCGGCTGAATCTCAACATCGCCTCGGCGCAGATCACGACGTTCGGCGAGCGCGCCGTCGATGTGTTTTACGTGACGGATCTGATTGGCCAGAAAATCACCAGCAAGACCAGGCTGCAATCCATAGAGGAAAGCCTGCTTGACGTTCTGGAATCCGGAACAAAACAGGCAGTTGCCAAGGCCGGCTAGCGTCCGGGCGTACAAGTCTGCGCTGCTTGCTGAACTACAACCGCTTGTCTACAAGTTTACACGACGGCTGATTCTCGTTTCATCATGACGGGGATTTGTGACAAGCCGCGACCCTGATACCGCACGCAAGGCACATCGCACAACAATGGCCCTATTACGATCCGCTTCGACAGTTGCCGCCATGACGATGATCTCTCGGGTGCTGGGTTTTGTCCGCGACGTGCTGATGGCAAGCGTTATCGGAACCGGCCTCATTGCCGATGCCTTCGTTGTCGCCTTCAGGTTTCCGAACCTGTTTCGCCGCCTGTTTGCCGAAGGGGCTTTCAACGCCGCTTTCGTGCCGCTGTTCGCCCGCCGTCTGGAAGGTGAGGGTCAGCCCGCCGCCACCCGCTTTGCCGAGGAAGTACTGGCCTGCCTGCTGGTTTTCCTGATTTCGCTGTCCGCACTGGCCATGCTGGCCATGCCGCTCATCATCTACGTCCTGGCGCCCGGCTTCATTGACAATCCGGAAAAGCTCGATTTGACGGTTCAGCTGACCCGCATCGCGTTTCCCTATCTGACCTTCATGTCTCTGGTCGCCCTGGTTGGCGGTATCCTGAACTCCCTGCACCGGTTTACCGCCGCTGCCGCAGCACCGATCATCCTGAACATTGTGCTGATAGGGGTGCTGGCGTTCGTGTTGCTGTCGGGATGGGATGCGGAGCCGCGAACCGGTTTTGCCCTGGTCTGGGGGGTGAGCGCTGCGGGCCTGTTACAATTCATCATGCTGTGGATTGCCATGACCCGGGCCGGTGTCTCCCTGAAACTTAAACGCCCGACCATCACGCCGGGGGTCAGGCGCCTGGTCAGCCTTGGCATTCCGGGCCTGATTGCCGGCGGCATAACCCAGATCAACCTGCTGGTTTCCACCATGATCGCGTCGCTGCAGGATTCCGCGCCGTCGTGGCTCTACTATGCCGACCGCATCTATCAGTTGCCGCTGGGCGTTATCGGCATCGCCATCGGCGTGGTGCTGCTGCCGGAACTGTCGCGCCGCCTGCGCGCCGATGATAGCGAGGGCGTGCATTCAAGCCAGAACCGGGCGCTCGAGATATCGCTGCTTCTGACGATACCGTCGGCCGTCGCTTTGATGGCCATGCCGCATCCGATCATTCACGTGCTGTTTGAGCGAGGCGCGTTCGATGCGGATGATGCCCGCGCCACCTCGATAGCACTTGCAGCCTTTGCCGCGGGGCTTCCGGCATTCGTGATGATCAAGGTGTTTTCACCGGCCTACTTCGCGCGTGAGGACACCCGCACGCCGATGTGGTTTGCATTGATTTCTGTCGTCATCAACATAACCGGTGCGCTGGCCCTGTTTCCGTTCCTGGCCTATGTCGGTGTAGCATTGGCAACGACGGCTGCCGGGTGGGTCAATGCCCTGCTGCTGGGTTACACTTTGTCGAAGCGCGGTGACTTCACCCTCGATGGTCGTCTGCGCAAGGCACTGCCCAGGATCATCGCCGCAAGCCTGGTCATGGGCTTTGTACTCCTTGGCGTAATGCAGTTTGTGAGTCCGCTGTTCAGTGCTGACACCTTGTTCATTGTGCGCCTGGCGATGCTGGCCGCCATGGTCGGGTTCGGGGCGGCTGTGTACTTTGCAATTGCATGGTGGACGGGTGCGCTGGATGTCGCCGCGCTGAAGCAATCTTTTGCCCGCAAGAGCTGATGGCGCTTGGCAGCGCGTGCGCATTGCGGCATATACCCGGCCAGCCAACCGAAAACATCCTGATCCAGCGGAGCTTTCATAAAATGTCCCAAGCCAGCCAACGCGTATTCTCCGGCGTGCAGCCAACCGGCAACCTGCATCTGGGCAACTATCTGGGGGCCATCAAGCGCTTTGTCGCAATGCAGTCGTCGCATGAATGCATCTATTGCGTGGTCGACCTGCATGCGATTACCCAGGACAGGTCGGTGTGGGGCGGTCCGGAAGAACTGGCCCGCAGTACGCGCGAAGTCACCGCCGCCTACCTTGCATCCGGTATCGATCCGGCCGCACACATTGTCTTCAACCAGAGCCAGGTCGCGGCCCACTCCGAACTTGCCTGGATATTCAATTGCGTGGCCCGTGTGGGATGGCTGAACCGGATGACCCAGTTCAAGGACAAGGCCGGCAAGAATCGCGAGAATGCCTCGGTTGGCCTGTATGCCTATCCCAACCTGATGGCAGCCGACATACTGGCCTATCGCGCCACTCACGTGCCGGTCGGCGAAGACCAGAAACAACACCTTGAGCTGACCCGTGACATTGCCCAGAAGTTCAACATCGACATGGCCGACGCGTGCACCGAGGCCGGGTATCCCGACGGGTTTTTCCCGTTGCCGGAACCGTTGATCACCGGTCCCGCCACACGTGTCATGTCGCTGCGTGACGGCGACAAGAAGATGTCGAAGTCCGATCCGTCGGATTTGTCGCGCATAAACCTGACCGATGATGCGGATACCATCGCGAAGAAAATCCGCAAGGCGAAAACCGACCCGGATGCGCTGCCCGAATCCATGGAAGCCCTAAAGGGCAGGCCCGAGGCAGCCAACCTGCTGG